>CAXEOX010000185.1:0-4878 GCA_963997925.1 uncultured bacterium
AGGCGGTTCACTAGGAATTAGTCACGAAAAAGCCCGGATTGCTGAAATCCGGGCTTTTCTTTGCGCCGTTTGGTATCCAACTATTTTCCTAGCAATTTCGCCTCAACTTTTCTTTGGCGTTCTCTGTTTGCCCCCAAGCAGACTGTACAGAAGCGACATAGAACATCGCCCTTTACGTTGTGTCGGTCTGCCTCTTCCATAGGGAGCCAAGAACATTGCCTGGGGACATGGGCAACTTCTCCATTCGAACCCCGATCGCAGCGTATACAGCGTTGGCGATAGCCGCCATAGGAGGGACAATCGGAACCTCACCGACACCGCGGACCCCGTAGGGATGCCCTGGGTTTGCTACTTCCACGAGTACCGTATCAATCATCGGCAAATCAAGGCTAGTGGGCATGCGATAATCCAGGAAGGTCGGGTTCTCCATTGATCCATTCCCGTCGAGTACGTATTCTTCATTCAGCGCCCATCCGATGCCTTGAGCGCAACCACCTTGAATCTGGCCTTCAACATAGCTGGGATGCACTGCTTTCCCAACGTCTTGTACGGCTGTATACCGCAAAATGTCGACCTTACCAGTTTCCGGGTCCACTTCAACGTCCACGATATGGGTAGCAAATGACCCTCCTACACCTGTAGGCGAAACGTTTCCACGGCCTGTTATGGGACCTCCGGTGGAGTTTAGGCGAGCTGCCATTTCTTTGAAGGTAAATTTCAGCTCTGGATCGGAGATGTGAGACAGGGTGCCATCATAGTATTCGACTAAGCTTGAATCTACGTCCCAAATGCGGGCGGCCCTCTCCACGAGTTGCTGCTTGATATCCACCGCGGCTTCATAACAAGCCCAACCTGTTTTGAAGGCTACACTGCTGCCTCCGGTTAACGAGGTATAGCCTACCGAATCCGTGTCACCTACCACCGGCCTCACATCTTCGGCTGCAATACCCAGAACCTCTGCAAGCTGCATGGAAACCGCGGCCCTCGACCCGCCGATATCAGGCGAACCCTCAATCAAACTCACAGTACCGTCGGAATTGACGCTCGCAGTAGCGCTTGCGGGTCCGGTAGCATTGAACCAATAGCCAGAGGCAACACCACGGCCACGATTGGGTCCTTCCAGTGGGGCGTTCCAATGAGGGTGATCCATAGCTGCTTGTACGGTCTCCATATTGCCAATGCTGCCAAACAATGGTCCTGTGAGTCGGCGGGAACCCTCCTTGGAGGCATTTAACACCCGAAACTCCAATGGATCCATCCCAATCTGCTCACAGATTTCATCCACGACTGTTTCCATGGCGAATGCGGCGGCAGGCGCTCCTGGTGCCCGATAGGCGGCCGTCTTCGGTTTGTTTAGCACGACATCAAAGCCCTCTATCCGGCCATTGGATATGTCATAGGGCCCAGACATACATTGGCAACCAGGATTAATTGGTGACCCCGGATATGCCCCAGCCTCGAAGGCCAATGAAGCATCGAGCGCAGTTATGCGCCCATCTTTCATAACCCCCAACTTACACCTCATCCAACTACCGGAAGTGGGGCCAGAGCCCTGGAACACTTCAGAACGATTCATGCTTAACTTCACCGCCTGCCCCGCCACCCGGGACAATAACGCCGCAACTGGTTCCAGGTAGACTAATGTTTTGCCTCCAAATCCACCACCGATCTCCATCGGTACTACTCTAATCTTGGAGACATCGATACCCAGCGTGCTAGCCACCTGATCTCTGACATTGAAGTGTCCTTGGCTGCTGCACCAGATGGTAAGGCTACCGTCTGGCCCCCAGTCGGCGGTGGCCGAATGCGGTTCGATATAGCCTTGATGTACCGTGCTAGTCCGGAATTCGCGTTCAATTACGACGTCTGCGTCTTTGAAACCCTGTTCGGTGTCCCCTGCTTCGAAAACAAAGTGGTTTGCGACGTTGGTGCTTCGGGTTCCGTCGCCTTCATCGCGCAACCCGCCGGGTCTCACATTGGGATTAGCCACGTTGGCAAGCCGTTCATGTAGAACCGGAGCATCTTCTTTCATGGCTTCCAGAAGATCGGTCACGTGAGGAAGGACTTCGTAGTCCACTTCGATGAGCTCCAACGCCTGTTCTGCGATGTGGACATTGGTGGCGGCGACCGCGGCGACGGCGTGGCCTTTATAGAGCACCTTGTCCTCAGCCAGACAATTGTTACTAAGGAATTTGGGGTTTACCATGGCATTTTCGCCTATGTCGGTCAGTATTCCAGTGGGCTGCGGCAAAGCTGCAGAGGTGACAATCGCCCTCACTCCTGGCATCACGTCAGCCTTGCTGGTATCGATACTTCTAATCCGCGCGTGGGCATGGGGGCTCCTCAGCACCTTTCCGTAGAGCATTCCAGGAAGATGTAGATCTGCGCTGTAACGGGCGCGGCCAGTGACTTTATCGGCGCCGTCATGACGAATGGGCCGGGTCCCGACCACGTTGAATTCCTGATTGGAAAGAACTATATTCGGTTCAGATTTAGCTACCATCTGTGAAACACCTCAACAATCTCAAAGGACCGTTATTAGCTTAAGTTGGTCTGATAATAAAGGGGTGACGGGATTCTATCATGCGCTCTAAACTGCCATCGGAGATAAGAATTTGCCGATAGTTCTATATCTATACGCTAGGAATGCGGCCTTGGCCCGGGATGCATCCAGGCCCTCTGTGATTAAGCGCATCGGTCGCGTAGTACGTTTTGCTTTCAATCGATTGGGCGCAACAGTTTAAGAAGTATTAGCGTAACCCCTCCCACACAAGCCGTTCGTCGCGCCACGGGTCATTCACCACGTGGCATTCGAAGTCGAAGAGTATGGTCGCGCGCTCGCTCAGCGAGTATGGGGGCCAAGTCGGAATCGCAGCGTGATTCGGGTCCCCCTCACGGGCGAACTGGACCCAGGCGGGGTTTACTTGCCCGGCGGCTCCCTGGCCGGCGACCCGATCGAGGGTAGGAAGGTTAACGTTGCCAAACACCAAGGGCGTGGGCCCGACATCGAGGGAGCAGAAGTACATATACGGGGGCTTTCCGCCGCCGGCCAGCTTGGCTTCGGCCACCCGTATCGCCGGAATGCGCCACTCAAGATCCGTTGAAATGGTGACCAGAAGGGCTGACGCAGACGCTCCCGGCCGGGTGCTCCGGTAGAGATCGACGATTCCATCAACGCGGTCGCCGAGAACCGTCCGAAGCGTACGGCGAAGCCCCTCGTCGTCGAGCCAGCCAAAGTTTGAATCTAAACGGGTGGCGTTGAAATGGTCGTGCCTGTTAGTTCCGACCATGACGGATACATCCCCGCAGGAGCCGGCGGCGATGGCGGACATCGGGTAGTCGGGTAAAGCGATCCCATCTATAACTGGGGAGAAGACGGTCGTGATGGGGAATGTGAGGAGGGGGGCGTCGCCTCCGGTGATTTTGCGAAGCGCCGCGCTCGAAGCTTCCAGCAGTCTGCTAGTGGGGACAGCAGCGAGCTGTTCAAGGTTCCCTCGCTGGACGCCGAGCTCCTCGAGGGCTGCGTCAGCCGCGCAGGTTGCGCTCTCCAGGCTTACCCGCGGCCACATAAGATAGCCGCTAATCGGGATGGCGCGATGAAAGAGGCCGCGGGCTCCTGGCATAGCCAGAAGGGTCCATATCTTGGAGCCACCGCCAGACAAGCCGAAGATGGTGACGTTGCCGGGGTCGCCGCCGAATGCTTCTATGTTGTCACGGACCCACTCCAGGGAAGCAACGAGGTCTAGTACCCCGGTGTTGCCCGATGTGGTGTACTCCTCTCCGAACGCCTCCCCCAGATAGAGATGCCCGAAGATGCTGAGACGATGATTGACGGTGACGACCACGACGTCGCCTCGGTGTGCGAGGGAGATTCCCTCTGAGTCAGGCCCTCCACCAGAGCCAAACTCCCATGCGCCTCCGTGGAACCAGACCATCACCGGCCGGCGACCATGGTCTTGGACCGCAGGCGTCCAGACGTTAAGCACGAGGCAGTCCTCATTCTGCACCTCTTGCTTGGGGAACCCCGCAGCCACTCTGGCGGCGGTTGTCTCTGCACGCACTGGCTGAGGACAGGCCGGGCCGTAGTCGGTGGCATCACGTTCCCCGGGCCACGGCGTGGGAGGCTTCGGGTGCAAGAAGCGATTGCGCCCTCCCGTCGGGCCGCCATAGGGTATGCCCTTAAAGACTTGGATCGCCTTCGACGTGTAGCCGCGGACCTTGCCGGCGGTCGTCTCTACGACAGGATCGCTCATGGCACCCTCCTTGCGGCTTCCCTTTGAAACGCGGCGCAAGTATAGCCCAAGCAAAGACGGCTGTTAAGGATAAGCAAAGCCTGGATACTCGGTGGGGCACCCTACCGGTCGGTGCCGAATGAGCCGGCTAAAGTTGTCCCTAAATGAATTGGCGAACGCCAATCCCGTTCCCAATAGGGCACCTTCGGGATCCGGTCCTCCATATACTGGACGCAAAACTATTCGCCGGAAACATAGGCCCTAGGACAACACTATAGAGCCGCCAGGCCTGGCCAGGCTATGGACTATGGGATGCTAAGGTATGTGTCGGCAAGAGGGCAAGAGGGTACCGCGTTATCCCGCCTTATACTGCCAGGGCATCAATTTGGATTGTCCAGAGGACTGGTATCTGGTCAATATTAGGACTGCAGATTATGGTGCCGTATCGGCAATCGCCAAGTATGTGGCCAAGGGTGATGAGATCGTAAGTGCTGGCCCTGTGAAGGTCGTGACGTATCTCATGGCCAGACATCGTAGGCGGATGCTCCAGGGCTTTGGTTCCATGTATGACGTGAGCCTCAAGGAAGACGAGGACCCTGAGGATTTATTCGAGGCTCCGACGGCTCCAGGGCAATGTCCATATTCC
>CAXEOX010000186.1:0-4771 GCA_963997925.1 uncultured bacterium
GCCCACCGCCCATCGTAAATTCGCCGGTGAGTGGATCATTGTGGAAGTTGCTCGCCGTCTTATTTAAGCCTTCAGAATCTCCCGCAGAGACAATACCCTCTCCATCAATGTCCGCATACCCGACTCGCTGGAGATGGACCGGGTTCATCAATCAGGGACAAGGCTCTCTGTGGCCGCCGTGCTCGCTTTCAGCATAAGTCATCTTCGGCATCAACCGGCGCCGCGGATACTCGTTCGGATCACCGGTCAGTCGGTGGAACCCACGGCCGGCGCGGGGGCCGTCTGGTAGCGTTGGGAGAACTTCTTCTCCTGAATCGTGAAAGAAATCAACGCCGCCGGGAAAAGCAGCCCACCTGCGATGGCGAAGGGCAGAGTGTAGGATCCGGTCAAGTCAAAGAGATAACCTGCCATGAGGGTGCTCACGGCTCCGCCAACCTGATGGGCGAGGAAAGTTAATCCCGATATGGTTCCCAGCTTCCGTAACCCGTAGACATCGGCGGTCAGCGAGGTCGTGAGGGGTACTGTGGCAATCCATGAAAACCCTGCCACCGAGGCGAATGCCCATAGACTGGCGGTTCCTGGTATCGTCAGCAACAGCATGTAGGCACAACCTCGTAGAAAATAGACTGCGGCCAACATGTTTTTTCGACTGAACCGGTCGGAAAGAATTCCAGCCCCGGTGCCGCCGAGGATGTTCAAGAACATCATGAATCCAAATGCGCTGGCCGCTATCGTTGGCGATATCCCCTGGCCGATGGCGTAAGGCACAAAGTGTACTCCCAGCATTGAGGTGGTGGCCCCGCAAACGAAGTAGGCGCCGGACAACTGCCAGATCGGTAAAGAGCGCAACGAATCATGCCACCGGTCCACTTCCAAAGGTCCTCTAAGCCCGTCCTTGGATCCCTTTTTATTGTCCGAGGGGTTGGGAACCTCTGAATCTCCGTCGGGCAGCAGCCCCATCTCGGCGGGATCGTCTCGGAGAAAGAATAGTCCAAGTGGGACGGCCAACACTAACACCATCATCCCCAAAACAGCCCAGCTGACTCGCCAGCTAGTTGCTTGAAGAAGGTACATAGCCAAGGGAACCAGGAGTAGACCTCCCAATGACGCTCCAGACGCGTTCAAGCCTACTACAGTGGCCCGGCGGCGCTGGAACCACTTGCTGAGCAAGGCCCCCGTGGTACTCAGCGAGCTGCCGCTGAGGGCGATCGAGGTGACCACTCCGAATATGAAGACCAGAAAGAGGAAGTGAAAAGTTAGGCTAAGCAGTACTGTGGCCACGCCGATAATCGTGAGGCTAGTTAGGATTACCTTGCGTCCTCCCAGCCGGTCAAACATCCCGCCCAAAATGGGTTGGGTAACGCCATTTAGCAGGAATCCCAAAGATGCCGCCAAAGAAATCATGGCCCGGTTCCAGCCAAATTCTTCGCTCATGGGGATGACAAAGACCCCAAAACTTTGCCTTGCTCCCACGGAAACAAAGGCGATAAAGATTGACGCAGCGACGATATACCAACCATAGAAGATCGGAGATGTTTTGGTCACCGTGCCACTCATTAAACCTCTTTTAGCCATCAGGTAAGCCAGGACAAACCCATGTCACTTGGCGAAGGAATTCTGCGATGGTTGGTCTTGGGATTGCACCAGATGTCATCCCCCGCGTCCAGAGGATTCTTTACATTTCTACAAACTACGACCGAACTCGAAAGGGGATTTTCACTCTCCCTGTTGGCAACCAGCAAAAGTGTCCCACTTTTGCTGGTTGCCAACAGACCGTCACCATTGGTTGCTGAAGGCCGCCTAAATAGGGTTTATTGGCCCCATATTTTCATAGATCGAAGCCTAAACTTTTACGACGATTCCCAATGTCCCCGCTGTTTTCTCATAGCTATGCTGTCATTCACTGGCATAACTTCTGTTTTACCGATTAGCATCTGCTCACGTAGCAAGGCCGACACCGCTGCAAAATCACTTGCCTCAATGATGGCCCATGATTTATGAGAAGGCTGGTGTGCCCATACACCCAGCACCTTCACATCAGCATTGCCCTCTATCCATTTCTGAGCCTCTCTTACGGCGTCTGCTCCCATTCCACCTTCCCTTCCTGGGCATGTCAAATGATCGTGTTCGGCTGTAACGTGAAAAAGCATGTTTGTCTCCTTTTGGTATGAATTGTTACCAAGCTACGGTCACGGATATAACTAACCTCAGACCAATTGTCAATCTACCGTTACCCTCGTTAATTGTGCGACTGGCTTTCCCACCCATTGATTTAGGTTCTTCTAGATGATATCTAATCATTAAATCCTAGTGGTTTCCGCGGATGGGGGTCGAATACAATGAGCGGAGTCTCTCCGGTATGCTACTGAGCCGGCTCAATCAAAGAGGTCCGTATATTTCGCAAGGTCGCTACCAGATAGCAAATCCACACGGGCAGTGCAACGATGGCTATGGATAGGGGTTCACCAGGGGATTCTTCGCCAGGGTTGATATCTAACAGAGCATAACGAAGTGTTTCAGGTATTCCAGCCGCTAAAGAAACGATAGTGACGATAGCAAAAATCACCAGCCCAGCCATCAGATACAGCCTCCTTAGTAAGTCCGACCGTTCATCTCCCGTTTCTACCCACCATCTACCCAAGAAATGTACCACTAACAGGAACAGGCCAATCACTGCCAAACTCACACCGTTGATTAGGCTACCTTTCATTTCAAGTTCAACTTTTTCAGGTAGAGAGCGGGTTTCATCCCCTGTATCAAGGCGGTAACCTTCCTCCTTCTCATGCTGTTGGTCGTATCGATGCTCCTCGTACACGTTGCCATAGCTGAATTCTCGATCAACTATCTCGCCGAAGCCTACTTTGACCAGGGTCGACACTCCTCCTAAACCACCAATCCCGATACTAATAAGAATCACGGCGTAGAAATATATCCTGAGTGCGGCCCTATACGAGAACCTGATGGATATGCCTGCCCTGATTTTCAATAAGAAATAAAAGATACCCACCACGATTAAGATTGGTATCCCCAAACCGAATAGGATGCCTAGAATAGGGAATATGATGTCCATGCGATAACGTTAGTCCTCCAAGTTTTGTTTCTCAGATTGTGAATCATTCCTGATGTTGATGTAGCGGAAGCCTATTCTCCGAATGCCGGACTTAATCAAGAATGCTATCCTTATGTCTCGGATGTCTCCTCAGTTAATTTTTCAAACACCGAAATCCAATCTTTGCCTGTCCCTTTCCCATAGCCCGCTCTATAAACAATCACTCCATCTGCATCAATCGCAATCTTTGTTGATTGAACGGTCACATCTTGTCCGGGATTCCCCAGATCAAACCGACTTTCCTGGATATAGCTCCCGGGTGGATACCGCCAAATATAATCCCGTACTCCAAGGGCGTCAAATGCGGTCTGATGCGGCCTGATTCGCTCAAATTCCCAGCTTTCATGGGGCAACCACTGTACTGCCAAGCGTAAAATTCCCAAACCGCTTGTCTACGCCCAAGTCTTTCCCTTGGGAAGCCCTTTTGCCCTGGACGATCCCTTAACCGTCACCAATGCCGACGCTCCCAAAGTGGGCTAGCCGGGAGCCAGCCGAAGCTGGCCAATTCGTTCCAGTATCCCGCCCAGCATTTCCCGACTCACCAACGCTTCAGCTAGCTGGAATACCAACCTTCTGGCATGGCGCACCAACCGCCCGCCCGTCTTGATCAGCCTGGTTTGCAGACTGGTCAACGACCAGTGCTTCATATCCTCCGGCAACACCAGCCTTCTCATGAAGTTGCCCATGTTGTAAGCCAGTACGAAGAGTGCCAGCCTCACCTTGTTGGCCACGAACTTGTGGCAGGAAAGCCGGGTCCAGTTCAGGGCGTACTTGCCTTCCTTTATCCATTGCTCCGCCGTGCCTCGGCCATTGTAAAAGCGGACTATCCCCTTGGGAGGATAGTTCAGGTTGGTGACGATGAAGCCCACTCTGGGAAACAACTCTCCCTGGTGCCACTCTACCTTGGCCACCACTCTTCGGGATACATCCCAGCTCTGGGCCTGGTAGACGAAGTCGTGATAGGAGACGATGGGCTTCGGGGAAGGCCACTCAGTAGGCCGTACCAGCAAGTGCGCGATTTCTCTCTGAAGTACCGCGTTAGCTGAAAGCCGGATGGTGTACCCAATCGTCTCTTGTTCCAGATACTCGTATACCTCGGGCTTGCCAAAGGCGGCATCACCCCGAAACAAAAGCCGCAGTCCCTTCTTCCGGTATCCTTTCACCACCGACTCAAGGAGTTCCTGCCAATCATCGGCGCTATGGACGTTCCCAGGTCGT
Source organism: uncultured bacterium (assembly GCA_963997925.1). Classification (GTDB taxonomy): domain Bacteria; phylum Chloroflexota; class Dehalococcoidia; order Lucifugimonadales; family UBA3495; genus UBA11650. The sequence continues at coordinate 4,328 of CAXEOX010000186.1, forward strand.
AGCGTCGCTCCTTCGCAATCCCCGAACTGGTTGAAGAGAAAGAGGGGATGATAGCAAACACACTCGAAGTGGCCGTTGTAGGCTGCTCCCTCCTGCTGACCGTGCACTGGACTCTCGGAACTGTCCATATCCAGGATTACTCGCCGGTGTGGAGTATGAACCATGGCACCCTCCACCCATTGGGAATTCATCTGAGCCAGCCCCTTCAGGTTCTTCTCCTGGGTCAAGGTCTCCGTCTCAAACCGCCCCATCTCGCTGGTGCTGGCGGCGTTCCTGTCTGAGTCTTGCCAGCCCACGACAACTCTCATGGCCGGGTCTTGGGAAGACGTTCCGCATCGTTGATGTCGTAGTAGCCAACCAGGCGACTGAAGATAGACTGGCTCAGCAGGGGAACCAAGTGGTGGCGGATATTGCGTCCGGTACGGCTTTCCTGGAGGTAGTTGC
>CAXEOX010000187.1:0-4767 GCA_963997925.1 uncultured bacterium
GTCGAACCATCCTTCCGCAGAAGCGCCCTTCGACAACTTCAGGGTAAACGGAAGGTACGAGCTTAGCGCAGGTCCAGAGGGAACTGGACCGGGGTCTGGGGTTCAGGACGGCGGAAGTGCTTGCTAAGGGTTAATTCCTGATTCTGGTAGGACGACCCGACGTCTGCCCCGTACAACACCTTAGGAGCTTCTGCCATCGTCTGGAACTCCAACTGGCACACCTTCTGGCCGTTCTCAATCATGAAGGGCACGTCATGAGCTCGGACTTCCAAAACAGCCTTGCTCCCCAATAATAGGCCTTGATTATCGTAGCCGAATCCAGGATCGAAGAACCCGGCATAGTGGGTCCGCAACTCCCCGCTCGTCGGCTCGTAGGCATTCATCTCGGCGGCGAACGATGGAGGAATCCTTACAGTCTCCGCCGATAACAGCAGGTAGAACTCTTCGGGCTCCAAGACCAACCTGTTCTTTTTCTCCGGGTACACCGGGTCCCAAAAATCCTCTACGTTGTGCTCCCCTATAGTGCACAGATCCAGAAGATAGCTGTTCTTCTTGGCCTTATAGCCAACGACTCTATTCTCGTCGCCAGCCAGGTCTATGCTTAGAAAAACGCCGTTGTCTCCATCCAGGTAGCTGGCGTCCGCCGGTTCCCCCCCGGCAAAGATGATTGGCGTATGTTGATGGAAATCGCGAGCGGAATTCTCGGAGGTGCGGTAATTGCCGGTGATTAGGCGGAGTTGGTTTAAAGAAAGCCGTTCCTTAACGTGGATGGTGAAGGACCGGGAGGCTACTTCAAGGTAGAGCTTGCCGTGGTATCCGGGGGCAATCTCATCGAACCGCGTGCTTCGGTCAGAGATTACCCTGGTGAAGATATCCAGGCGGCCCGTGGAGCTACGGGGGTTGGTCTTCGCGTAGACGTTCGGGGGAAGACGCAGTTGCTCAATCAACGGGATGAGGTAAGGGCGATTCCTCTCCAATATGGCCCCGTCCCGAAGATCAATCTCGCCCATGACAAAGTCGTCGAGCTTTTCCTCCACGGTCTTGCTGTCGGACACGAAGCTGCAGCGCAGGCGATATGCCTTCGGCCCCAGACGAAGGTCTAAGCTAGCCGGTTGGAAGTTGGACTCGGGAATCTTAAGCTCTCCCGAGTCGATGAAGCCCCGGGCCACGGCTTCACGCAGCCATTGGTCCGGGAAGATTCCATCAGACTCGAAAGGAGCATTAGCCATAGACACCGGCTAGAGCGGCAGAGCCACGGCCTGTCCGGTTTGGGCGCTGCGGGTGACCGCCTCGGTCCACTCCATGTAATGCAGACCCACGTCGAAGGGAGTGCGGGTGATGACCTCGGTGCCGCGGATGGCGTTGCCGAACTCCTCTTCCACGCGCCATCCGCCCTGCATCTCAGCCGGATTTGGCACTTCGGACAGTTGGGTATCGCCCCGCTTGCCGGCCCATACGTTCAGACCGTTGTCGACTTTAATGGTCCCTTCAGTTCCGTGGAACCAGACTTCATTGCCGGTGGCCAGACCCGTGGCGGCGCTGAAACGCAGGTGCGCCTGGGCCCCGTTGGCCAGCTCGCACAGGACATTGACTTGGTCGGGAATGTTGACCTGTATCTGGGTTCCGTTTTCGTCCCGGCGGCTAGTCACGCAGACCTTAGTCATGGCCATGACTTTGGTGGCACGGCCCACCCAGCGAATCATCCCTTCATACCAGATGCCCATGTTCAAAATGTTGAAGCCGCTTATGTCCCGGTCGTTACGCCAGTGCATCGGGCCATCCACATCGGCAAAGCTAGGAGAACAGGACTGGACGTCCACCGACAGCAACTCCCCCAGATAACCTTCGCCTATCATCTTTTGCAGGAGAGGATCCACCTTGAAGGTTAGAGGCGACGGAACTATCTGGGCAACCAGATTCGGGTGGGCCCGTGAGACATTAAGCATGTCCCGGGCTTCTTGTGCGGTGGTGGCCATTCTGGCCTCGCACAGAACGTGCTTGCCTGCCTCCAAGGCGGCGATGGAGAGGGTGCGGTGCATGTTCGGCCAGGTACCGATGCACACGGCGTTGAGGCTTTCATCTTCCAGAAGTTCCTGCCAGTTGTCGTACACGGTGGGGATATTAAACTGGTCGGCCACGGTGCGGCCTGATGCCCGGCTACGGTTGGCCACCGCAGCGACCTCCAACCCAGCAACCTTGTCAAACCCCGGCATATGACGGTCCCGGGTGTTGCGTCCCGCGCCGATAAGTCCTACACGAATCGGTTCATTAGCCATGAAAAGTCTCCTTCAGATATTACTAACAAGATTTATAGGGGCAGATTAACCGATTGCCCCGTCTGAGCGCTGCGAGCTACAGCTTCGGTCCACTCCATATAGTGAACGCCGATCTCGAAGGAATTATGCTTCACCTGCTCCAGGCCTCGAATGGCGTTGGTGAACTCCTCTTCCACTCGGTATCCGGCCCGTTGGTCCTCTGGGTTGGGCACTTCGGTAAGTTGGCTGTCGCCACGGCGTCCGGCGAAAATAGCCGCACCCGGACCGATGTGTATCGTCCCTTCAGTGCCATACATCCATATCTGATTGCCGGTGGACAGACCGGTGGTGGCACTGAATCTCATGTGTACTTGGGCGCCTGTGGCCAATTCATACATAACGTCCAGATGGTCGGGGATGCCCACCGACACAATCTCGCCGCTACCGTTCCGTCGATAGGGAACGTGGGTCTTGCCCATCGCCATCACCCTGTTGGCGCGTCCCAACCAACTGCTCATGGTTTCGTACTGGGCGCCGATGTTCAGGGTGTTGTAGCCGCTCATCTCCCAATCGTGACGCCAGTGGAGGTCACCCATACGGTCTGCGAACCCTGTTTGCAGGGCATGGACTTCCACCGAGAGCAACTCACCCAAGTAGCCCTCGTCCAGCATGCCTCGAATGACTCGTTCAACCCGGTAGGCGGTGGACGTAGGAGTTAGCATCGTTACCAAGTCCGGATGACGGCGGGACAGCTTTAGCATCTCCCTGGCTTCTTCAGCCGTGGACGCCATGCGAGCTTCGGTGAGGACGTGCTTGCCCTTCTCCAAGGCCGCTCTGGTCATTGTCAGGTGCATATAGGGCCAGGTGCCGATACACACTGCGTTGATGCTTTCATCGTCCAGCAATTCCCGCCAGTCACCGTAGACCTGGGGGATGTTGAACTGGTCGGCGATGACGCGGCCCGATTCCATACTGCGATTGGCCACCGCCACGATGGACAGGTCGTTCACTCCTTGAAAGCCGGGGATGTGCCGATTGCGGACGTTACCGCCGGCGCCCATTAAACCAACTCTGATTTCTTCGTCAGGCAATATAAATCTCCCTAGAAAATTATAAAGGCAACGAGATCGCTTGCCCCGTTTGCGAACTGCGGGCTACGGCCTCGGTGAACTCCATGTATTGAACGCCGACGTCAAAGGGGGTGCGGGTGATTTGCTCCTCGCCCCGTATGGCGTTGATCCACTCCTCTTCCACCCGCCATGCGCCTTTCTTTTCCGGTGGTATGGGAATCTCGGTTAGCTCGGCATCTCCCTTACGGCCACCGTACAAGACGTTAGGCGCGCCCCTCAGGTTCAAGGTCCCTTCGGTCCCCAAAAGCCAAAGTTCGTTGCCTTTTTGTAGTCCGGAAACCGAACTCCAGCTCAACTCCGCTTGGGCCCCGCAGGCCATCTGGCAGAGAACGTTGATGTGGTCTGGAACAGAAACCGATCTCAAGATGCCATTCTCGTCCAGCCGCTGCTTTACGCAAACCTTGGTCATTGCAGAAACCTTAGAAGCGGGACCAACGTATCGCATGAGTTGTTCGTACCAGATTCCCATGCTCATGGCGTTATAGCCGCTAAGCAGTTGGTTCTGGCGCCAGTGGAAGGGGGCTTCGGTATCGGCGAAGGTTTCGTTGCGGTTGGCCCGGCCTTCAGTGTTGGAAACCCTTAGCTTTATCGCCAGAATCTCCCCCAGATACCCGTCGGCAATCATATCCTGGATAGTGGCGTCCACGTCCAGGGTACTGGGGGCCGGGACTATCTGGGCGACCAGATTGGGCTTAAGCCGTGAGGCGTCCAACATGTCGTGGGCTTCCTTGGCGTTCATGGCCATGCGAGCTTCACACAATACGTGTTTGTTGGCTGCCAGAGCGGCCAGGGTCAGCGTGCGGTGCATGTAGGGCCAAGTGCCGATGCAGATAGCATCGGTATCGTCCGCGTTGATCAAATCAACCCAGTTGTCGTAGACCTTGGGAATCTCAAACTCACCTGCGAACCGCTCTCCGGACTCCCGGCTGCGGTTAGCCACGCTCACAATCTCTACACCATCCTGGGCTCGCAAACCGGGGGCATGCCTTAGACGGGTATTGCCACCCGCCCCAACCAGACCGACCCGGACTATTCCGTTGGCCATGGCGCTCTCCTTGGACGTTATGTGAATGGGTCGTGTCATTATAGGATGCGCCTACAGTCACGTCCAGCGGGTACGGTCTGGGACGAAATCGCCATGTTCTACCCCGTCATTCCGGAGCAGGCCGGAATCCAGAATGTGCTGGCTGAGTTCCTGTTTTGACGGGTTCATTGAGACCGGTGGTTCGTTTAAGCCGGATGGACAGTCATTTCAGTGGGTTCGAGGGGGTGGGAAAAGTGTTTCCGTTGAGGCGGGGACGACCTCCCTGTGGTCCCCCCTTCGTAAGGGGGGATGGGGACGCCTGGGTGCGGCTGGGATACTGCGGCTGGCTGGTACACTA
>CAXEOX010000188.1:0-4745 GCA_963997925.1 uncultured bacterium
GTGGTTCGTTTAAGCCGGATGGACTGTCATTTCAGTGGGTTCGAGGGGGTGGGAAAAGTGTTTCCGTTGAGGCGGGGACGACCCCCCTGTCGCCCCCTCCGTAAGGGGGGATGGGGACGCCGGGGTGTGGCTGGGATACTGCGGCTGGCTGGTACACTACCGGTCAGCCATGTTCTTTTATCTTATGTTAGTCCGCATCCTTACTTCCCGGCCTTACAAGATTGAAGGGGACAGCATGCTGCCCGCCCTGATTAACGGCCAATACGTGCTGCTGACACGGGCATCCTCAAGTTCCCGCCCGTTACAGCGTGGCGACATCGTGGTGCATCGCCATCCGATTGGTCTAGAGGGTATCTACGTGAAGCGCATCATCGGCCTTCCGGATGAGCACGTCAGGTTAGACAGCGGCCAGATATACATCAACGATGCCCCCTTGGAAGAGAATCATCCTGATTACGATCCAGCCTCAGACGACCCGACCATCAATGAGTGGTGGAACGGCTCGGATGAATACGTGGTGATGGGCGACAACCGGCGGGAGAGCCACGACGATAGCCGGGCCTTTGGGGCTGTGCCTGGGGAACGAATCTTGGGCCGGGTGTGGTTTCGCTACTGGCCGCCAAAGGCGTGGGGGATTCTTTAACGGGATGCAGCAGTGTGGTTCAACAAGCCTGTCCTGAGCCCGCCGAAGGGCTCATCACTAGCGGATGGGACCCCGAATATGGACACCACGCACTCCGTTCCTCCTGAGCCTATCGAAGGACCTGACTATGGGATGACGAGGTCGCATTTCAAGCTCGCCCATCCCTGCCTGCATTTCACCCACCCGCCATCACCGACAAAAATGGCGCCAACCCGGTGGTGGCTCCGCCTGCTTATTCCCCCGTCACTTGGTAAGATTCATGGGTGATTAAAGAGTCATTCACAAAGGCCAATGCTCGCACCGGGGACCTGAAACAGTTCATTCAGGGCAGCCCATTCGGTCGTCACAAGACAGTCGTACTCGTCGCGCGGGTTCTCAAGGGGATGCAGGACATCGAGTCCACCCACCTTGCCGCCGGCGTGGCCTACTACGCCCTTCTGTCCCTCTTTCCGTTGCTGCTGGGACTGTTGTCCATCGGCGGCATCCTGCTCGCCTCGGAAGGGATGTACCAAGGGCTGCTGGATTTCGTCACCGATAACCTGCCCGGCTCCAAGGCATTCGTGGAACAGAACGTGGGCGATGTGGTGGAGTTCCGGGGAATCGTAGGAATCACTGCGGTGGCCGGCTTCTTATGGACTGCTAGCATGGGTTTCGGCGCGGTAGCCAGGTCGGTGAACCGGGCTTGGGGCATCCGGGTAAACCGGCCCTTCTACATCGCCAAGCCGTTGCACATCATGATGGCTCTTGCTGTTGGAGCTTTGTTCCTGGTTTCCACCTCAACAACTTCAATCATCGAAGTAATCACCGACCCGGAGCGAGACCTAGGCATACCCATACAAGCGTTCTTCCTAAAAGTGGGGCTGGGGCACTTATTGCTTCGGATGGTGCCTTGGGGCATCAACATCTTCATCTTTCTGATGATTTACCGGTTCGCGCCCAACTGCAAGGTTTACTGGAGATACATCTGGCCCGGAGCGTTGGTGGCGGCAGTGCTGCTGGAAGTGTCCAAGGGGTTGTTCTTGTGGTACCTGGACAACGTGGCCGTATATAACCAGGTATACGGCTCGGTGGCGTCGGTAATCGTGCTTCTATTCTGGATCTACGTATCGGCGTTGGTACTGATTCTGGGGGCGGAGATTGGCGCAGAGCATAGCCGCATGAAGATGGGGATAGAGCGGGGAGGAACTTTACGTCTACCGGCGATTGGGAACGGCCAGTCTAGGGTCCAACCTGCCGCGCCGGAAGCGCCAACGGAGGTGACAGTTAACCCGCCACCCCCACCAAGTAGCTAGCCTGGGATTTCTACATGTTCCAGAAGTTGCCCACCTGGCAGACCATGTCCACCTTGTGGATTGACTCGGCGGGCCATCCCACTAAGTTTATCCAGTCCTCAAAATGGGATTGTTCCACGGCTTCGCACTCGGTAACCAGCTTGCCGTTCTCCAGATCGCCATAAACCTTAAGGATGGTGGTGCGCCGATCGGGGCGCCACTTGGCGACGCCGCCAAGCTTCTCTCTGAATACTTCCTCGGTGATTCCCGGTACGCTGTGAATCGCGATAAAACGGGCCATAACTATTGTTCACCTCTAGTACTGCGTCAACTTGGTTGGGTGGAAGGGTACGAACGACCCCCTCTCTAACTCTCCCCCTTCGTAAGGGGGAGAGAACTAATCCATTCCCCCTTCACAGGGGAAGGATAGGATGGGGGTATCTAATCCGTTGGTGGTACGAAGGGGTAGGGAATCTCGATCCCGCCCCTGATGGGCAGCACCACGGTGGCGCTGCCCGGCATGCTCTCGACGCTGTCCTGGGTCATCATGCCGATGTCCAGGTCTATGAAACCCATGCCGCCCTTCTCGTACTTCCCGGTAACCTTGCCCCACATGATGAGCACATCGCCGGGAACTAACATCGCCCGGTGCTCGAAGCGGGCCTTCCAGGGCCAGCCTTTGGGCAGGGTCCAGTCTTTCAAGTATTGTGGCACCACGCTCTGCTTCCAGGATCCGTGGACCAAGATGCTGGGGTTCTTATCGTGGTTCAGACCAAAGTCCAGATCGTAGTGGATGCGGTGGAAGTTCTCGATGGCCGCGCTCCACCGGAACAGGTGGGTTGGAGTCGGTCGGTAGATGTACTTGGGCAACTCCATCCCTTCTTCGATGTCATCGTAATAAGTCTGCTCTTTGTTCCGTAGTTCATCGGCGGTCAGCCTTTCATTGTGGGCCCAGATCTCGTCGGCGGACATCTTGAGCAGGTCTTCTAAAGCAACGGTCATGGTTGCCTCCTAAAATGCGTGAGAAACGTGGGTGCGTCCGGTATTGCCTATGGCGGCGGATTACCGGCGTATCGAAGAGGCCCGGGTGATACACAGCACCTCTTCCTTCTGATTCCGGTAGGTGGTCTCAGTGGTGACAATCAGGAAGGGTTTGCCGTCCCGGCCCACCCGCTCTCGAATGTCCGAGTACTTGTTCTGGAAGAAAATCTTGTCGCCGATGGACGGGTACTGGTAAATCTCCAGCTCGTTCCCGGCGTTCAGTACCCGGACCAGATCGGTGGGGACCCGAGGCAGCGAGCCTAGGCGCTCAACACTGCCGATCCCGTCGGACATGGGATCTTCTTCAAAGGCTTTGGTGATTGGGTCCGGAGTGTTGGGAGGAACGCGGCTGGCCATGTAGCTGACCATGATGGGCGGCGTGATGACCCCACCATATTGGGTAGACTTGGCGAATTCCTCATCCCAGTATCGGGGGTCGGGATCCATAACAGCTTGGGTGAAGCGGCGGAGGTACTCGGTATCCACGTACCCCCAGGACTCGACGATGTCGCCGGATACGCCAATCATCGCCTTTACTTCAGGTGTTATTGCCGATTGTGTTTCTTGAGTCATATTCTCATCCCCTCGGGCGGACTTGTCTTCAGACTACTCTACCGCCGTTACCCTAGTCAATACAGGTTGAAATATAAGCGTGAAGATGCCTATTTCTTGTGATTTACTCACGCCTGGGTTACCATTGGCCGAACCGCTGCAAAGGGGCTTATCCATCGGTTCCGGCGCTATTTTCATCCACCATTCCGGAGGTCCTTCATGATTGAGAATCGGGTTAAAAAAGTGATGCGCGAAGGCAATCTGGCTATCGGCACCTACGTAACGCTGTCCGATCCCCAGGTCGTTGAGATAATCGGTCTGGCCGGGTTCGACGCCGCCTTCATCGACATGGAGCATACGACCTTCGACCTCTCAATGGTGGAACGAATGGTGCTGTCAGCCGAACTGGTGGGCATAACGCCAATAGTCCGTGTCCCTGGCATCGACTCGAGCGTCATCCTACGGCTGTTGGACCTGGGCACTCAGGGGATAATCATTCCCCACGTTGAAGGGGAGGAAGGCGCCAGGAGGGCCGTGGACGCCGTGCGGTATCCGCCTTTGGGTCACAGGGGCGCTGCCGGAGGGACCCGGGCCGCCCGGTTCGGCACCGTCTCATGGGATGAGCATTGCGAACAATCCAACCAGGAGATACTTCTGTCGGTGATGGTTGAAGACGCCAAAGGAATCGACGACATCGAAAAGATCGCTGCCCTGGATGGCATCGATCTAGTCGCCGTCGGCCCCAACGACTTCTCCGAGTACATGGGCATCCGGGACCCCAGTGACCCTAGACTGAAAATCCGGCTGAAAGAGTTGGCCGACCAAGTGCGCAAGATTGGCAAAGCCAAGCTGGCCGTAACGATGGACCATGCCGCCATGCCGTTAACCGCCGACGAGTTGCTCGACTTGGGGGTCGGTTATTCCCACGTGGCCCCGGCTCCTTCCGCAGTACTGCTTAGATCCATGCGAGAGCGGGTACAGAGCATCCACAAGGCCGTCGGTCGGTCCTAGCGCACCGGGACGGCCTCATATTCCACGGAGTTTACATAGGCGGCTGATTTGGGTGGCATTGGTCCTCATGTCAGCCCTAATGGCGGCCTGCGGTGGTGATGCTGCGACACAGATTGTGGTTCCCACGGTCATCATTCCGCCGACTGACGCTCCCACCGCGGCGCCCGTGCCCACCGTTGCCCCGGCAGAACCTACCATCGTTCCAACGCCAGTAAATACCCCAACCA
>CAXEOX010000189.1:0-4543 GCA_963997925.1 uncultured bacterium
AACTAAACAACGTTACCCTTACTCCAGCACAGCATCCTCTGGACCCGCTGACGCCCGAAGAGATCGGCGAAGCTACAGCCATCCTGAAGACCCAGCGAAATCTAGGCGCCAGAGTGCGGTTCGAGACTATCGTTCTCCAAGAACCTGCGAAGGAGACGGTGCTTAACTTCCGGATCAGGGACCCGATCCAGAGGGAAGCGTTTATAGTCATCCTGGACAATGACACGGGAGCCACCTACGAAGCCGTTATATCCCTTAATCAAGGGAAGGTGACCTCGTGGAAGCACATTCCCGGAGTGCAGCCCAGAATCATGTTTGATGAGTTCTCCGAGTGCGAAGCCGCTGTAAAAGCCAACACTGAATTTCAAGTGGCCATCAAAAAGCGTGGAATCACCAGCCCCGACCTGGTAATGGTAGACCCTTGGTCAGCGGGTAATTATGGTATTGACGAAGAGGAGGGACGCCGCTTGGTACTGGCCCGTAGTTTTCTCCGGTCTAGCCCCACCGACAACGGCTATGCCCGTCCGATAGAAGGAGTTACCGCCGTCGTTGATCTCAACAGTATGGAAGTGGTCAGAGTCGACGACTTTGGCGTGGTCCCTATACCCCCCAATCCCGGCAACTACGCTTCCGAATTTGTGGACGAGTTTCGAACGGACCTCAAACCATTGGAGATCGCGCAGCCCGAAGGCACTAGCTTCCAGATTGACGGGTACGGTGTCACCTGGCAGAAGTGGCGCCTGCGTATCGGTTTCACTCCCCGGGAAGGCCTGGTGATTCATAACATCGGCTACGAAGACCAGGGTCGAGTTCGGCCCATTGTATGCCGGGCCTCTCTTTCAGACATGGTCGTTCCTTACGGTGACCCCAGCAAGGACCACTACCGCAAGAACGCCTTCGACGCCGGCGAGTACGGCATCGGCACGCTGGCCAACTCCCTTACCCTCGGCTGCGACTGCCTGGGGGAGATTCATTATTTCGACGCTGTGATGAATGACGGCCGCGGCGGTGTGGTGACCATCCCCAATGCAGTTTGCTTGCATGAAGAAGACTACGGCATCCTGTGGAAGCACAGTGATTGGCGTACCGGCCAGACCGAGGTGCGGCGCTCGAGGCGTCTCGTAGTGTCCAGCATCTCTACGGTCGGCAACTACGAATACGGGTTCTTCTGGTACTTCTACCAGGATGGCACGATACAGTTGGAAGTGAAATTGACCGGCATCGTAAACACTGCCGCTGTGCCTGCGGGCGAGACACCCAAGTACGGGACGCTGGTGGCGCCTCAGCTCAATGCCCATATCCACCAGCACTTTTTCAACTTCCGCCTCGACATGAGCGTGGACGGAGAGGACAACTCGGTGTACGAAGTGAACACAGTATCTGAGCCCATTGGGCCGGACAATCCACACGGGAACGCTTTCTTCGCTGAAGCTACACTGTTCAAGACGGAGTTGGAGGCCCAGAGGGTCATCGACCCGATGAGTAGCCGCTATTGGATGGTCTCCAATCCCTCGGTCGCCAACGCTCTGGGCCAACCAGTGGGCTACAAGCTTATGCCTGGGGACAATATCCTGCCCTTCGCCCACCCCAGCGCCAGCATTATCAAACGCGCCGGTTTTATGACCAAGCACTTGTGGGTCACGCCTTATGACCCGGATGAGATGACGGCCACCGGGCCTTACCCTAACCAGCATCCCGGTGGCGCGGGTCTGCCCGAGTACACAACGGCCGACCGGAACATCGAGAATACGGATCTGGTGCTGTGGTACACCCTCGGCTACCATCACGTGCCCCGTCCCGAGGACTGGCCGGTATCGCCGGTGACCTACTGCGGGTTCATGCTAAAACCTGTGGGGTTCTTCGATACCAATCCGGTATTGGACGTGCCGCCTTCGGCCCACCACAACGGTGTATGTCATGCCTGACGGGAAACGAAATTAGGGCGAGAGGTTACGATGGCAACCAGCCCAGTTCCTCTCGCAGGAGTTATATCGGAACGGCCACGTACCGCGGAACAGTGGGGGCTGATTACCCGTGGCTATCCCGACGCCGACATAGAGAAAATCGCCGGTGGCAACGCCCTCGCCTTTTTCCGCCGCATTATGGGCTAGGCCCAGCGGGGTGCCCTCCGTACGCCAAGGACAATCTAGTGAAGGAGCTTGCAAGAGACCCTGGGGTTCAGAGCACCGACCGCACAACGCCGCCATCCACCAATATGGTCGTGCCGGTGATATAGCCGTTCGTTCCCGAAGCCAGGAATGCAACGAGATCGGCCAACTCTTCTGGTCTCCCGAATCGTCCCATGGGTATGGCGTTGGCGTCTGCCCGATCAAAGTTGGTGTTGGCGTTGACCATGTCGGCTCCTTCGGAATCGAAACTCTACATCGATTCTGAAGTCGGGACAATCTCTCCCAACCGTTCATCCCGATCTTCACCCACACTCTCCCAAATGTGCTGATGATTTACACCAGAAACACGGAAAAATCGTCTTCAAGCTTTCGCGGTTCACAAGCGCCCCGGACCCAAGAGTGACGGAGCGAGACGACAGCTATGAGAGGACGCTCAGAGAATGACATTCATTGTTTTGCACCCTTTTAAACGACTATCGCCGCCGCGCCGAAATTCACTCTCTCGAGGTCACACGATTTCAGGTACTCACCGGGCGGTGTTCTCTGACGGGACAACCAGTGAGTTCCTCCAGATCGGGAAAGAGTTTCCCGCTGTTGTAAACGTCACACATATATGACCGGGCCTGTCGGCCTCCATCACATAGATTTCGCAGTCACTAACTGTTGAACCAGCGGTAATGATTACTTCAATATTGGATTCTAGTACCTGATACAATATTAGCCAATTGGAGCAGTCCTTGCGAAGGAATTTATTTATGAAGTACGACCAAATAGTTGTCGGCGGAGGAACAGCGGGCTGCATCGTGGCCGCCAGATTGTCGGAAGACCCGGAGCGGTCAGTGCTGTTGCTGGAAGCAGGACCCGAATACCCGAGCTTTGAACAGTTGCCTGATTCGTTGAAATACGGCTGGGGTATGCTCAATCTGGAAGCGAGGAAAGTCGGCGGCCCATTCAACTGGTCGTACTCCGGTAGGGCCACATCCCAACGACCAGAACCAATGCCCGTGCCGAGGGGCAAGGCCATGGGCGGCACCAGTTCGATAAACGGCCAGACCTTTATAAGGGGGGCTCCCGAGGACTTCGACACGTGGGCGTCCTTGGGCAACGACGATTGGTCTTATATCAACTGCCTTCCGTTCTTCCGAAAGCTCGAAAGCGACGAAGATTATTCTGGTGATTTCCACGGCACCGAGGGACCTGTGCCGGTGCGGCGTCACCACCGCGAGACGTGGCCGCCTTCCCAAGAGGCATTCTACCAAGCCTGCATTGCTGCCGGATACCCGGACTTCCCAGATATACACGAGCCAGATTCGACGGGCATCGGTCTCCGGGCCGAAAACAACGTTGATGGGGTTCGAATGAGCATGGCGTTAACCTACCTCGACCCCAGTCGTCACCGGCTCAATTTAACCGTAAAGGCTGGGGTACAGGCGCTAAAGATCGTCTTTTCCGGCCACCGAGCCACCGGCTTAGAGGTGGAGAGTGGCGGCGAACGCTTCACTGTAGAAGGCGACGAGATTATCTTGTGTGCCGGTGCAGTAGCCTCTCCACAATTGTTGTTGCTATCGGGAATAGGTCCGGCAGGTCACCTTGCGGATTTTGGCATTCCAGTGGTAGCCGACCGTCCCGGTGTTGGGCAGAACATGCGAGACCACCCAAATGTGACCGTAAAATTTTTGGTGAAAACGGGCACCTACGACGATCCAAATGGGATGAGGGCACTGCGCCTACGTTTTACTGCCACCGGCTCCGATACCCCCAATGATATGATTCTCTCTCCGGCGTCTATGAACACCGTCATCAAAGAAGGCGACGACCCAAGCCATACGGTCAACTGCGGACTGTACTTGGCAGTTGGAAAGGGTGAGCTTCGCCTAACTTCGGCCGACCCCCAGGCTCAGCCGGGCATGGACTACCATTATCTTGAAGACTCTTGGGACCGGGAGCGACTGCGGGAAGCGGTTCGAAAGTGCGTCGACCTTTTGAAAGATCCGGCGTATTCCGGGATTATCGAAGAACGTACTGCACCGCAGGATATCGACCTCGTTTCGGATCAAACATTGGATGACTGGCTGCTCCGAAATGTGAGTTCTTCTTTCCATATCTCCGGTACCTGCAAGATGGGCACAGATAGCGACCAGGAAGCCGTGGTCGACCAACGCCTAAAAGTACGCGGAGTGGAAGGCTTACGGGTGGTGGACGCGTCGGTGATGCCCGACGTGGTCCGGGCTAACACCAACGTCACTACGATGATGATTGCCGAACGGGCTGCCGAATTTATCAAACAGGGGCTTTAGCACACAGGTTCGTGCCCCAACGACATTGAACTCGTCCCAGGTAATCGCAGTATAGGCGTCGGTTACAGGTCGTGGTATAGGTCTGCCAAGCGGCCCATGTTGTTGACCACGGATCCA
>CAXEOX010000190.1:0-4524 GCA_963997925.1 uncultured bacterium
TGCTCCCGTTGTGATGGGTCATTACATCGGCGATGCGGCTTAGTGGGCGGGGAGTTCGACTCCTCTTTGGGTATGACGACGCCATTATCGCCGGACCTATATCCCCCGATCCCTACGCAGCCTCAAACAGAATATCCTGAGCGCCTTCCCACAGAACCAAATCACCGAGGGCGGCCAGATTCTCGCGTCCGTCCACAATGGTCAGAAAGTGATTGCCTGCAAGCGGTCCCATCCTGCTCGCGAACGAGGTGGCACCGTACGCGACGAGTATCTCCGACTCGCTGATGCCTCCCGGATACCAGAGGATATCGCCGCGCGAGGGGTAACAAGTATGGTTTTCGAGTTCGGTCAGTTGCCGGGCATCGCCCAGAGGAATCCAGGCCGACTCGCCACTCCATCGCGTCTGAATAATCTTGTTACGCAACGGAAGCAACTTCCGAAAGGCTTCGCAAGTTTTGGGAGCCTGGTCCACCAGCAACTGCGCCGTGAACGCGTATGGCCCCGCTTTGATTCTTACGGTGTCTGACGCGGGATTCGTCACTTCTTCTCCCTGTTATGGCCTCAACGTGTAGAAGACTGGAGAGGCGAATGTGTGGGTGTCGTGGATTCTGGCATCACCGAATACTGCAGCACATGTCTAAGACGTGTCCCGAAGTGCAAGTGCTGGACTCTGTAAAAGTTTATTCTCGCCGGTTGTTAGAGGGCTCTTGAGTTCGTTGGCTCCCAAACTACGTGTTGGGCGGTCTCATAGAGTGCCAGGGCGTGCTCTGCTCGTAGGCATGGCCCACCTTCAAAACCGTCTCCTCTGCGAAGGGACGGCCTCCGATCTGCAGTCCAATGGGCAACCCCTGGGAGTTGAAACCACAGTTGATAGACAGAGCGGGGGCGTTGGCCAGATTGAAGGGTCTGGTCATGACCAGTGTCATGGCGGCGGCCATCTCCTTGGAGGTGATTACCGGATCATCCGCCAACATTGGTGCACAGCTTTTGGAGGTGGGCAAAATCAAGACGTCGTAGGTCTCCAAGGCCTCTAGGACCTGTCGGCGCACAAGCTCCCTTAGCTTCTGGGCCTTGTAGTAGGCCTGGGCTGGCATGATGCTTCCGGTGAGCAATCCGATCTGATTGCTATGTCCGAAATCGTGGAGCCGGTCCCTTATCCAGTCGTGGTAGGTCATCGCCGACTCTACGTTAATAAGTGTCCCGGCGATGGTTCCACCATGAATCGTGAGGGGAAGCGACACTTCTTCCACCGTGGCTCCCAGGCCCTCTAGCACCGATCCGGCCTTGATGATGGCTTCACGGACCTCGGAGTCCAAGATGTCACTGTGAATCAACTCTCTGATGGCTCCTACGCGGATGCCCCGAATGTCACCATTCAGGGCACGCCGGTAGTCTGGAACAGGGACATTCGAACTGTAGGAGTCTTTGGGATCGTAGCCGGCTATGGCACCCAAAGTAATGGCTGTGTCCTCCACTGTGCGAGATATCGGGCCGACCTGGTCCATAGACCAAGACCCAGGCATAACCCCATATCGGCTTACCCTACCCCAACTAGGCCGCAGGCCCGCAAGGCCACACCAGGCGGCTGGCCGGCGTATGGAGCCACCAGTGTCCTCTCCCAAAGATGTGGAGCACAAGAAGGCGGCGGTGGCGGATCCGGAGCCAGCGCTGGACCCTCCGGTGAACCTGTCCAGGTCCCAAGGATTGCGATTGGGGCTGTACCGTTGCGATCCAGCGAGGGCGAACTCGGTGAGATTCGTCTTGCCCAGGATAATCCCTCCGGCTTCCTTCAGGTTCGCGACTGCTGTAGCGTCCTCTTCGGGGAAGAAGTCCGCCATGAACCGCGAACCGACGGTGGTGCGGATGCCCTTCGTCCAAATCTGGTCCTTTACAGCCACGGGGATACCGTGCATCGGCCCAAGGTAGTTTCCCTGCAATATGGCCTGCTCCGCCTCGTGGGCAGCTTGCAGCGCCTCTTTGTGGCAGACAGTAAGATAAGAGTTGAACTTGAAGTTCAGGTCTGCGATACGCTCCAGGTACGATTCGGTCACCTCTACGGGAGACACCTCTTTCTGTCGTATCAACTCCGCAAGCTCTGCCGTGGAGAGATAAGGTATATCGCGCTTTTCCACGTCAACTCCTTTCAAGCTTGATCGACCGCAGGGACCGGCGATGGCGAGACCATATCAGTAAAACAGCAATACTAGAGGTCGGAGAAGGGTTTGTCGACGGACAAACATGGGAGATTTACAGATTGCCTTCTAGGAAGACATGAGTTTATTGGCCACGTAATAGCGCCCACGGACCACCGTGAATCAGGCCGGTATTGGCAATGGAGGGAGAAGAGGAAACGTGCTCGTAAACTAATGTGAATCGATGACGTCGATCAAAACACACGTCACGATTCTCGGATAGTGTTCTGACATTCCATATAAGCTCTCGATAGACAAGGGATTTACACTGGACTAACATCCGTCGAGGAATGATACATTCTGTTCCAACCCAAGAAACGTCTCGTAAATGTCCGGCGGTCTCTTGCTAAACCAGGCGAAAGCCAACGAATCGAGGCGAGTCAAAATGTCCACTGATTCAAATGTGCGTCCTCCCGTCCCCCCTTCACCAGAGAAACAGCCGCCCAGAAGGTGCGGATGGCTGAAGACGCATGGAACACCCGTGAACCTGAACGAGTTTCTCTGGCTTACACGGTCGACAGCGTGTGGAGAAACCGTGCTGAGTTTCTCTCGGGACGGGAGATGATTGTGCAGTTCCTGCGCCGCAAATGGGCCAAAGAACTTGACTACCGGCTGATCAAAGAGTTTTGGGCCTTTGATGACGCCCGTATCTCGGTGCGGTTCGCCTATGAATGGCGAGATGATTCCGGCAATTGGTTCCGCTCTTATGGTAACGAAAATTGGGAGTTTGACGAGAGCGGTCTGATGCCTCGACGTATCGCGAGCATCAATGACCTGCCCATCGAGGAGTCGGAACGCAAGTACCGCTGGCCACTGGGCCACAGGCCGGACGAACACCCGGGGTTATCACAACTGGGTCTCTGACGGATCCTCAGATGGTCTTTCTTATTGATTTATCGGCCCTGTTGCCTATCTCTGCGATATCATTACGATTGGTATTGCTATCTAAAGACTGACATATTCTCTGACCCTAAGCCAGCCCCGTCGGTCGCAGCGGTATATTGCCCGTTTCCCGATCAATGCTTTCTGATGCTCGGCAATCGTTACCCATTCACGGAGGATCCATATGTTGTCCCACGACCAGCCACAAGACCTCACCTCACACCTCGATGAAGGTTACCTGATCGACGTTTTGACGGAATTAGCGAAGGTGCCGACTGAGGTTCCGCTCGGAACCGAGACGTTTATGGAACCGGACGACCCAAAGCTAGTCAATTACGTACAAAAGATCTTGCGTCCCAAGTTAGATGATCTAGGAGTCACGGAAATTTTCGACGTCCCAGACAATCAGCTATTGGTTCGGTATGGCGACGGGACATCTTCAGCCTCGCTCTTGGTGATGGTCTACACTCCGATCCAGCATCATAACCTGATGGATGAGCCGTTTTCTGGCAGGGTTGCCAACGGAGCGGCATTGGGATACGACGAGCCCTGCGTTTTTGGACAGGGGGTAAGCCAAATCAAAGCCCACCACGCCGTGATGCTGGCGGTGCTGAAGATGTTGACGGAGCAGAATGTACGACTTCCCGGTACCCTCTACTTTGCAGTGAATAACGAAGGCCGTAGCAGTCATCGGTGCTCAGATCTGATCCTTCAATCGTTGGACACTAAGCCGGATTTTTGCGTGCTACTCAGGGGAACCGGGATGCGCATCTCTTTGGGTAATCGGGGCCGGGTAGATGTGAACGTAGAGATTAAGGGGAAAGCTTCGCACTCCAGCGCTCCCGGAGCAGGCCTCAGCGCTATCGAAGGAGCTAACGAGTTCTTAAACCGCCTGAAAAAACTTCAATTTACCGAATCCCATCCGATCCTAGGCGGGCGTCACGCCATCGCCTACCAGATCGTGTACGAACCCTTGGCGCCTCACACCCTCCCGGAGACCGCCCGGATCAGGGTGGACCGGCGCCTTCTGCCTGGAGACGACTTGGACCAGGCGGTGGAGGAAGTGCGAGAGGCGATCGGCGACCTTTCGCCTTATGAAGTGATTGTTTCCAGAGGAACACACATGTGGCCGGCGCTGGTCGACCCACAGCACCCTGGAGTGCAGGCGTTGACTGAAGCGCATCGAAAGGTTTATTCCGAGGACCCTGAAACATTCTATGGGCAGGGTACCTTCGATGCTGGCGGGCCATGTGCTGCCGGTGTGCCTGCGGTGATGTACGGGGTCGGTGGCGGTGAGTCGATGTTGGGAGATGACTTTGCGCCTGTGCGACAGGTTGCAGATGAAGCCCGTGTACTGGTCCATACAATCATGTCCCTTTTAGGCTGATGAATGAGGCAGGTCTCCTGTGCAACACAAGATGCAACCGAATTTCGGTGTAAGTCTGTCCAC
>CAXEOX010000191.1:0-4496 GCA_963997925.1 uncultured bacterium
TAGTTTGAACCATTTACGACCTACATGGGTGATTGATGGGCCAAAGTTGAACTGGGCCGCTATTCCCAGAGAACTGTCCCGGCCAGTCTGGAAGGACCTTTCCGGCACGGGGCTCAACCGAACATGGACTGATCGCGTGGCCGTTCCCGCGTAATCGCCCGTCAGGAAGATACGAACCGGCCGCCATCGAAGACACGGGCGCTAACATAACATATCCAAAACTGTTTGGATTAGGGATACTGCGACGTTGGTAATATTACGATTTAATGACATGAATTATCAATAATTTACGTACGGCGATATTTATTTTGAAAATATTGATCAATAGATTAGGATTATGGTCAAATTTATGCCTCTATAGATTGCATCATGTTTGTGAATATGCTATATTCGGCCATCCCTCGTACAAGGCTGGGCTGACTACCGGACCGGATAGGGCGCAGAGCACATGGAAATGTGTTCGAAGTTCAGGGTTGGAAGTAACTCACCGGCGAATTCAGATTGGACCCATGGAACCAAACACGCCACCAAGGAGTACGAAAGACATGAAAAGATCCCGCTTCTCTAGCCTCCCAATCGTCGTATTTGCATTGCTTGCCTTCGTCATGCTTGTAGCAGTGGCCTGCGGAAGTTCGTCTGACGACGACGAATCATCGACCACGTCCGCACCGGCCGCGTCCGGAGCGTCTAGCAGTAGCGGGTCCAGCAGCGGCAAGTCCAGCAGTGGAGCCCCTACTGCCGTTGTCAAGGCTACAGCGATTCCGTCAGGGGACATCACCAGCTCCAAAGTAATGACTTTGATCGCGGCGATTTCCCCGCCTCCGATCGAGTTGATTCTTCCCTGGCGCGGGACCAATTTGGCAGCGAACCAGCAGGTGCGGCCTTTCGCCGACCCTCTATTAGCCACTGAAGGGAGTTCCGGAAAAATCGTAGCTGGTCTGGCCGAATCTTGGGAAATGACCAAAGCCGATGGGACAGAGTGGGTATTCAAACTTAAAAAGGGTGTCCAGTTCCATGACGGCTGGGGCGAGTTCACCGCCAAAGACTACATTCATACCGTGGCACGGGTAGCTCTCCAAGAAGACTCGATCGCCACCGACCAATTCTTGCTCCGCCAGTTGTTTGGTGATACCGAAGAGGAAATCGCTAGCAACATAACCGCTCCAGACCCCTATACCGTGGTCATGGGTTCGAAGGGACCCAATGCTGACGGGGCGTTCATCGCCAGTGCGCAGCAAGGGAATGTCCTGATCCTTAGCGAGGCCCAATGGGCGGCTCAAGGGCTGGAAGGCATCGAGAAGAAGCCAGCCGGAACCGGCCCATACAGCATGGCCGAGTTTGCACTTGGCTCCCATATCCTGTACGAGAGGGTTGAAGATCACTGGAGAGTGACGCCGGCTTTCGAAGAATACAAGCAGAACACAGTACCAGAGGTTGCCACTCGCATGGCAATGATGCTTGCGGGCGAAGCCCATATCGCAGAGATTGACCGCGACCTGCACAGCCGGATCGTCGATGAAGGGATGGAGGTTGTCAGCAGTGTTCTGCCTGCGATTCAATTCAACTTTGTCATGGGTGGCAATTACCGGCCTGACCTGGCTGATCGCTATGACCCCAACGTGCCCGTGACAAACATCAAAGTCAGGGAAGCGATCAACCGCGCAGTCGACCGGCAGGAGATCATCGATACGCTGTTCGCCGGCAATGGCGAATTCCAGGAGGTCTGGGCGTACCATCCCGCATTGCCGGGCTACGATCCTAAATGGAAGGACCAGTTCGAGGAGAAATACGGTTACGACCCGGAACGGGCCAAGGAATTATTGGCGGAAGCCGGTTATCCCGATGGCTTCACTCTCCAGCTCAAGATCACCCAACTGCCCGGTCTACCGGAGATGATACCGGCGGCGGAAGCGCTGTTCGGATACCTCACCGCCATCGGCATCAAAGTTGAAGCTGAAGAGATGGAGTGGGCCACGGTCCGATCTAACTACCGGGGTAAGACCACTCACAACTGGATTTATCCCATCCGAGGCACCTATCGGCCAGCTCAGGTAACCTTGCGCTTCTACAACGT
Organism: uncultured bacterium; assembly: GCA_963997925.1. Lineage (GTDB taxonomy): Bacteria > Chloroflexota > Dehalococcoidia > Lucifugimonadales > UBA3495 > UBA11650. Next base: position 2,075 of record CAXEOX010000191.1, read on the forward strand.
TAGCGCGTTAGAAGGATTCATATCCTCGTATGAAAACAAGGTTATCGACGAGAAGTACGATCAGTTCAACGACTCGGTGGACGCTGTAGAAAGAGCTGGGCTGCTCCGGGATATCGGACAGATAAAGTTTGATAATTATGGTGAAGTTCCGATCGCGTGGTTGCCAGGCCAGTTGGTCATTGACCCCAGCGTCGTCAAATCATTCACATATCCGGGCAACATCAATGCGTCGTTCAGCCACATTGAAGACGTGGTGCCGGCTCAGTAGGTTCTATTTCTCATAACGTGGAACCCCGGTCTGGGGTCCGCAAAATACCGTCGGGGACCTTGATCAAGATTGGACTCTTTCTCAAGGACCCCGGCGGTGGATCGAATCAACCATTGCGGCTGACCGGCCTAACGCAATAGCGAGTTTCGCACTGGATGGAGAAGCGAACAGTTGCAACGATACGTATTGGTACGTCTTTTTCAGGCCTTCATCTCACTGATCGCCGTTACGATAATCATCTTTTCGTTGGGCCGGATCACCGGGAATCCCCTTGACGTCCTCCTTCCCTTGGAAGCTGAGGAAGAGGACCGGATACGAGTTGAAAAGGCGTGGGGGTTGGACAAACCCATAACCACCCAGTATTGGATCTTCCTCAAAAACGCGTCCACGGGCAATTTCGGCGAGTCCCTCAAGTGGCGGGGAAATTCCTCCATGGGCTTGGTAATAGACCGTCTACCCGCCACAGCGATCTTGGCCCTTGTGGCCCTAGGGGTTGCCACGGTTATAGCAATACCCATCGGCGTGATCTCCGCCGTCCGCCGGGGCAGCGTATTCGATTTCGGCGGAAAGCTAGTCGCATTATTTGGACAAAGCCTGCCTGCATTTTGGCTGGGCATCGTGTTGATGTGGATCTTCGCTGTGGAGTTGGGATGGCTCCCAACATCCGGCAGAGAGGGAGTGAAATCCATCATATTGCCGGCCATCGCCATCGGGTGGTTCCAGGTGGCGGCCCTCATGAGGCTGGTGCGGTCGTCCATGTTGGACGTGTTGGACTCTGAGTACGTGAAACTCGCCCGCATCAAAGGCGTTTCAGAGAATAAAGTGGTTTGGAAGCACTGCCTCCGGAATGCCGGTATCACACCTTTGACCTATTTCGGGCTGATATTGGGCGGCTTGATGGTCGGGTCCGTCTCCATCGAGACTGTCTTTAACTGGCCCGGGGTGGGATTACTGGCGATTGACGCTGCCAGGGCCAGGGACTTCCAGGTGCTGCAAGCGGTGGTGATCATGTTCTCGGGAATCTATATCGCGGCTAACCTCGCCGTGGACATCGCATACGCTTATTTAGACCCCCGCATCAGATACTCATAAACTTACGAATTCCATTGATTGGATTCAAATAATATCGGGAACCAGCCGGCGCGCGGCGGATACCCGAGGCACAATAGTACCAAGACCGTATCGTCTCGAAACGACGATCTGATCGGAGAGAAAGAGCGATGGCAGACATCACCATTACATCGCCAATAGTGACCAGACCGTGGTATACGCCACGTAGGGTACTTGGGAACATCTGGGGCCTCCGGCAATACCCGGTTATCCCCGTATTTATACTGATGATCGTGCTGGTGATTCCCGCCATTTTCGCAGAGCTGATAGCCCCCTACGACCCGGTGGCAAATAGTCTCAGAGACAGATTGTTGCCGCCATTCTGGATGGATGGTGGAAGCCTCGACCACGTATTGGGCACAGACAAAGTGGGCCGGGACATATTGAGCCGTTTGATCTATGGCTCAAGGGTGTCAGTCGTCATAGCAAGCATCTCGATCGTGGTCGGCGGATTGATCGGGACAAGCTTGGGAATCATCGGAGGCTATTTCGGTGGCTGGGTCGATTCGCTAATCATGCGGGCCGTCGACATCTCTCTATCCATCCCCATCATCCTTCTGGGTCTGGTCCTTGTCGCGGCATTGGGCCCCAGCAGGAGCACTGTAATCATCGTGGTGGTCATACTTCTTTGGTCCCGGTACGCACGGCTGGCCCGCGGCGAAACCCTAGCCGTTAGGACTCAGGATTATATCGCCCGCGCCCGCGTATCTGGAGCGAGCCACACCAGAATTATGATTCACCATATATTCCCTAACATATTCAACAGCATCGTGGTTCTAGCCACCCTTCAAGTCGGCTTCGTGATCATATTGGAGGCCACTCTGAGCTTCCTTGGAGCAGGCATACCCCGGCCAATCCCAGCATGGGGACTGATGGTGGCCGACGGAAGAGCCTTGGTGGTGGCCGCCTGGTGGTTGGCCTTCTTCCCAGGGCTCGCGATCATGCTGGTCGTCCTTTCGATGAATCTTCTAGGCGATTGGCTGCGGGATAAATTCGATCCCAAACAAAGACAGATTTAGGGGTATACATGTCGAACAATGACGT
>CAXEOX010000192.1:0-4493 GCA_963997925.1 uncultured bacterium
CACACCTGCACCGCACTGGGCTCGTTGTCCAGATGGGCTTGTGGGTGATTAAGCAGCAGCGGACGCTCAAGCCTATGGTAGAATCCGTGGGGATTCGACTGAGCCTACCCGGCCCAAATACGGCCAAGGAAACGGTGCTGCCGCATGACATACTTAGGCCAATCGCTGAAACGGGCTGAAGACCCCAGGTTAATCACCGGACAGGGCTCCTTTGTCGACGACATTAACCTGCCGGGGATGCTTCACGTGGCGGTGCTGCGGAGCATCCACGCCCACGCTTTGATAAATTCGGTAGATACGGCTGCCGCCCGAAGTTCCCCGGGTGTCGCGCTGGTGCTGACCTCGAAGGACATTGCCGGAGTCTTGCGGGATGTACCGTCGGGAGACGGCATTTACGACGATAAGGTTGAGCACATCGAAGCTCCACAACACCCGGTCCTGGCCAGAAACAAGGTGTGTTACGTGGGCCAACCGGTGGCCATGGTGGCGGCGGAGACCTCATACCAAGCGCGGGACGCTCTGGAGTTGATCCAAGTCGACTATGAGATGCTGCCGCCGGTGGTGGACACCATAAATGCCGCCAACGAGCCCGGCATCCCCATCCACGAGGAAACAGGCACCAACGTCGGCATTCGGGTACGCCACTCGGGCGGCGACTTGGACAGCGCCTTCGCCCAAGCTGATCGGATCGTCAGCGGTAGTTACCATGTACAGCGCTTGGCCCCCTCACCCATGGAGAACAGGGGAGTGGCCGCCGATTTCCAAGCCCAGGGGGGGATGCTGACAGTTTGGGACTCCACGCAGAGACCCCACGGCGTCAGAAACTATCTTTCCCAAATCTTGGACCTACCGGAAAATCAGGTAAGGGTGCTGGCCAGTGACGTGGGCGGCGGCTTTGGCGAGAAGGGCTGCATGTTCCCCGAGGAAATAGCCGTTCCTTATCTCTCCAAGACTCTCGGCCGGCCCGTGAAGTGGGTGGAGGACCGCCAGGAGAACATGGTCTCGTTCCACGGCCGGGGACACACCGCCGAGGTGGAAGCGGCAGTGACAAACGACGGCGTTATTCTTGGGGTGCGCGTGCGGATCTACGTGGACCTGGGCGCCTACTTCTACCTCTCCACACCAGCGGCCCCCACCCTGGCCAGCGAACGCCTGGTTGGGCCTTACAAAACTCCGGCCATGAGCGTCGATGTCTTGGGGGTCATTACCAACAAGGCCCCCACCGGAGCCTATCGGGGCGCGGGCGGACCCGAGGCCGCGTTTTGCATGGAGCGCACGGTGGACTTGATCGCCCAGGAGTTGGGTATGGACCCTGCTGACGTCCGCCGCAAGAACCTGATTGGGCCGGACGCTTTTCCCTACCATACGCCGACCGGTGTCACCTACGATTCAGGTGACTACGAGAAGGTGTTCGACCGGGCCTTGGAACTGGCGGAATATCCCGCATGGCGCGAACGGTCTAACCAAGCGAACCAACCCAATGCGCCCCTGATCGGCGTGGGCTTGGCCGCTGTTACCAAAGGATCGGGGGCCCATGGCGCCCGCCGCACCGACCACGCTCGCGTTGTCATCAATCAAGCGGGCTTGGTATCGGTCTACAGCGGTGTTTCGCCCCACGGCCAAGGAACCGAGACAACTTTCACCCAGATCGTATCCGATGAACTTGGGGTAACCCCGGCCGACGTGGAGATGTTCCACAGCGACACGCTACTTTTTCCCACCGGCGGCGGCACCGGCGCAAGCAGAGGGATAACCGTCGGCGGTTCCACGGTCTATACCGTGCTTCAAGTCGCTCGCGAGAAGCTGGTCCGGATCGCCGCCCACTTGTTGGAGTGTCCGCCCGCCGATGTTGCGATGCGAGAGGGGCGGATATTCCGGAAGGCCACTCCATCGTCCAGCATCCCTTTTTCACAAGTGGCCGCCGCAGCATACAACGAAGAGTTGTTGCCACCCGATGTCGAACCGGGGCTGGAGTTCAACGCAGCCTATACCCTGCCGGACAATCCGTACGCCTTTGGGACGCACGTGGCGGTAGTTGAGGTTGACCGGGATAACGGTGCGGTGAAAATCCTGAAATACGTTGCGGTGCACGATGCCGGCCGTATCCTGAATCCTCTGTTGGCGGAAGGCCAGGTCCACGGCGCGTTCGCCCAAGGGCTGGGCCAAGCGCTGATGGAAGGGATGGAGTTCACCCCCGAGGGCCAGCCGCTAACCGGCAGCTTTATGGACTATGCCATGCCTAAAGCTCAGGACATGCCAGACTTGACCTTGGACACGCTGGAGACTCTGTCGCCCTTGAATCCGCTGGGAGCGAAGGGAATCGGCGAGTTGCCCACCGTGGCGGCGCCGGCGGCGATCACCAACGCGGTGATGGACGCTCTGTACAGTACCGGCGTGCGCCACATAGACACGCCACTGACCCCGGAGAAGATATGGCGGGCGATCAACCGGTAGCCAGCATCTCATCGGTGCTGAACCGAGGGGAGAGTAGCTGGGGGCCGTCAGGCGTGACGAGAATCATGTCCTGCAGGTGCCAATAACCCACGTGGGGTTCCAAGGCCAGCACCATTCCCTCCTCAAGTAACACATGGGAGGTAGGGACGATGTAAGGTTCCTGTTGATGCCACCATGCGCCCACACTGTGTCCAACTAAGGAGACCCGGTCCTGGTAGCCCGCCTCTTTAAACTTCGCTGAGGCAAAGCTGTGAATATCACTGGCCTTGGCGCCGACTTGGCATTGATCGACGGTCATCCGGTAGATGTCGCGCATCAGCCGGTAAGTATCCCTCTGTTCCTGGGTGGGTTCGCCAACCACGACAGTGCGCGACTGATGGCCGGGGTATCCCTGGTAATAGGACACGTAATCGTTGCGGATAATGTCCCCCCGCTGGAACGCGAAGTCGCTCTCGCCCCCGTAGGCCACGGTGTTGCGGCTGCTGTTCAGGATGCCGTGGGCCCATTGGGCGCCCCGTTGTACACAACTAGCGACGATACGGCTATGGACCTCCCGCTCGGTGTGACCTTCTCTCACCGTGGGAAAGATTTCCAGATATGCTTCGTCTAGGATCAGCGCTCCTTCCCGCAGAAGCTCGACTTCGCCCGCCGTCTTGATCCAGCGGACTTGGTCCATCATTTCAGTGCAATCGAAGAGTTTGCCGCCGGGCAATAGACTCTCCATCTCTTCCCATCGGGCGGCGCTAACGTAGGTCTTTTCCAAGCCCACAACTTCCCGGTCCAGGCCCAGGTCCTTCAAGACTTCCGCCGCCTTTTGGTAGGGTGACTCGGCGTAGTCGTCGTAGACTTCGATCTTGTCCAGCCAAGAGTCCCGGCGGGCCAGTGGTGCGGCATAGTGGTTCAGCACCATCACCGGCTCGCCTTGGCGCGGCCACACCAGCAATACCTCCCGGGGTGAGTCGGGAAAGTCCAGGTGCCGCCCCAGAGTACCCGGATAAGAAAAACCGGCCAGGTAGGTGAAATTCTTGCCCGATCGAAGAATCAACGCGGAGCAGCCGGCTTGGTCCATAAACCGGTTTAGACGGTCGATGTTGGCGATGATAGTTCTAGGTTGATCTGCCATGGACTTCCTCCTGCCTGGATACGCAGTAACCTAACATCGTTGGAGTGTGTTGACAATGCTTTTTGGCCTGCCCATAGTAGGGCGCGATAGGCAATGATTGAGGAAAGTAGATGCCGCATGAGGAATTTCACGACCCACTAGCGCCTCCGGACCCGTTGCGGGATTGGTACGTCAACACCATCTGGGCAAGCGGGTCGACGACGACGATCTCCTGTTCGAGGTAATGAGCCTGCAGGTGTTCCAAGCCGGGTTGACCTGGCGCATGATTCTGAACAAGCGAGACGGATTCCGATCGGCGTTCGACAACTGGAGCATAAGCACCGTGGCCGGCTTTGGGCCTGCCGAGGTGGAGTCGCTGCGAAACGACCCCGGTATCATCCGCAACCGGCTGAAGATCCAGGCCACGGTTGAGAACGCCCGCACCGTCCTGGCCCTCCAAAGCGAGCACGGCAGCTTCTGCAATTGGTTTTACGAGGATGTTCTGGGGTTTGATGTCCCTGTGGACCACACCGTGCTGGTGGGCGTGGGCCATGGCCCCGCACACCTGGATGGCCAGTTCCACCGCCCTTCCGGGAGAGATGGGAGTCCCGGGCTGCATCTCGCCCCGAAGTACCCCGGGTACGTATTCCATGGCTACGTAAGCGGTGCCACCTTCCACCTGGAAGTCGAAGACCTTGACGATGTTGGGGTGGTCCAGGCGGGAGGCCAGGTTGGCTTCTTGCCGCAGGGCCACCACGTCCCCGGACCCGCTGTCCCGGGCCCGTAGACCTTTCCCTGCCCGCCAGCGGCAATGGTCTCCAGTATCTCGTATTTTCCTAGCCGTTCTAGCATGTCATCTGTGGGGTAATCCCTTTGTTATCGACATCTTATGACACTGGTTTACTTAACGCTATGTCATGTTCGTTGGGAAGAGTAT
>CAXEOX010000193.1:0-4458 GCA_963997925.1 uncultured bacterium
TCTTTAAAACTCCACGTTCTTGTATACAGTGTTGGCATTGATAGCCTCCTTGCGGATCGAACCGCCCGATTAACCTTCCTCTTCAGGCCCTGGTGGTTTCCGTCCCGGTTATAATACCCAGGTCTAGATCCTGGGGAACTTTCAAAGATCAGCATCCGGGTAACTGGGTGCCCTGGGATCGGATGATTTCGATAACATGACAGAATTAGACTTGTCCGACAGAGGAATAGAGACTTGGCCCCAAGTGGCCGAGATGGCTGACCCGAGTGTCGTTACCAGACTCAATCTGCGTGACAATCCGCGGACGGCACTGCCGCCGGCTAACTAGACCTAAATACAACGCCCACTTTATGGAGGAATCACATGACCTATACAGGGCAGGCATGGAAGCGGTTTGAAGACCCGAGGCTTGTGACGGGCATGGGTGTCTTCGTGGACGACGTCAAGTTGCCGGGTATGCTTTACGTCTCTTTTCTCCGGAGTCCCCATGCCCATGCTCGCATATTATCGATAGACGTATCTGAGGCCTGTAGCACCCCAGGAGTGGTGGCCACGCTCACCGGAGAGGACATTGCGGGGGTTCTGGGAGAAATCCCTACCAGGGTTCTCGAAGAGTGGGAGATGGATGAACTGCAGGCACCGGGGTTGCCCGTCCTGGCCCATGGTAAGGTGTTCTTTGTCGGACAAACCGTGGCCGCGGTGGTAGCTGAAACACGTGACCAGGCCCGTGACGCGGTGGATATGATCGCGGTGGAATATGAAGCACTTCCTGCGGTCCTCGACCCTCTCGAAGCTGCCAAGGAGGATGCCGCGTCTCTCCACGAGGAGATGGGCACCAACGTCTTTATGAGGAAATTCCATGATCGCCAGGGCAGCGGCCTCGATGATGCCTTCGCCCAAGCCGACCGAATCATCCACCAGCAGTATAACGTGCAGCGATTAGCTCCGTTACCGCTGGAGACCCGCTGCTGCGTGGTTCACTACGAGCCTGACGAAGACCAACTCACCGTCTGGTCCTCCACTCAAAGCCCCCATAGATACAGGGGGATGCTGGCCAACGCCCTCGACCGAGCCCCCGACAGCGTCCGTGTGATAGCTCCCGACGTAGGCGGTGGCTTCGGCGAGAAGCAGGGCTTATTCCCTGAAGACATCGCTGTGGGATATCTATCGATGGTATTAGAACGCCCCCTCAAATGGATAGCCGATCGACAAGAGAACATGCTCACCTTCCACGGTAGAGGGCATACCGCCGACGTAGAAGTGGCTGTAAAGAATGACGGTACCATCCTAGGGTTACGTCTACGAAATGTAGTTGACGGTGGAGCCTTCGTCGGTAATTCCACCACAACACCTCCCTACACATCGAGCCACAGGATTATGGGACCGTATAAGATCCCCGCGGCCAGGGTGGAAGTCTTGGGTGTAGCCACCAACAAGGGTCCTACTGGGGCTTATCGGGGGGCCGGAGGCCCTGAGTCTGCCTTCTGTATGGAGCGAACAATGGACCTCGTAGCCAGAGAGTTGGGCATGGACCCGGTAGAAATAAGACGAAAGAACTTTATTTCCCCTGATGCCTTTCCCTACCAGACCGCGACCGGGCTAACTTACGACTCGGGGGAGTATGGGAAGTCACTGGACCTTGCGCTGGAAATGTCAGACTACTATGGCTGGCAAGAGAAAGCCCGACTAAGTACCGAAACTGGAGGTCCACTCATCGGAGTCGGCGTATCAACCGTTGTCAAGATGGCAGGGGCCGCTGGCGAGGTTCGGACGGAAGATGCCTGGATCACCATCGACTCTGGGGGCAAAGTCACTGCCCGAACCGGAATATCACCCCATGGCCAAGGATCTGATGTCTGCATGGCCCAGGTCGTTGCAGACCAGTTGGGAATCAGCCCCTCAAATATACAGGTGCTCCACGGGGACACCGACGTGGTACCATCTGGCGGGGGAACTGGAGCGACCAGAGGTACGGTAGTAGGCATATCCGCTATGTACACCGTGGCAGAGAAAGCTCGACGAAAACTCTCTAGAATCGCGTCACACCTGATGGACTGCCCGGAGTCGGACATAGTTTTCGAGGAAGGGAGGATATACAGTCAGCTAGCCCCAGACTGCGCGAAGACGTTCGCCGAAATAGCCTCAGCGGCCTACAGTGAAGAATTACTGCCTCCGGACGTGGAGGTGGGGTTGGATTTTCAAGACCGGTTCACCCTCAGCGTCCCGTACTACAACCCTCACTCCTTTGCCACTCACGTGGTGGTAGTGGAAGTGAATCGGGATACGGGACATGTGAAGATCATCAAGTACATTGGGGTCCATGACTGTGGGCGCATCATCAACCCTATGATTGTCGAAGGACAGGTCCACGGCGCTATTGCCCCTGGGATAGGTCAGGCATTGACAGAGGGCATGGCTTTTACTGACGACGGACAACCACTAACAGGCAGCCTCATGGACTACGCCGTACCTATGGCCGCTAACACGCCGGTTTTTGAAACAGCTACCGTTGAAACACCCTCCCCTTTAACACCTACGGGAGCAAAAGGGGTCGGAGAGTTGCCCACCGTAGCGGCGCCCGCGGCGGTGGCCAACGCAGTGATGGCTGCTCTGAACGGAGTAGGGGTGCGCCACATCGACACTCCATTGACACCTGAGAAGATATGGCGAGCTATCCATGGTATTGAGTGAGCCTTGGGGATTTTGTCAAATACTCTCGTCTGTAAGGATTAGGAATGAGACTAGAAGGGAAGGTTGCCTTGATTAGCGGTGGCGCCAGGGGAATGGGAGCGGTGGAGGCCAAACTATTTGCCTTGGAGGGCGCCAAAATAATCATTGGGGACATACTGGAGAGCGAAGGGCTACGCACGGAGGCTGAGATCAACGCGAATGGCGGCGAATGCATCTTTGTTAGGTTGGATGTGACCACCGAGGCAGACTGGCAGAGCGCGATGCGATCCACAATGACCCGGTTTGGCAGGCTCGACGTCCTAGTAAACAACGCGGGAATAAGCGCATCCGGTATTATTGAGGACCTGTCCGAAGGCGACTGGGACCGGGTAATGGACATCAACGTGAAGGGAGTCTTCTTGGGCACCAAGCATGCCATCCCCGTCATGAGAGCGACCGGTGGAGGTTCGATAGTGAACATATCTTCTGGTGCTGGCATCGCACCTCAACCGGGCACATCCGGTGCTTATGCTGCTTCCAAGGGCGCTGTACGAATCTTCAGTAAAGCCACGGCGATTCAATACGCCCCGGAGAACATCCGGTGTAACTCGGTGCACCCGGGACCGGTGGAAACGGACATGCTGGCTCTGACCAGTTCAGACGACCGAGCTGCGATGATTGGGAGAGTACCATTGGGTCGGGTGGGTACTTCGGAGGAGATTGCATACGGCGTCCTTTATCTGGCCTCCGACGAGGCTTCATTCGTTACGGGATCAGAGTTGGTAATAGACGGAGGGCGGACGGCGCAGTAAGTTTCAACTGTTACCTCCCCGCAAGAACAACTATGCGCCCCCTTGCAGAACGACCTCAGCTCCGCACCTAGGGTTTCTAAAATCTCTAAAAAATTGGATGGGAATTCGGGTGGGGCGCTTCAGGAATCACAGAGGGTTGGATTCCGTGGTTACGGGCCGATAGCCCTAGAAGTACCCACCCCCAAGCGTCGCCATAAGGACCGGCCTAGTCGTCCTCCAAAGAGCCCTATACTAGCAGCCTGCCTGCGCTTACCCTATAATCAGCCAAAGTCCGAGGAGGTGTTGGCATGCCCACAGAACACGAGCGGTTTGTGCGGATGGCTATTGATGAGGCGGACAAGGGTGGGGCGGAGGGGAACTCCGCTGTTGGGTCGATTATCGTTGAAAACGGCGCGGTGATAGGGGTGGGTCGAAACACTGCCATCACCACCAACGACCCCACTGCCCATGCGGAATCGGTAGCCTTACGGGAAACGGCTGTGGCTTTGGGCCGTTCCGACTTTTCCGGCTGCGCTCTTTACACCACTTTCCAACCCTGTCCCATGTGCTCTGGCGCCATCATGGTCAGCGGGATTTCCACTGTGGTCATGGGGGCCCGTCCCAACCCTGGCGAAAGCGCGTACGGAGATTTCTCCATGGAGAAGTTATTCCAAGAGTCCGGTTGGGGAAGCAAGATAGAGGTTGTGACAGAAATTCTTGTTGAAGAATGCTGGAAAGTCCGCCGAGACTGGGCAAAAAAGAACGGTCTCAGCGTGTAGGATCATCACAAGAAGGCGAAAGGCATGGTCCTACCCATAGGGAGTCCTTTTCGCTTTCATTCTCCAGGTCAGTGAAGTTGACATTATGCCCTAAGTCAATGAGGTAGGAGTAGGTCAGCAATTTTTACCTTTAGTTTCTCCGCACGATAGCCGGCGGCATATAGTTACGCATCCTTGACCTGGAAGTACCAACCACCCCATCGGTGGGATGGAGTGCC
>CAXEOX010000194.1:0-4444 GCA_963997925.1 uncultured bacterium
CTCTCCCCCGTCTCCACCAAGAACACAGTGATTCAGCCTCTGGGCCTTCTGGGTCATAGGAGACTCAATTTCTGAGACAGGCTCTAGAGATGATCCCCACAACCCGTCATCCTGGAAGCCCCTCTACGGGGATGAAAGGCGGTTCCCGCCGTTGGGGAGTGATGAGGGCAGCGGCGAATCCTAATCGGATCTAAGTCCCACGAAGCCGCGGGTCCAGGACATCACGGAGCGAGTCGCCGAATACGTTTATACCGAACACCACCAAGGTTAGGGCGAAGCCGGGGAATAGGCCTATCCAGGGAGCTGTGGCGAAGAAAGTCTGAACCTCACCACTGAGCAAAGATCCCCAGGAGATTACCCCGCCGGGTGTCCCCACGCCCAGGAAGCTGAGGGATGCCTCGACTATTATCATGGTACCAACGGAAGCGGTGGTAATCACGATGAGTGGAGCGAAGGTGTTGGGCAAAACGTGGCGCATCATTATTCGAAGGTCGGTTGCTCCTATAGCCCTGGCGGCATCGATGTAGGCAGTTTGTTTGATACCCAAGGCCGCGGAACGCACAACCCTCGTGATACGTGGACAAAACACTATAGCCAGAGCCAACATTACGTTGGTCAGAGACTGGCCAAAAGCGGCCATTAAAGCGATGGCAAGGAGCAAAGACGGGAACGCAGTCAGCCCATCGATGAGCCGCTGCACCACCAGGTCGTACCATCCACCGAAATGCGCGCTTGTAATACCCACCACTGTACCCATGAAGCTCGCCCCTGCCATGGAGACCAAGCCCACGAGCATGGAAATTCTCGCACCGTACATCGTACGACTCAGGATATCTCGCCCAAGCATATCGGTGCCAAACCAGAAAGTGGTATTGGGAGATTGCAGTATCGTGCTCGAATCCACCCCCCATGGGTCATGGGGAACTGCCAGGGGGGCTGTTAGAGCGACCAGGGTGGCAACAAGCACTATCACCATTCCCATGGCGCCCAAGGGCTTGGTGCGCATGAAATGTATCGTGGCCTTGCATGCCTTGGATAACGTCAGTTGTACTATGCGAATCCGGCTTACCAATGCCTTTTCCGTTTGCGTTTCCATAATACCTCCAGTCTCTTCACTCCCTTTAGCACGCTGGTCTCTCACTCGTACCGTATCCGTGGATCGAGCCATGCATAGGTTAGGTCCACTAACAGATTGGTCACTAAAGCCACCACCGCGAAATACATGATGTAGGCCTCGATTAGCGGTAGATCGCGGGAGAAGACTCCCTGAATTAAGCCACGGCCAATCCCAGGCAGGTTGAAAATGGTCTCGACAATCACTGCGCCAGTAAATAGTCCGCCAAGTTGAAGTCCTCCTACCGTCACCACCGGCAGGAGAGCGTTACGCATCGCGTGCCGGACTATGACCACGTTCTCGGATAAGCCTTTGGATCGAGCCGTACGGACGTAATCCTCCCGCAGCACCTCCAATAGTTGTGTCCGAGTCATCCGAAGCAGAAGGCCGTTGCTGGAGAAGCCTAGGACTAGCGCCGGAAAGATCAACTGCTGAAAGCCCTTGAACGGTTGATCCCATATGTGGGCATACCCCAGCGGGGGCAGCCACCCAATGTAGCGAGACACTACCAGCACCACCACCAAGCCCACAAAGAAGGTGGGCGCGGCCAGTCCTAGAATAGCTATACCCCGCAGTATGTAGTCCGCCGCACTGTCCTGTTTAACCGCGGCTAATACACCTATGGGTATAGCGATGAGGGAAACCACGACCATGGTGAAAAACGCCAGCTGGAGGGTAACGGGGAACTGGCGTTTGAGTTCTTGGGCGATGGGACGGCGCGTAGCGAAGGAGGTGCCCAGGTCACCCCTGACGAGGTCTGAGACCCAATTACCATACTGGAGGTACAAAGGGTCGTTGAGCCCCAATTTCTCCCGTAGCTGTTCCACGTCTTGCAGCGTGTAGGAGGCTTCCCCTGATGGTCCCGCCAGAATGACTTGGGCGACATCCCCAGGGATAACACGTAACAAGAGGAAGACGCCTATGGACACCCCTGCCAGAGTAGGGATGAACAGAAGTATTCTCCTGGCAATGTACTTTCGCACGTTGAACAACCGGAGGCCTGCACGGGCTCAAACTGGCCCGTGCAGGCCTCCGGTTTTCTACCTGGCCAGCCAGGTGCTTTCCAGGGTGTAGTTGGAGGCGTGCATCGGGGGTGCTGCGTAGCCCCTCCAGTTGCTCCGGTGCCCCTGAAGCAGGCCCGGCCTAATAATCCCGATCCAGGCCGCCTCCTCGTAGAAGATTTTCGCCATGTCCCGCAGGAACGGAGCCCGGTCTTCCCGAGAACTCAGGCCCACCTGCTGCTCGAAGAGACCCCGCCACTCGGGGTTGGTCGACCCGGAGTACAGGCTTCCCCCGTCCTCCTGGGAAAAGAAAAAGGAAATGTTAAAGGCGTCAGGGTCGGGGAATGGCATGCCTTTACTGACGGCGATGAGGGAGAAATCTCCATTGCCGCGTCGGACCGCAAGGGACGGGAAGTCCATCACGAGGACGTCTAGGTCGATGTAGATCCTCTTTAGTTGGTCCGCTAGGACTTCGCATTCTCGTTGGACGTAATTACACACGTATTCGGTCTTTAACATGTTATCGGGACCGAATCCCTCCGCCTGCATGATTTCCCGGGCTTCGGCCAGGTGCTTCTGTTTCACCTCCGGAGTGGAGTCAAGGCCTGGGAAGTTCTCAAGCCACTCTTTTTCGGTATAGATCCAGTCCCACTCAATGAAATAAGGCGTGGACAGGTGCCCAAGCCCGTCGAAGACAAGGGTATTGAACTCGTCCCGGTCGAGGGCCAGTTGGACAGCCCAGCGTAGCTTCCGGGCCTTAGGGTCGTCCTGGGGCCCAAAAGGTGGGCGAGAGACGTTGAACTGGAAGCCACGGTAGCCGGGTGCCGGAACTATTGGAAAGACGACGTCATCCTTCAGCTCCGCTTTGAGCTGGTCGGCGTCCCGTTTGGTGGGAGTGGAGAAGATTGGGAAAGCGTCGATCTGTCCGGTGCGGAAGGCCGCCACTCGGGTAGCCGCGTCGGGGATGGCAAAACCATTGATTCCGTCCAGGTATGGCAGCCCATCTCTGAAGAAGCCGTCGAACCGCTCCAGCCGTAGGAAGTTTTCGAGCTCCAGCTCTACAAACTTGAACGGGCCGGTGCCCACCAGTTCGCCTTTTGCGAATTCCATGTCTCGGTACTCGCCTGACGCGTCTATCTGCTTGATGTATTTGGAGGGTAGGAAGGCAGTAAAGGGGCCCGAAAGGCACGGCAAGAAGGCCCCTCGCGGTGATTTCAGGCGGATCGTGAGTTCGTCCGCCCCGGTAACCTCAGCGCCCCCCTCTTTAATGGGTTTGACGAACGTCCGGAGGCACGTCTGTTTCTGGGTGGGTACGTCGTTGGGGCGCTCCACGTAGCGAAACATTTGGTAGTAGGCATCGTCCACCGTGAAGGGATTACCTTCGTGGTCGACCACACCTGGTCGTATCTTGAAGCTGTATTCCATGCCGTCGGGACTAGCGGTCCACGATTCGGCCAGGTCACCTTCGATGGTGGCACGGTCTTGGGGATTCACCCGGATAAGCGTGCTCCACACGTTCCCGACCATCCTCAAGTTACCCAAATAAAAGTTGCCGTTGTTGGGATCGATCATGTTGAGTTGCGTCCCGCTCAGATTTATAACACCACCGAGAGTGATAGCGGTCTGCGGGACCGTAGGTGTAAAGGTGGCGGCAGCCACCGGCGCAGCAAGTTGGCTAGGCGTTGCAACTGACAGTGGCGGCAGTGGAACCCCCGTTGGTGTAGCTGCGGTCCGTAGGGTTGTCGGTGTCGCTGCGGCGCCACACGCGGCGGCGACCAGTAAAAGTAGCACCAGAGAGGTCAGCAAAACGACCTTCGGGTCCCTTAACAACCGGGAGGCCCTGCCCCAGGCGGTGGTGGCTCTAGCCAGCACCGCCAACAGAACTGGAGTGAGCTGAGAGAAAAATGACATTTGAGAACTCCGTCGTGTGATTTGAGTTCCGCTTTGGTGATGGTGGGGCGATCGGACAACTCTGCCAGAACCAGCTGAACAGACTCGGGACCCCGAGGCGCATGGGCCTAGGCGGAGTCCTTGCACTCGGACACTACGCTGTCCGGCCGGCCCGTCTATAAGTCGACTTAGCAACCATCATCGTGCACTTAGAAAATTGTTCAGTCTCGGGGACTAGGCTATTCAGTTTCGGCCTTCCAGGTTTTGCCGAAACTCCGTGTCTTGCTGTTCCCGACTTAGCAAGACGCAGTTTGAGCAGTAATTATTCACCCCATCCGTTCGCCACCAGAGGCAGCAACCGGCCGGTCTGGAAAAGAGGCCTTGTTTCCCCTTATGATTGAACACTTCCATGGTCACTTGCCGGTAGACAGGCGACGAT
>CAXEOX010000195.1:0-4398 GCA_963997925.1 uncultured bacterium
GTTCGACAGATCTGGTATCGTAACCGTGAGTGTTCAGTCAGTGAGATCCACGAGAAATGCGAGGCTGACCCGATTATCGGTTCCGACTGTCCTTCCCCAAAACAAATGTCCTTTGGATCAAGATGGGATTTAAACCGAACTACCGTCCATTAGGGTCAGTAAAAGAGATTACCTGTCGCTGGAGCCAAGAGGTTTCGGCTATGGGTAAGTTGAGGAATGCGGAGAAGGGGAACCTATCGATTCCTGAGGCGAGGATCTAACACGTCACGCAAGGCATCACCAAACATATTGACCGCTAAAACCGCGATGCTGATGGCCACGCCTGGTGCGATAGCTAGCCATGGGGCGTTTTCTAGGTAACGTCGTCCTTCCAGGGCCAGCATCCCGCCCCAACTTGGAGTAGGAGGAGGGGTACCAAGACCAAGATAGCTGAGCGCAGCCTCGATAACAATAGCGTTACCGACCCAGATTGACGCGATGATAATAATTGGAGCAAACACATTTGGCAGTATATGGCGAAGCACAATCCGGCTATCGGTGGCTCCGACCGAACGTGCTGCTTCGATGTAAACATTTTGTTTGATCGCCAAGACCGTAGACCGTACTACTCTGGCCGAACCGGGTGCGATAACAATGGCGATTACCAATATTATGTTGAATATTCCTGGCTGTAGCATGGTCATCACTGCTAAGGCCAACACAATCGCTGGAATCGCCATCAATGTATCGACCACCCGCTGCAGCACCTGGTCGATCTTCCCGACGAAATAACCTGATATTAACCCGATAATGGTGCCAAGAGTGACACCGAGCGCCACTGCTCCCAAGCCCACGATCAACGACACTCGAGCGCCATATATGATGCGGCTAAGCACATCTCGTCCGATAGCATCGGTTCCTAGTAGATAGTCTTTACCGGGGCCTTCTAGGCGTACCGGCATCCCGTTTTCATCCAGGTTGAATTCATAGGGGTCAAACGGCGCTACAAGTGGAGCAAAAATTGCACCAACCACTACAATTAGAACGATCAGTCCTCCAACCCCTCCGACAGGCTTGGAGACAACGAACCTCCTTAGGGAACGAGACTGGCGCCCAAGACCGTTTGATATCGCCTCTAACGGATTCTTGGGCCTGGAGCTTAATTCCAACGGCCCTGTATCTTTACCCATATCGAATCCGCGGGTCGAACCAGGCGTAGGATATGTCGACAAGAAGATTCATTAGAACCATGATTCCGCCGAAGAATATAACCGCACCTTGAACTAACGTGTAGTCTCGGAATAACACCGCATCTAATGTCATGTTCCCTACACCGGGCAGAAGGAAAATGGTTTCTATGATTACGGTGCCTCCCAACAGGATGGAGAACTGCTGGCCTATTAAGGTGACTACTGGGATGAACGAATTCTTCATCGCGTGCCCGACGATAATTTTTTGTTCGGATAACCCTTTAGACCGAGCGGTCCGGATATAGTCCTCACGAAGTACTTCGAGCATAGAAGATCGGGTCATGCGCATGACGACGGCAGAAAACCGGAAGCCAATAATGGCAGCAGGAATCAATAACTGCTGAAAGGTTTTTATCGGGGCCACCCAAATCCCCTCAAATCCCCTAGGCGGCAGCCACCCGAACAACAAAGAGAGGATTAGGATAGCGACTACACCGCTCCAGAAATCCGGTAGAGAAAGTCCTAATACTGAAAACAGCCTACCGCCGTAGTCAGCAACAGTATCTTGGAAAACGGCAGATATTACCCCGATGGGTATTGCCAACAGTAGCGCGATGACCAGCGATAGCAGGGCTAAATGAAGAGTGAGACTAATGCGGTCGCCAAGTTCAGCGGCCACCGACCTTCCGCTCAGCAGGGAATCTCCTAGATCCCCCCGGAGCAAGTCCTTCATTGTCGATCCGTATTGGACTAAAAATGGCCTGTCTATTCCCAGTTCTTCCCGGGCGGCGTCATAGGATTCCTTGGTCATGGTGGCATCTTGGCCCAAACGCATCATAACCACGTCGCCGGGAAACATCCTGACCATCGAGAACACCAATAGGTGTACTAACCAAAGAACCAAGATAGCTAAGAGCAACCTGTGTAAGATGTATTGCGACATACAGGTTACCGTCGGCTATGTAGATAGAAGTCTTTGGCAGGCTATTCGCGAGGCCAATACGACTCTTGACACACGCCCAAACAGAATATCAATCAACGTTACGACGTTCAGACTGCAGGGGATCACCCTCACTGTTGCAGTCGGTAGAATCAACGTTTTTACCGAGTCCACCAAGGTGATATTGATTAGGGTTTGGATGGTTAACTTATTCGGCAAATTTGTCAAAAGAACGTGATGGAGCGCCATCAGTCAACCATGCCGACTTCACTTCATATGAGCAATAACCGGTGAACCAACAATAGGGATTATCGCCTGCATGAAGGTAGGACTGAGTCAATCTATAGTGGGGAGGAACGATGGTTGTAAGCCTATACACTTGATCCGTTAGGTAGTCCCACAGTTCCTTTTGAATCTCCACTTGCCTACCTGCATCAGCGCCGATCCACTCGTCCAGAAGAACGTCAATCTTTTCATCTTCAATATGAGGACAGTTAACACTGGAATCGGAATGATATGGGAGGTAGAGCCAGTCGTAAGCTGTCGGTCCCGATCCATACGGGCTCAGCCCGATAAGGGTATCGTTCATCGGCTCCCCACACTTGGATTTCGACCACCAAGTGGCGTACTCGCTTTGCTTAATCGTGGCATCTAGGCCAATGTCTTCCCACATCTTTTCCAGGAGTACAGCTGTGTCGCCGAATGTGAATCCCGATAGTTCACCCCACTCGATTTCTACCTCGAACCCATCTGGGTAGCCAGCTTCGGCTAGTAGGGCCTTCGCTCCCTCAGGATTGTATTGGTACCACGGACCCAAGTTGTCCACTGTGTACTCCGTGATGTCGGTGTACCCACCAACCGCCCATGGCATAGGACCGTATGGTGTAGCGTCCCCGGCATTGATCACATTCGCAATCACATCACGGTTGATAGCCATCGACATAGCCCGGCGAACCCTAACATCATCGAAGGGCGGCTTGGCTAGATTAAGAAATACGCCGTGGTCTCCCCATCCGAATGAAGGGACTCTATATAACGTTGTATCGGGTACGCTCTCAAGCACCTGATCCAAAATGTCATAAGCGCTTATCCGCATGAGATCAATCTGTTCTGCCCGGTAAAGGGCTACCTGTGTGGCAGGATCGCGGGTGAATATGTAACGTACCGCGTCTAGGAACGGAAGTTGCTCCCCTTTTATTTCTAAGTGATAGTTCGGATTTGCGACGAACAGCATCCCTTCGCCAGCAGCAAATTCTTTCAGGGTGAACGCACCGGTACCACCTGGATTCTCCCCCAGACCACCGGGCGATTCTTGGGCCTCTTTAGCTACTATTGGCGGAGTGGAGCCGTTGGTATACAACGTAGGGAACCCCGCCAAGGCCTGCTTGAGATGGAAGCGCACAGTTTCTCGGTCAATCACCTCGACGCTATCCACAGAAGCGGTGGCCGTGTATTGAGGGACCACCCTTAATAAGTCGAACGAATATTTTACGTCTTCGGCAGTAACCGGTCGGCCGTTCATCGGAGGCCGGTCATGGAACCTTGCGTCCTGGTTGATCTTAAAATCCCAGGTTTTCAAGTCCACCGCTTCCCAACTCGCGGCAATATTAGGCCGAATAGTGGGTGTGGTGTGGACTTCTGGGAACCACCAAGTCGATTCCCATTCGAGCAAGGCGTCATACTGTGCCAGGTTTTCGTTGTTCCGTGCCCTGGTTGGATCAACATCGGGGATGGGACTCATAGTGAGTTGGACTGTGCCGCCCCGACGCGGTGGCCATGGCCAAGGTTTCGGTGGCCATGGATACTTCTCGTCAAGTTCTTGCAACACCGAGCGAGCAGCGTAAGCATACGGTGTTGCCGTTGGCACTCCACCAGAAGCCGCAGGTGCACTTGTGGCAGTAGGTTGCGGAGCGCTGGTTGCCGCAGCTTGTGGCGCAGCCGGCTCAGTGGACGAACCACATGAGATAACAAGCGCTAGCAAGAATATGGCGATTAAAGGTAGTAACCGCCTTGAAGATGTCTTAATACGTCCGGTCATTACTACTTACCCTCATAATCCCAGGTGTGAAATCCCCTGTGTGAACTCGTAATAGAAAGTCAAACCGTGGCTATACCGAGATACTGGTAAAACCCATTGTTAATCAATCGCCTGCAATAGTCAGGCTCAAGTACAGTGATATTCATAGGCGATCTTCGCATCGCCCGACGAATACTAGCTTAATGCCGTATAACAGTCAACGGCAATTCCGAAATGTAGAGTGTGAGTCAATCAACATATGGAGCAAATAT
>CAXEOX010000196.1:0-4373 GCA_963997925.1 uncultured bacterium
GAGTGATCAACCACCTCTTGTTAGGGGCTTGGTGAAAATCCATGAAGCGGCCGCCTTCGTTCTGCTGTATCTGTAGGCCTTTCACGGTCTGCAGCTCCCCCAACTCGGGGTGGGCTGACAGAGGTAACTCCTCGATATGGGTCTCGTTGTCTGGTCCGGTGTACATCCTATAGATGCCCATGTCTTAGCGTCCTCCACTGATGGATTTATTGAGGCCATTAGATTATTCGCATGATACGTTTATTTAGCAGTTTGATACGGAAATCACCGAGTCAGATCGCCGGAGCACGAGCTTCGCGCATTCAAGTGTACGATTAGCATTCAGCTTTTCACTTCGACGAGTCGGCGATTTGGAAGATTCGTTATGGTAAAAATTCGGCTATCCATCGATAGACTACAACCCGGCGTATCGAGACTCCGTTGAGTACCAATATATCAACCCTACTCGCGGCTTGGATTCGTAGTAGTGGTCGACACTAAACGTATGAAAACATAGTGGAATTGGAAATGCCGGAATCATTTATAACAGATGGACCACAGCCTCCACCTCCACCAGTAGCTCCGGCCGCACTAGCCCGGCTACGATGACAGTGGAACTGGCGGGTGGGTTGCTGGGAAACGTCTCTGCCCGTACTTTGCTGTAGGCGGGATAATTGTCCACGTCGGTAAGGAAACAGGTAATCTTAATCACGTTGTCCATGCTTCCCCCAACTGCTTTGACCACCTTCCGTATGTTGGCCATAACTTGCCGAGATTGAACTTCGCAGTCGTGCTCGCCGACTACGTTCCCTGCATCATCAACCGCGACTTGTCCGGAAACGTACAGAGTATCCCCGACTTGGATCCCCGGAGAGATGGGGGGATTAGTAGGTGCTCCGGGAGGTATTATTGCCTTTCTTTGTACCATTCCTAACGCCTCCAAAGGGTGCAGATTGATCTATCTTATCTAAGCGGTCGAGGGAGAAGGGATAATCAGTGTGTGTCTCTGGGGATAGCTGTATTGTTTATCCGGCGTTCGATCGGCAATGTCAGCCACCTGATGCCTCTCGCTCTCCGTCTGCCCGTGGCCGCGGTCTAGGACGACCGTAACCTTGGAAATCGGCACCGAGTCGGTGTCCCGGTTCTTGTCGTCGTCACGATATAGGCCCAGTATCTTCGCCATCTCATCCAACGCTGCTATTTCGTCCGAGGGACGGACATCGCCCGTGACTGTGGCCATGCGGACCTGCTTGAGCTCCTGGTTGATTCCTTCTGCGGAACATAGAGCCCGTTCTTGCATCGGGGCCCGCCGCTCGGCGATTCTCGGTGCTATATCGGTACGACGAGCGAGTGAGTAGAAGTTGTCGTTGATGGTGCTGTTGCTAGTCTCGGCGTCCACGTTGTACGCCTGCCGATATGCGTCCGCTTGGGTTGATACCCTCCAGGACGATAAGTTGAGCGAAACGTTCCTGTTTAGAGGCTGGGGCACGCAAGCTGATCCACGACCGGAGACATCAATCAACACTTGCTCCCGGGATGGCAAAAAAGGCGGCTGACAACTTTACCAAATATGTTCATCAGAGGTAGTTAGAACGGATGTCGGCACAATGTCAGCATTAAGGGTTCTTGGGGGAATTTGTCAGAGATTCTAGCCACGACATCGGTTATTTTTGTTCTGTTGGTGCCGAGGGAGGGATTTGAACCCACACATCCGTAAGGACACTGCGCCCTGAACGCAGCGCGTCTGCCGTTCCGCCACCTCGGCTACTCTAACCCCGTACCCGGCTGGAGAACCGGCCTCTGGTACATGGTGGGCGATGGAGGATTTGAACCTCCGGCCTCCTCGGTGTGAACGAGGCGCTCTAACCACTGAGCTAACCGCCCCTCCGCTTGGGCAGCTTCAATTATAGGCACGCCACATAGCTAGCGCAACCCCGGCCGTAGTAGGGTTGCAGAGCCACACTACCCTGATTCTTCGCCGGTGAAACGCCTTGCCAGTAGGTCTGTTTGACATAACTGAGTTTACTGTGCGGTCATCCCGCCATCGATCACCAGTTCGGAACCAGTCACGAATGACGACTCTTCCGAGGCCAGGTACAGGATTCCTGCCGCGATGTCTTCCGGCTGGCCCATTCGCCCCAGTGGTGTTTTGCCCACCCGTTCCTCGTTGATGCCCGGAACGTCATGGTGCGCCCGAGTCATGGGACTGTCCACGAAACCCGGATGGACCGAGTTGGCCCTGATGTTCTCGGAGGCGTACTGGATGGCCGTCGACTTGGTGAAGATTCGCACGGCACCTTTAGAGGCGTGATAGGCGGAAGATGTTGCGCTGCCCACCATCCCGTATATAGAAGAGATGTTGATGATGGACCCGCCGCCGGCCTTGCGCATCTCGGGGATGGCGGCCTTAGTGCCCAGAAACACGCCTTTCACGTTCACAGCCATCACCCAGTCCCATGCGTCCGAAGTGGTCTCCTCTACTCCGTTCCGGTGGCTAACCCCGGCGTTGTTCACGATGACGTCCAGCTTGCCGAAACTGTTCAGGGTCGCCTTTATGGCTCTGTCCCAGTCCTCCTCGTCAGTAACATCCAACCGTACGAACAAGGCCCGGCCGCCCGCCTCAGCGATCTGTGCTTCCAAGGAACGACCTTCCTCCTCAAGCAGGTCCGCAATCACCACCGCGGCCCCTTCCTGGGCCAGCAGTCGTGCCGAAGCGCCTCCGATGCCGCCAGCCCCACCAGTGACCAGCGCTACCTTTCCCGAAACGCGTCCATCTTCCTGCATCTTGCGCCTCCAAATACCTTTACATAACTGATCCCATAGTATACATCAGGCCCTAAATGACCTGGTGTTAGATATCGATTCAGTGCTGGTCCCGACCATTCATACTCGAACACTTTGGGGTGTTCTGGATCCTTGCAGGGTCTAATGCTTCGGTAACTATCTCTCCCAGTCCTACCTCTCGTCCAGCACTACTACCCAATACAGGATTGAAAGGATGTCAAGGGTCGTATGTTACCCGGACTATTCCGTATAGCTATCGGTATTCTTCCATATGGGATA
The DNA here is from genome assembly GCA_963997925.1 of uncultured bacterium. Lineage (GTDB taxonomy): Bacteria > Chloroflexota > Dehalococcoidia > Lucifugimonadales > UBA3495 > UBA11650. The sequence continues at coordinate 3,043 of CAXEOX010000196.1, forward strand.
CCAGTCCTAGCTAAGGAACCAAATCAGGTGCATACTTTACGACGTCATGTCATAAGGAAAAAAGTCGGCAATATCTGCCTAGGACCCTTTCCATCCCTGCAGATCCTGCCCTGAGCTCAGGATTCGAACGCGCGACCTCTTTTCCCTCAGGAAGATCATCCGGCATTTAGGATCCTGGATTGAAGTCAATTGCAGACATCTAGGGCTACCGTAGCTCGAGCGGGTTACGCCTTCTCCGTTTTCCGACACCGCAGTTTCCTATTAGTCTGGTCGTCTACCACATTGGTGGCGATGGGCACCCAGATGGAGATGTTGGTCATGGGATGGTTCGTCCTCACCCTGACCGATTCCCCATTCTTGGTGGGCGCAATCTCGGCGGCCCGTATGTCTCTGAACCTTCTGGCCCTTTTCGCTGGGGCCGTCGCTGATCGGGTTCCCAAACAACGGGTCTTGGCCACCGTGGAATTCGTGATGGCCGGGTTTGCCGTGCTGATGATCGTTTTGATCCTGAGCGGGTTATTGGAAACGTGGCACATCTTTCTGCTGGCTATGACCTCCGGTATGGTGCGGGTTTTTGAGATGCCATCGTCTCAAGCGCTCGTTGCTGAAACTCTGCCGCAAGACCGCATTGCCAACGGGGCGGCGTTCAATACCTTGGGCAGAAATGTTGCAATGCTGATCGGCCCCCTGGTGGGGGGTATTTTGTTCAAAGGCTTCGGGCCCGGAGTCGCTTTTGGCGCCATCGCAGCTCTGTATATTCTAAGTGGATGGGTCGCCCTGTATGTCCGGTTATCAGGCGGAGGTGTCAACAGAACAACAGAGTCAGTAGCTCGCTCTGTGATCGGCGGATTGAGATACGTCAAGGGACAACAAGCGCTCTGGGCCACCCTTGTGTTGGTCCTGATCTTTGAATCGTCCGGCTGGACCTTTCATACGACGCTGGTGCCGATATTCGCAAGGAACGAATTGGGCGTCGATTCCAGTGGGTTGGGATTATTGTTGTTCGCTTTCGGGTCCGGCGCGGTGGGCGCTTCGCTGGGCTGGACCATGATTGGAAACCGACAGTCGGTCGGGAAATATATGATCGGGTCGGTCGTGGTGTGGCATGCCAGCATCCTGGTATTTGCTACCTCCCATGCCTTCTTCGTGTCCATGGCGATCCTTGTGGTAACTGGAGCAGGATTCGCGTCAACACAGTTCTTCATGCTTTCGGCGTTGTTAGGAAATTCCCGTCCTGAATATCGGGGCCGGGTGATGAGCTTGCGTTCCTTGGCGATCTATGCCTTCGCTTTGGGCAGCATGTCCTCGGGAGCGATAGCCGATGTTTGGAG
>CAXEOX010000197.1:0-4333 GCA_963997925.1 uncultured bacterium
TTGGATTGACCCCCCTATCCGACTTTAACCACCGTGCTGCATTTTGCGTTCTCTCGGTGTTTCATCGAGGTAGTTCTCCATATGTTCTCCAAGCAACTCCTTGATACACATACGCATTATCGATTCGTTGAGGCAATTCCTTGTTGGCGTATACTGCCCATCACGATGTATCCGCAACAAATGCATCCTCTTCTTAGAGATCAGGGAGAGTAGTTCTTCGTTTCGGCGTTTTATGCGGCTACCTCCGACCTAGGACCATTTTTTATTTCGGTAACCAGCGTCTGCTAGGATGTTAACTGCCGGGTTTACGCATTAAAGTCGAGCTATTCCAAGCCCACGTTTAAAAGGTGAGACTGGCCTGATTTGCTACTGGTTTCTCAACTTGGGGTCCAGCCTATCTCTCAGCCAATCCCCAAAGAGATTCATCGAGAGTACTACCAATAGGATAGCTATGCCAGGAAACAGAGAAACCCACCAGCCTTGACCTCCAATTATCAGGTCCCGTCCCTCGGAGACCATCAGGCCCCAAGCAGGGGTCGGCCGAGGAATTCCAGCTCCGAGAAAACTCAGGGTAGCTTCTAGAAGAATTACGTGGCCAATCTCCAGCGTTGCCAAGACTATGAGAGGATTAAGTACGTTTGGGAAGACGTGGCGTAGCATTATCCGCAAATTAGATGCGCCGGATACCTTGGCACGACCGATAAAGTCTCTGCCACGTACGCTAAGGGTCTCACCTCTGGCCATGCGGGCGAACCGAGGCCAAAGTATTAGCGAAACGACGAATACTACGGTGAGGAAACTGGGCCCAAGAACCACCGCAAGAACCAAGGCTAAAAGGAGACCAGGAATGGTGATAAATATGTCCACCAGACGCATTATTAAGTGGTCCGTGACTCCGCCAACGTAGCCGGCGAGTACGCCTAGGGAAGATCCGACAAGACCGCCGGCGAAGATTGCAATGAGTGAGATGCTCAAGGAGACGCGAGCACCGTGGATAATGCGACTTAGAATGTCCCGTCCAAGTTTATCCGTACCGAGAACGTGGTTCCATGAAGGTGCGATTCCGTGATCGTTTTCGACGTCTGACCAAACCGGTGCCAAGAGTCGTTCTTTAGCTTCATAGGAGTCCGTCGGGTGATGTGGTGCCATAAGGTCGGCGAATATCGCAGGGAGTACTAGTAACAAGACTAGAATGGACATGGGTATTAAGGGATACCGCCGTGCTTCTGAGACGAATCGCCCCAGATTCGATGGCCGCCAATTAAGGCTGGAGTTAACCACTCGGAGTTTCATATTCTATCCTAGCCTTGGAGAACGACAAGCCCTAAGAATACCGGATTCTAGGATCTACATAGGCGTAGATGATGTCAACCAACAGATTAACCCCTACGAAGATTACTGCGAACACCACTACTATGGTTTGCATCACCTGAAAGTCGCGGTACCGAATGGCATCTACCGCCAAAAGGCCCACCCCTGGGTAAGCAAAGACCGTCTCGGTTACCACCGTGCCAGTAACTAATTGGGCGACCAAGAGGCCGAACAAAGTAATTGGAGCTATAGCTGCGTTTCGAAGGGCGTGCTTCCACACCACGCGCGTTTCAGTAACGCCTTTAATCCTCGCTAATTTGATGAATTCGCTATCCAACACCTCTAACATCGAGGAGCGTACTAAGCGCATGAGAGCCGCAACTTGGTACCAGCCTATCGACAAGGCTGGAAGCAGGAGGTGCACCACACGATCGAAACCAGGTTCACCTGTACCGGAAGTAGGTAACCAGCCTAATTCAACCGCGAAGATCCACATGAGCATAATACCCACCCAAAAAGACGGAGCGGACTGACCCAAGAGGGCAAATATCTTGGCAGTGAAGTCAGCCGGTGTGTCTTTCTTAAGGGCAGATAATATTCCCACAGGCACCGCGATAGAGGTACTAATCACTAGTGCCAAGCCTGCCAGAAGTAAAGTCGCGGGGAAACGTTGCATAACCATTTGCATGGCGTCTTTATCCGTGTATCTCAGCGACTTTCCGAAATCACCACGCAAAGCGTTCGACAGAAAAGTGAAGTATTGGACATGAAGTGGACGATCAAGTCCCCACTTTCGTTCCATGTCCACGATGTCTTCCGGCTCGGCGTCTTCAGGAACCAATAAATCCAATGGGTTACCCGACAGCCGCGCTAGACCGAAGATTATTATGCTGACAGCGAAAAGAACGACGAAGCTTTGACTTAAGCGAACGAGGATATAACGTTGCATTCTTACTCGTCAATTAACCAAATAACAGGGAATACACCTCTGGGACAACCAGGCCTCTCCATATCGGAGAGGCCTGGTTCATACATCTGGGCTACCGCTAACCCATTGTACTTACTCTCGCATGAAAGCCGGTTTATCTGGCAGCTTTTACAGACTCATAGTCCCGGAAGCTAAACACGCCGGGAGTTTGCCATTCGGATATGACTGCCGGATCCACCATAAATTCAAATGGAACCCAGAACAATGGAATGGTACAGTAGATGGTCCAGCAATGTTCCCCCATCTCCCGAATCAAATCATCCCGTAATTCATACGACCCGGCTACCTCCAGTTCCTCATATTTCTGTGAGAAAAAGTCATCATCAAAGCCATGGAAAGTGCTGGGGTCATAGTGGTATACATAAATAGCCCGAGTAGGCTCAGTGAAGCTGCCGGTGTGCATCCATACAAGGTCGGTCGTCTTATATGCCCGCTGCAAAGCTCTAGTAACGGAACGTTCACCAGGTTCATACTTCGCAGTGATTCCGATGTCCTTCCAGTAGCCGTTTACCAACTCTCCGATGTCATGCATCTCAGGAAGTCCGGGTCGAGGATACGATTTTTGAATCATAGAAAAACCGTTGGGATAGCCCGCCTCGGCCAATAGTTCCTTGGCACGTTCCGGGTCGAATCCGTAAGCTTCTTCGAAACGTCCCGGCCACGCGTCTTCCCAACCGGGGAACTTGGGATGGGAGTGGGTCTGCATCATCTTCTCGGCTCTTCCCCTGAAGAAGATGTTGTTGATTTCCTCTCTATCTATCGCCCGGTTCATGGCTTCACGAACCTTTGGGTTGGCCAACGGGGACGTTTTGTCGAATTCCGGCCGACTACTGACGAAGTTTCCACCGAAGAATCCAACCAGTCGTATCGCTGGTGTGGTACTCGTGATTAACTTCTTACCTTTATCTTGAGCGCCCTTCTGGATATCTCTGGGAATTTCAGCCGCATGGACCTCATTCGCCATCAGCATAGCAAGTCTGGTGGAGGACTCTGGGACAAAATTAATCTGAAGGTCCTGGAAGTCAGGTGTTATACGCCAGTGGGTATAATCAAGGCCTTCATATCTAATAGATTGAGCTTCTCGCCTTTCTACAAATTGATATGGACCGGTACCCACAGGGTCATCATGCATTGCTTTAACACCAACCTCGTTAGGCGCCCACTCAGCATCCAACTTGCCACCGGCTTCGTCCCAATGTTTTTTGCTGCGGATGACTGTGGTGTAGTTTGTGCTCATGTAGGTGGTCATAATAGGTTCGGCTTTGGTCAGGTAGAATACTACCTCGTCACCGTCTGGGCCGGCAGGCATGTCGATTTTGTCGATCAACTTCCTCCAGGTTTTTCTTCGTGAATCGTGGTGGTCATCGCGGCGTTCTTGACCCATGGAATGGACTACGTCCTTCGCCGTCACTTCTCCCCAGCCGTCATGGAATTGGACTCCATCACGGAGTTTGAAGGACCATGTTTTGAATCCGTCCTCAGTTTTCCATTCCGTAGACAACATCGGTTGGGAATCGGTGAATTGGTCGAACTGGACCAGGCCTTCGTACATCGGCAGGAGGAAGGTTAAGTCCGCCCTACCCGACACAGGATCGTTACTTTCATAATCACTGACTCCCCGAGCTACCCGGAGCATGGTTACCTTGTTCTTAGGAGTCTCGACAACGACTGGTGCCTTCGTTGCCACTGGAGCTGAAGTGGCGGTTGGTGAAGCAGCTCCTACTGCTCCCTGGCCGACCTTCAGACTGGTGGTAGCGGCCGGCTGTGTCGGCGTTGCTTGCGGTCGATCAGTGGCTGGCGGCGCGGCTGGGGCCGTTGTTCCGCATGCCACGACTGTTAACATGAAAACTAGAACTAATACGGTAAGACACCATGTTTGATTGCGGATTCCATGATAGCTCACGACTTAACCTCCTGCATTTACCAACCTCTACTACGGGATCGATGGAATTTACCTCGACGGCAAGCCAACTCCCGTAATTGTGCGCCAGTGTAACACATTCGCATTCTGTGGGTACTTTGCCCCAAGTTCTG
>CAXEOX010000198.1:0-4316 GCA_963997925.1 uncultured bacterium
ACCCTTCGACAAACTCGGAACACTCGACACTTCGACCATCCGTCACGCCAGCGGGACGGTTCACACCAACCGGAGCCAGCCGGTATGGACCGATCAATCAGCCTAACCCTTCATCCCGTCAAATCTCACGACACCGCCCCCACCACCACCAACACAACCCCGCCCACGCTAAGCAGAGTCCCAACAACCAGCATCGGGCTGATATGCTCTAGCCGTTGCAGGAATATGTGGGCCAGAACGAGGGTAATCAGCGGGCTGCTGGCGTTAATCGGGCTCACCACGGTGACCGGCGCCCGGCTCAAAGCTTGGAACAAGAAGGCCACCGCCAAACCCTGGCTCACTCCAGCCAGGCAGCAGATAGCCACATACTTGGTGGGCAGATTCCGGAAACTGTTTATCACATCCCGGTAGGTCAGCATGAACAACAGAACACTCCCGATGCTTAAAGCAAATGCCGCAGTCACCATCGGCGGAGCGATCCCGCCCAGCACGTGCCGGCTGATTGTGTCCCGGGTAGCAAAGCTGAGGGCCGCGCCCATCGCAAGCAGGTAACCCAGTTTCCTAGTAGTCATGAGCTGGTTCATCGCCTGGCTGTTCCGGCTGGCAACGACAACGATTATCAACCCACAAACGATGACCGGGGTGCCCAAGAACACCAGTAGATTAGGCCGCTCCCCCAATATCAGCAGAGCCAAGGTCATCGCGAAGATTGGTTGCAGGGAAGAGACGGGCGCCGCTCTTGTCGCTCCGACCATGGTGATTGCCGAATTCTGAAACACCCTGGCTACGGGGTAGGCGATAGCGCCCATGACGGCGAACCAACCCAGTGTCGTAGGAGTTACGGCCTTGACCTCAGGAAGGTTGAGAATCAACGCCAATATCGAGATTAGGACCGCCCCGGTAATCACGGTGAAGAAAGTCGCGGTGGGGGCCGATACTCGCTGTGTGCCGACCCGGATCAGGGCGTAACCGCAGGAGAATCCCAGCGCCGCCAGAAAGGAGAAAACGACCGCTAATACCAAGAATCGCTCCTATACCGGAGTGGGAGTTGAAGAACCAAGCGGTTCAGGCCACTCGACAGGCGGCTCCGCATTTCGTAGCCATACTACACCCCGCCCTCCCTCTGCGCACTTTGAAACGCAGATGACTACATTTTGAATCGGATTTACAAACGTTTCAGACCTCCCGCAAATACCATTGAACGGTTGATTCGATGGTGGTAAACTCACCCAGTTGGCTATACGGTGCCGCATGCACGGCCTTTTCCGTCGCATAGGCTCCAGTCCCGATCAATCATCATAGAAATCGGGGTGCCAAGGTCTGCCAATCAATAAACCCCAAGGTGGGTTTTTCAATGCCAGCGGGTTCAGGCTGAGCCCGGATAGGCGGATAAGGAGAAGTCTGAATGGTCATCAAAGAGGAAGAAAAGGCCTCTGCCCAAGTAGAAGAGCAGACTATTTCCAGCGCGGAAACAAGTGAGAAACTAGCTACCGTCGCCGATGCCCCTTACTTCGGGCGAACCGCCCGGATAGTGGGCGATTGGGAGTCGGTTGATGCCAGCATAACCCCTCACGAGAAGAACAAACGGGGCGAGCTTGGCAAACCCTTGTACAACTGGTACATGAACCGCGTCGCAGAAGACGCTTTGGCTCGCACCGCCTTCCCCCAGTCCGCGGCGGACAAGAGAAATACCCTGCAAAACGTAGTTTCCCGGGCTCCCAAGGGCGAGATTAACCCGGAGAAGTTCGACGTAACCGATCCGAAAGCACTTACGGAGCACATCAAGCGGGTTGCGGCTTACCTGGGCGTCCAGGTCGCCGGCATCGCCGCCGTCCACCCGTCCATGCTCTACGCCGGCAGCCGGTACCCTGATGACGGCACCGGCGCCACCGACGCCGCCCGGAACATCGGCCGCAGCCCCGTCGATGCAGCAGAGATGTATCCCTTCGCCATCTGCTTGACCAACGTTTGGGACTACAGCATGGTCCAGGCCCATCGCCATCATATCGGCGACCATTCCTACCACTTCACCCAGTCCCGTCTACAACTTATCTACGCCAACATGGCCGCTTACATCCGCGATCTCGGTTACGAAGCGATTCAAAACCGGGTGCAACCGATGCCCACGTCCCTGGCAGCGGGAATCGGAGAGCTGGGTCGAAACGGCATGGTAATCACGGAGAAATACGGCGCCCGCATCCACTTGGGCGACCCAATCCTGACCAACATGCCCCTAATCGCCGACAAGCCCATCGACATCGGCGTAGACGACTTCTGCAAAATCTGCCGCAAGTGCGCCACGACCTGTCCCACGAACAGCATCTCCAACGACGACAAAGTGGTACACAACGGCGTCGAGAAATACAAGATTAACTGGGAGACCTGCTACCGGCTGCGCGCTTATGTAATGGAATTCTGGGAAGTCTGCATGAGCTGCATCACGGTCTGCCCTTACACCAAGCCCAAAGTTTGGTGGCACGAGTTAACCATTGGTACACTTAGAAGGACACCCTTCGCCCTCCGTCCCATGCTGGTTAGAGGCCTCAAGCTCATCGACGATGTCTTCTGGGGCACGGTGCCGCGCAAACGGGTCAAGTGGCTAACCTACGATTCGGGCATCAAACCCGTCAAGAAAGCTCGTGACGCGCAGGTACGCGGCAGCGCCGCCGCATCCAACACTACAAATACGGCGCTCCACGAGAGCAGCCTGGGAGCTGCCCCGGATGAGACCGAGAAGCTCGGCTACTACTACCCGCTGAAAGAGAATACCAAGCGATTCGCGATCTCGGAGCAGAGAGCCAAACGATCCAAGTAGCAAGCATCGGGAACCACAGCGTGGATTCAAGACGGGCGCTATTTCAAGCGCCCGTCGATGCGCCCAAACCTTTGCGTTAGTTATAGTAAGATTCGGAGCTTAGCAATTTGACCAATAGATCGGACAGAGACCGGTTGTGGGATCACTTCGTAAACAGCGCACCAGCTGACGCGAAGAATGAGCTTACACCCCACATGCAATCTGCTCCTGAAGGCCGAGTTTATCCCGTCCAAAGCGCGTCTGACGATCCCGCAACAAATTCCCAGACCATCAAGGATCTGGCCCAATGGTTGGGCGCTAATATGGTAGGTATCGCCGCTCTTGATGAGACTCTTCAACCGGTGTCAACGCCGGAAGCGGGCGGCGAAGCCATCTCGTTGCCTGTCGGGATAGTTTGCGTGGTATTTTCCGATTACGATCCGGAACAATCCAAGGGCATGGGTGGACAGCAAAGCGCCCAGACGGGGGCGGTGATTCTCCATCACCTAAGGGCGTATATCCTGGAGCTGGGTTTCCGCGCCTCCTTCTCGGATCTGGACTCAGCAGCCGTCGCGGAAGCCGCGGAGCTAGGCCGGCGGGACCAGAGTGGAAGATTCGTAACCCGGAGTAAATCCCCCAACTCCGTAGTGTCCTACGTCCTATGCACCGATCTGCCGTTGGCACCCGATGGCCGGTTGAACGCCTCTTGATGAACGATACGCAGCATAACGCTGACAGAACCAACTAAACTAATAGTGGGTAAAGATTCGTGACCTCACAATTTTCAGCATACGTGATTACCGAGCCCTGCGTCGGCGTGAAGAACGGGATCTGTCTGGAAGTATGTCCCGTTGACTGCATCGACTCCACCGACGATGACGATCAATATTTCGTAGACCCTGAGGTCTGTATCGCTTGCGAGCAATGCGCTCTGGTCTGCCCCATGGATGCTGTTTACCTGGATATTGAGGTACCTTCCTACTTCAAGAGCTATATCAACAGAAACGCCGATTTTTATCGAGCAAACAAGGGAGAACCGATGCCCGTACCGATTGACAGAGCCCTAACCATGATTCAAGCAGGCCACGCCAGGGCGATGGAATTGGACATCGCCGTCAGCGTGTCCGTGGTCGACGAGGGAGGGCGTCTTATCGCTTTCGGTCGAATGGATCGCTCCCGCCCCATGAGCGTCGACATCTCCATCAACAAAGCCTACACCGCCGCCTCATTCCAGGTCCCAACCACCGACTTGGGCGCCGTGTCCGGTCAGAGTTGGTTCCAGAGCCTGATTGTCTCCAGCCAAGGTAAAATCATCGCCGTCGCCGGGGGACTTCCTGTCCTGGGAGAACCCATGGTCGTGGGCGCCGTAGGCGTCAGCGGTGGAACCGACGAACAGGACCAAGAATGCGCCCGCGCTGCCGTAGCCGCCTACTGATCTAGTCCCCGGTCACGCTGGGCGACCGGCCCGCCCGCATCAATGAGTCCCTGGATGAGCAGTCCCAGATATCCTTCAAGGTATTCG
>CAXEOX010000199.1:0-4150 GCA_963997925.1 uncultured bacterium
GAAGACGATTCGGAAGAAAATCTCTTGGACGTCCCTACCTTCGGATTAGAGGAACCTTACACTGGTGAAGAAACCAACTCTGAATCGGACTTTAACAGCCAATCTCCCAACGGAGTAGCGTACCCCGGCGGCTAGGACGATACCGCGGAAGAAGACGCGGTCCACCCAATTGCCAGCGAGAACTACCTGCCCAGCGACAAGGAAAATAACATGGCTGGAGGGCCGGGCAGTCAAACCGGTGATGTGAGCGAGACCCCCAGCGGCCAATCAGTTGAAGCCGGACCTGGTGAGCACACAGGCGCCGCACCAGAGGCCAACTACGCGCCCATCACCGGCACCGAAGTGAGCCCTGGGGAGCAAAGCGAAGCCGGAGAAGACGCCGCCGTTGAACCGCAGCAAATACAAGAAACTGAAGAGGAAGAGGAACCTCCGATAGACGTTGATCCTCTCATCCTCCGGTTCGTAGAAGAGTGTTGTAAAACCGGCGACGAGCGGTCCGCCACGGCCAAGGAACTGTACATCGCCTACTTGAGGTGGTGCGACGAGAACGACAAGCTGACCCTTCGCCAGCGGGACTTCGGCATGAATCTTTCGGGAATGGGCTTCCTCCGTCAGCGGAGGGCAGGAGGACGTCACTGGTGGATCGGAATCGGCATGACCGCTAAAAACGAGTGGAGTGATGAGGATCTCTAGACCATTACCGTCTCGCGCCATCGGTTGGTTTGACAGCCAAGCCAGCACAATGGTACGATTTTCGCTAATAGCTATGATGGAGACGAGTAGGTAAGGGTAGGTGCATAGCGAGCCTGGTACGGTGGAAGCAGGCGCATCGAACTTAACTGAATATCCCTCCGGAGCTGCCAGCTGAATCCCTCGCATAGTAGTGAGGGAGCGTAAGCCAGGCCGGGTTCACCGCCCGTTAGAAGCGGTGGGGCATGTTAGTGTCCTTATTGAGAGGTCCCGGTTTTACCGGGGCAATTAGGGTGGTACCGCGGGCGAATCTACGTCCCGTCCCTATGAGGGCCGGGGCTTTCTTTATTTTAAAAAGGAGCGTCCTTAAAAACCGGCGAAACGAGTATCCGTGAACCCGGGCAATGGACCCGATAGGGAGCTAAGCTATACCTGCCCCTGGCAGGAAATCCGTTGGAGGCCGCTGTGAAACTCAAGGGCGCGGAAATCATCTGCGAAAGCCTGCTCCGTGAAGGAGTTGACGTATTATTCGGACACCCCGGTGGGGCCATCCTCCCCTTCTACGACGCTCTCTGGAGTTATCCCCAACTCCGCCACATATTGGTACGCCACGAGCAATCGGCAGCCCACGCCGCCGACGGTTATTCCCGGGTCACCGGTAAAGTCGGTGTCTGCGTGGCGACATCGGGCCCCGGCGCGACCAACTTAGTCACCGGAATCATGGCGGCCAAGGCCGACTCCGTCCCCATGGTGGCCATCACCGGGCAGGTGGCTCGGCCCGTCTTGGGGTCAGAGGCCTTTCAAGAGTGCGACACTTGCGCCATCGTCTCTCCCTGCACAAAAGCCACTTTCATGGTTATGAGCGCTCGTGACCTCCCAGGCATAGTGAGAGAGGCCTTCCAGGTCGCCCAGGAAGGCAGGCCGGGGCCGGTGTTGATCGACGTGCCAAGGGACGTTCAACTAGAGATTGCTGACGTAGAGTTTCCCGACGTTACAGAGATCGAACGGCCTCACTTGAACGATGAAACTATGGAAAGCATCCGGAAAGCCGCCAAGCTGATAAACGAAGCGGAGAGACCGGTCATCATCAGCGGCCACGGCGTCATCGCCTCCGGGGCATCGCCGGAAGTCCAAGCGTTGGCAGAAACCACGGGCATCCCGGTGATAACCACTTTGTTGGGACTCAGTGGCTTTCCAGGTAACCATCCGCTGAACCTGGGAATGTTGGGCATGCACGGCATGTACTGGGCCAATCTAGCCGTTGACCAAGCCGACGTTATCGTAGGTCTGGCCATGCGGTTCGACGACCGCGTCACCGGCAAAGCCGACACATTCGCCCCCCATGCGCGCATCATCCACCTGGACATCGAGGCCACACAGGTAGGCCGCAATGTGCCGGTGGAAGTCCCTCTCGTGGGGGATGCCAAGACCATATTGCAAGCTCTTTTGCCCCTGGTGAAAGGCAAGGACCGGCCCGACTGGATGGAATACATCGAAGACTTGAAACGGGACCATCCCTCTTTGGCCATCCCCAACAGCGATAAGCTGCAACCCCAGCACATACTTCGAGACCTGAACGAATTGATACAGGAAACTCCTGACAGCGTGGTGGTCACGGGAGTGGGACAGCACCAGATGTGGGCGGCCCAATTCCTGTTTTTCGACCGCTGCAACTCCTTCGTATCTTCAGGCGGTCTGGGTACCATGGGATATGAACTACCCGCCGCCATGGGAGTGCAAACCGCCCAGCCCGGCTCGTCTGTCTGGACCATCGCCGGCGATGGCGGGTTTCAGATGACTCTGCAAGAGTTGGCAACGGTAAGAGAGGAAAACCTGCCGCTCAAGATAGCGGTTTTCAACAACGGTTACCTTGGCATGGTCCGCCAGTGGCAAGAGATGTTCTTCGACAATCACATCAAAGCGGTGCCCATACCCGGACCCGATTATGTAAAGCTGGCCGAAGCTTACGGACTTGAGGCGGTACGGGTCGAGGATCGGGAGGATGTAATGCCGGCGTTGCGCCGTGCCCAGGACCACGACGGTCCTTTCTTGATCGAGTTCGTCATCGAGCCCGCCACCAACCTGTACCCGATGGTGCCTCCGGGTGGCTCATTAGGAGAAACATTAGAAGACCCACTAACGCAGATCGCCAGCCAATAATTAGCTGATATCCCGTTCAGTAGACACAAGAAGGGCCGCTGACGAATCGCCAGCAGCCCTTCAAAATCCGGTTGCTATGTAGTCCTGGGTTAAGTCCGGCTACTGCGTCGAACGACTCCAAAGAAACCTATCCCCAGAATCACTCCCAGTGCCAACGCGCCGATGGGCGCAGCGATGGCCACCATCAACCCGATATTAACCGAGTTGGTGTCCTGAACGAACGTCAGGTCTATCCTGGCTCTGGGCTTTTCTTCCGGGTCATTCGCGCCATAGTCGGCCGGCTTTCCCTCTTCCAGGTCTTTGCTGCGAACTTTGCCTTGGTCCTCCAAGAAATCCACCGTTGCGTCAAAATCGTCCGAGAACACGTGGACGGTCATAACGGCGCTTTCTTTGCCTTCTCGCAACGACACCAGAACGGCATCCACGACACCATCGGATGAGGCAATCAGCGCTTTCACCGCCTCAACATGATCCGTTACGCCGTTAACCTCTATCTTCAGCAATGCCGAAGGCGGCTGCCCAGATGACCGATGGGGGGACGACAGGGAGACGGTGATGGTCGCCAGATCGATCCTGCGCTCTAAGAAATTCAACTGACCCTGTAACCGTTCGATATCCGACCTAACTCTAGTCAGTTCCCGCTCGATGGTCAGGACTTCGCTGACGGTGCTCGTCCTGCCTAACAAAGATAGAAGGCTCTCCTCTTCTCGGAGAGAACTCTTCAAACGGGCTTGCAGATCGATGAACCTTTCAGAAACGTCCTCGGACCCAAGATTCTTGCTCTGCACCTTGCCCACCAACTCGATCTGCTCCACTGCCGAAGAAAACTGGGCTTGAGGCACTCAAACCGTCATGTTCGCCTGTTGGCCCTCGTCAACACCGGAACTGTTGAGATTCTCTAGGAACCCGCCCAGATTTTCGGCTATATCCCGCACTTGGGTAGTCGCCGCATCTACCAGAGCGACTTCTATGGTCATGAACGCCGTGGATATGACTTTCCGTTCGGCGACGTCCAAGTCCCCGGAAGAACCTTGTGATGATTCCGACTCTGTCTTGACCAATACCTGCATATCGGAGGCAAATGCTCCCGGCGCCCCGGGTGGAGCAGCCTCCATCGCGGCAGCCATCGGAGCGGCGGACGCTTGCTCCACTAAACGGGAGAACCCGCCGTCATCCTGACCCGCAGTCGGTTTTGACGCGAGGACATCTTCCGAGAAGCCATCGCCGGCGCTGCACGCTAAAACGACCAAAAGGAGTGACATCCCCAGAAGTACCATTAGTTTCCGCATAACCTCACCTC
>CAXEOX010000200.1:0-4134 GCA_963997925.1 uncultured bacterium
CCCAATCAAACAAGGCGGATCGGGTATATCTAGGGTGTAGCGCAGTGGCTAGCGCGCTTCGTTCGGGACGAAGAGGCCGGTGGTATTCTATTGGCTCGGGTTACCAGGTAGCCGAATGGTAACAGTAGGCTTCAGATTGTGAACAAATCCCTTCCCCCATCGAGGGGGAAGGGATTTGTTCTCGCCCCCTTGATGGGGGAAAGTTAGAGAGGGGGTGTGACGCTACTCTGAGACATCGGTCGGATAGCTAATCCCGCCTGGGGTCTATTTGCTGGTAGCTTGGCGCTTCGGGGGCATCTCCTCGTAGTTCCGCCCCGGCCATCTCTTCCAATATCTTCGCTACCTTGGGATAGCCGTCCTGGCCCCACCCCAGCACCTGCGCCCGGTGAAAGGCGTCGTCGGCGATGATTCCAATCCTGGCGGGGGCTTGGACCTCACGTGCCAACTCGCAGGCCAGTCGCAGATCTTTAGCCACGATATCCAGGGAACCCCCCGATGTAAACTCGCCCGTCAAAACTGCCCGGGGTATGTTGTCGAATACCCGGCTGGCCCCGGCGCTCACCGGGACAACCTGGGCCAGAAGTCCGATATCAACCCCGGCCTTGACCCCGATCAGCAGTCCCTCCAGAGCGGTGATGAAGTTAGAGTAACCCAGGTATTGAGTGACTAGCTTGGTGGCGCAACCGGTTCCGGACTCGCCCATGTGGAAGACGTTCCCGGCCATATTTTCAAAAACGGGACGGTATTTCTCGAAAGTCGCTGCGTCCCCGCCGGCCATGACGGTCATCCGGGGCGGGCGTCCGCTGACCGGGGCGTCCAGCATTTCGATGCCCCGGCTCAAGCAAACTTCGGCGATTCGGCGGACCACATCAGGTGCGTTCGTGGTCAGGTCGATATAGGCGCCGCCGGTTAGCAATCCGGCCAGGATCCCGTTGTCTGGGTCCAGAACTGTGGTTTCCATCTCGGCGGGGCTAGGCAGAGATGTAAACACCGCTTGGCTGGCCAAGCCGACCTCCCGGGCGCTTTCGGCCCAGGTTGCGCCCATCTCGCAAAGGTTGGTTGTGGCCTCCCGGCGCACGTCGTGGACGGTCAATCGATGACCGGCATCGATGAGGCAGCGGACCATTGGATTACCCATGGTGCCGGTTCCGATAAATCCTAGGTTCATGGCGGGGCTCCTGCGGTTGCTGAAGAATATGGTAGTAGTTCTAAGGAGGGATACTTTTCGACTGGCAAACCGGGTATGGCCGTGGCTGTTGCCGATTGCATGGGAGTCTAGGCGTAGGCTTAACGGCTGTCAAGAATGTTGACCCTCCATACAGCCCCTACTACAATCGCCCCATTCACAGGCTAGATCACACTATACCAAGCCAACGATGCACGTTGAGACTTGGCTGACATAGGAGGTCCTCTTATGAAACTTGACGGGAAGATTGCTTTGGTAACAGGGACCAGTCCCAACATCTGCGGTGGCGTCGCAGAGGGGTTGGCCGACGAAGGGGCCAAAATTGTCTGCGTTGACCTGAACCCTGCCTATGCCGACGGTTGCGCCCGATCCATCGTTGATCGGGGAGGTGAGGCTGTTGGAGTGGTGTGCGACGTAACCGACGAAAATCAAGTTAAGGCCACCATCGCACGGGCCACTGATGCTTTTGGTGGCGTGGATATCCTAGTAAACGGTCCGGTCATCTTCAACCGCAAGGGCGTTCTCCAGATGCCCTTGGACGAGTGGAGAAGTCAGATAGACGTTATCCTGACCGGCGCTTTTCTGTTCACCAAGCATGTGGCCCGACTGATGATTGACCAAGGGCGGCACGGCAATATGATTAACATACTGTCCACGGCGGGCCATCAGGGAGAGCCGGGGAATGTTGGCTACGGCACCGGCAAGGGCGGGCTGATGAACTTCACACGGTCAGTGGCGATGGAACTGGCAGAGTTTGGGATAAGGGTAAATAGCCTGACTCCCACGGCCACCGACCCGGCGGAGGGGGCGGAGCGGGCGGCACGGTGGGGCGTCCAGTGGCCGGGGCCGCGGCTGGGCGAAAGAAGGCGAGGCACGATTCCCGACGCCGACGCAGGTCTGCCGATGCAGCAAAGGCCCAGCCCCAGGCACTACGGCAAAGCGGCGGCCTTCTTGGCTTCAGACGAAGCGGAGATGATTACCGGGTTCGACCTGCGGGTAGACGCCGGGGCGATCTCTCGGTACTGGATGTGGGACCCAGCCGCGGCTGAGTAGAGTCAGACGATTTCAGGGGACAAAAGATGATCCCCCGGCCATCTCAAGGGAGACCGGGGGATGTAGCATCCATTCGACGGTTGGTTGGGAATCTACGGCTTGAACAGGGCTAACACTTTTTCCGAGTTGAAGACGTAGGTCTCAATGTAATCGATAATCTCCGGCTTGCGGTCCAACTCCTCCATGGCTCCGGCAAGACACATCCAGTTCAGCATCTCCTGCTGTCCGGCGGCCTCGATCTGGGGAGTGGATAGGTTCCGCCAGGCGTCCCAGTCCGCGTCCTTCAGCTCTTCGAACCGGGCGCGGTCCGACTCTTGGTCGGGCCACAGCTTGTCGTGCTTGTCGGTCAAGAATGCGTGGGACCAACTGGACGATGCGATCAAAGCGACCCGATACGGGCTGTCATTTATGGCCCGCACAACGGCCGCCCCAACTTCCATGCACCGCTTGGCCGTAGGACCGGGCGGATCGTCGTCGGGATGGAACTCTATCGCTCCGCCGTGGTTGCGGATGACCTTGCTTCCGTAGCAATTCACCTGGAACGGAATCACCGGATACGGGAATCCCTTGCGATCATAGTCCAGGTACAACAACGTGTTGATGAATGCGTGGCCCAACCCGCCTTCCTCATGGAGTGGCTTGTAGGAATAGGCCATGTCGATGCCCTGGTTAATCAGGTCGGTCACCAGAGCTTTAGCCCCTGGATGGCCCTTATAGGAGAAGACTTTGTCAGAGGGTTCTCCCCAGGCGTTGGCCTTCCGGTGCCGGAAGGGGGTGCAGTCGATATTGTCGTAAGCCATGATGCAGAAGGGGGGGATGATGTCTTCTTTGAAGTTCTCGTACTGGTCGTCTCCCCAAATCACCACGAAGTCTGGGTTGAATTTGTCCAGTTCTTCCCGTTGCTTCCGGAACCCTTCCACCAATCTGGCTCGGTGGGCCCGGGATGAAGCAACCCCTTCGTCTTCGCCGAACTCGATACGCATCGGCTCGGGCCAGTTGCTGGGGTTCTTAAGTTCCGGGTCAACGTCAGGGTTCCGCAGCATGCGCGTCAAAGGATAGGCGCGGTCTTCGTCCGGGGCGATGAGGCCGGGGTAGTGGGTAAGTCCGATTCCCAGAATTTCTCCCATTGCTTGCCTCCGTTTTAGATGTTTGACAGTAATCGGTTGCCGTGGCGGTTGGTTTTTTCTATATCAGAGATGCTCTCATCTATAGCAACGGGCCAACGTGCGACGGCACACCCATTTTTACTTGGTTGACGTCTGAGTGTCAAGCAAACAGCGTCAACCCATCGGAATTATACTATCGCCCTCCCTCTATTCGACGAATTCCTGCTCATGTTAGTTATTCACCGAATGAAAGACTTTCAGAGTCGTCGCGCCGTCATGTTCCTGCCTGGAGACCGCCGTCATGTTGCGCCAATACTAGGGATAGTCAACCTTAGGGATAACTAAAACTCCGGCCAAGGAACGGAGGACCATGTTCCCACGGCTCGCCTAGCAAGATAATGGGATTCGGGTGGATATACGGCCAATCAGTTCCGACGATTTCTGCCTATTTTAGCAGCCGTGATGAATTGACTTCTCTATGGGGTTTCCTTATAATCGTGTGACTTACGAATTAGCTGCAGTGAATTGGCCCCATACCCACGGGGCCTTTTTCTGGTAGGACCCAACCGGTGCTCTTAATGCCCCGGTGGCGCAACGGTAGCGCAGTCGATTTGTAATCGACAGGTTAGGGGTTCGACTCCCCTCTGGGGCTCTCTCCAGCGGTTTCGTCCTAAAAAGTCTGATCAGCAACTTCCGGTAGAAGTGCGGAAACGGGATGAAATTGGCCTGCAACATGGAGGGGTGGGTGAGTGGTTAAAGCCACCAGACTGTAAATCTGGCGTCCGGAAG
>CAXEOX010000201.1:0-4111 GCA_963997925.1 uncultured bacterium
CCGGGGTGCGGGGACGTGGCTTGCTGGGAACGATTACCAAGGCTTTAGCGCGGCTTATCACCACCATCCCAACCTTCCCCCATCGAGGGGGAAGGGGCTTGTCCGTCTCTGGGCGCTTGTTTCCCTTACTCTGATGGCGGGGAGACGAAGTCTACTATGGCGGCGAAGTATTCGTTTATGCCCAGATATAGCAGGTCGTTGTGGCCGGCTCCGGGGATGGTCAGCAGCGTTTTTTTGGCGGATGGGAATTCCTGGAACATTCTGGTTGCGTCCTGCAGCGGCGCCAGGGTGTCGGCCTCGCCATGGATGACCAGCACCGGCATGTCGATGGAGCGGACCTTGGCTTGGTATGCGGCTTCCAGAGTGCTGGCTTGATCGTCTGGCAACCCGTGGGTGAATTGGCCCAGGGTAGGCCGTCCGCTCTCTATGATTAGCCCCTCGATCTGGTCCTGGCAGTTGGCGGCCAGTTCGAAGGCGGCATGACGCCCCATTGATCGTCCCATTACGAAAATGGAGCCGGTGTACCCAGAGGACTGAAGGAACTGACGGAGGGCCGTCAACACTTCCCTGGCGTCGGAAAGCATGGCTTGGAATGCGGGTGAGCCACCGCTGTTGCCGTAGCCCCGGTAATCGGCGACAAAGAAGTTGACCCCAACCTGGTTGTAGATGGGGGCGATGTTGTCGTAGTCCGCGGCTGTTTCACCGTTGCCGTAAAAGAACAGAATCGTCGGGTTCTCTTGGCTAACCGGGAAGAACCGGCACGAAAGATTGATGCCACCCTCCACGGTTACCGTGTGGTCCTCAGCTCCGTCCGGCGTGGCCGTCCAGTTCTGCCGGGGATAGAAGGAATTCATCGATATCTCAGGCCGGTCTAGGGGCGAGTAATCTACGGAAACCATTCGCTAACACCTCCAACGGAGCATCGGAAGTATATTACCAGACTCGCAGGCCGTCTTCGGTGTCTCAGCATATGGGCCGGTTGGCGGGCCATCGACCGGGCATGTGACGTAAGTGATGTAAGTTGGAGCGAAATATCTCCGGATTCATGCACCATCATTGGATACTGGGCCGGATGTATTATGAGGATTCGTCATGCTCATTGATTTTCTTGGGGCAGGTTGCTAGAATAAGCCATCTTTCGAGCATGCGAGTCTGAATAGTCTTTATTCAAGCGGCTCTACCCTGGTCTAGATTAACTCGGTGGAGGGACAGAGATGTTCCCGGAAGTTGCGCTCACAGGGACTACTCGGGAAGATGTCGGCAGGATGGCCGAATGGTTGGGTGACGGCGATGTGAACGCCATGTGGTACGGCTTGGGGGACGACGGGAAGCCGCTGCACCACGGGTATTCCCCCCATGTACTGGTAGAAGCGTCCGACGAGGAATTGAACCTGGTCGTCGACAACGAAGACCGCAAGATTTACTCGGTCTACTCGAAGGAAGGCGAGCATATAGGGGAAGGCCAACTCGCCGTAGACTGGCCTCTGCTGGAAGCCCAACTCTTCCTGTTAATTGGCCGCAAGGACTTGTGGCACCACCACTACGGCACCGTGGCGATGATTCGCCTCTTGGACGAAGCGTTCGAAACCCTGAGACTACACCGCGTCTGGGTGGATGTCCCTGAATACAACGAACACGCTCTGCAGATCTGCCAGCATCTTGGCTTTGTACTAGAGGGCCATATGCGGAAATCCCACCGAAAAGACGACGAGTGGTACGATTCTTCCACCATGGGCTTGCTAACAGAGGAATACGCCCGTAGGCGGGACCGGCTCATGGGAAGCCCAACCGCTTAGAGGCCTGCACTGGACAAGGGACAGCGGTCAAAGACTCCGCTCCGTAGTAGTAGGACGCAGAGGAGGATGCCATGCCGGTGATAACAGTTAACGGTCCGATCGGTTGCGGTTCGGTTACCATCGGGCAAGCAGTGGCCGACGAACTGCACTTGGACTTCGTGGACCGCCTGGTGTTTACCGAGGCGGCCAAGTTGGTGGGGATTCCCGTGGGCGCGCTGATCGACAAGGAGCAGCGCTTCGAGCGGTTCCGGGACCGGCTGGGCCGATTCGTTCAAACGATGTTGGAGCGCTCTGCCGTCTCCGGCGTCAGCGGCGAACCCTACTTTGGCCGGGGCATCGAAACACTTCCTCCCGAGACCTACATGGAATTGGCGGGGGAGACTATCGCCACGGCCCACAAAGTATCCGATCAAGAATTCATCGACGCAACGACGAAGGTAGTCACGGACCTGCACAAAAAGGGCAACGTGGTAATCATTGGTAGAGGCGCCAATCGAATATTAGCCGATATGCCAGGGGTGATTCACGTTGGGTTGCTGGCTCCCATCGATCATAGGGTC
Organism: uncultured bacterium; assembly: GCA_963997925.1. GTDB lineage: Bacteria > Chloroflexota > Dehalococcoidia > Lucifugimonadales > UBA3495 > UBA11650. The sequence goes on from CAXEOX010000201.1 coordinate 2,357, forward strand.
GACGTTATTATGCATCGGGAGCGTTTCGACCGGGATGAAGCCCAGTCTTACGTGGAAGAAGTGGACCGGGCGCGGTTAGCCTTCGTACGCAAGTTCTTCAACGTTCACGCCGATGAGCCCACGCTTTTTCATATGGTGTTGAACCTGGAGAAGATGGAAGCGAAGACTGTGGCGGCAGTGATTGTTCACGCTTGCGGAGATTTGGCTTCTTGACCGGATCAGACTCCCCATCGGCGGCGTTGCTTGCCTACCGGTCCCGTTCCGGCAGAGTCAGAGGCCGGTAGCCCTTGTTCCCTTATTCAGACGCCGATGTTCACCACGGCTCTTTTCCCTATACCAATGTAGTCCTCATCGGCCTCTGTTGCCTGATGTTTCTCTACCAATTAGCTGTGGGTGGCGTTGGGTTTCTTACTGGTGGGGGTGGCGTTGAGGCCCAGGTGTTTTTCTTGAAATGGGGATTCATCCCTGAAGAGCTTATCCGGAGTCAGCCTTACTCCACCATCGTCACTGAGCAAGGAGTCACCCTCAGCATCGAGACGCCGCTACCCACGTGGGTGACCATTTTTTCGTCCATGTTCATGCACGGCGGGTTCTGCACTTCGCCGGAAATATGATGTTCCTGTGGGTGTTCGGGGATAACATCTAAGACCTGCTGGGCCACGTTAAATACCTGTTCTTCTATCTGTTCACTGGCGTGGTGGCTACTCTGGCCCATTTCGCCATTGATCCCAGCTCTTCGACTCCCTTGGTGGGGGCAAGCGGGGCAATCTCCGGGGTGTTGGGCGCTTACCTGGTGCTTTACCCATATAACCGGGTTAAAGCATTGGTGGTGCTTTACACAATTACGGTGATAGAGCTTCGGGCGGCGATTCTGCTGGGGTTATGGTTCGTCTGGCAACTGTTCCAAGGCCTCATCTCGCTGGGACTTTCATCCCAGGTCAACGTGGCCTTCTTCGCCCATATCGGCGGGTTCGTCGCCGGGTCGTTGATTCTTGTCGCCATAAAGCTGGTGGCGCATGAGCCACTGAAGCCGGTCAACCCCCGGCGCCCGTACCTGGATTGATGCGATTGGATCCGGCTTACTCGTCCCCGGTGGCAACCGGGTAGCCCCGGTCTATCCAGTCCTGAGTACCGCCTGAATCCAGCACCCTGACATTTTCCCGCCCGTCGCGCTTCAAAATACTGCCCGCCATACTGGCGCGCATGCCAGCGGCGCATACGGTGACCACGGGTATCTCCCTGGGCAATCCGTCCAGGTGCTCCTGCAGTTCTCCCAGTTCGATGTTCAAAGCGCCTTGGATGTGACCGGCGTGGTACTCGTTGCGTTGACGTACATCCAGAATCATTGGGGCTACGGTTCCGTCAGATAACTCTTTCAGTGCGTCCAAGTCGATGCCGTCCGACGTTTCGACGGGCAAACCCGAGGTCTTCCATGCGTCGATGCCGCCATCCAGATAGCCGTTCACCCGGTCGAATCCGATGCGGATGAGTTGCCGAACCATGGCGTCGTGATGAGATGTTTCCGCTGAGAGCAGAACCAAGGGCTGTCCCCATGGAACGAGCCACCCAACCCAAGTCGCGAAATTATCGCCGAAGGGTACTGCGAAAGATCCGGGCACATGTTCATGGTTGAATATCCGCTCTCCGCGGGCGTCGACCATGATCGCGTTTTCGTCCAATTGGTTCCGGACCGACAGGGGCGTCAGGGCCGCGGCGGTTGATATCGGCCATGTAACGGTAATAGCTGGGGTAAGA
>CAXEOX010000202.1:0-4108 GCA_963997925.1 uncultured bacterium
CGGACCGATAGCCGATTCACAGCCCGCTCGCGATAACGAATCCGAGCACGCCGAACTTGCGGGACAAGGGACCGACCTGGTCAACTTCATGGTAAGGGGTGACGAAGCCGGGTTGTCGGACAGCGTCAAGGCGGCGGTTATGGGTCTTGAGGACGCCGAGCACAAAGCCTTGGCTCAAGATTTACAGGACGTTGCGGACCTGCTGAAGAAAGAGATTGGCCAGGATAAGGTGACTGCCCGCACCCGGCGGCACCTGTACCAACGGGTCATGGCGTTGCACGTGCTTGAGTTCGATCACTTTGAGAATGAAGAGACCTTCGTCCTGCCGCTGGTGCGGGAAGGTTTCAGCGAGCAGCAACAGCTTGAAATGGTGGACCGCCTCCTCTTCGACGGCAACACGGACAATCCCCGATGGATCATCGATTGGATGGCGTCCGAGCTACCTTCCACACAGCGTGAACTGCTGTTAGATCTGGAGAAACGTCTGGCCGAGGTCCGCTCGGTGACCGGATAACTGCTCAGGGCACGTGCCCACGCTGCGCGGCGTTTCCAGGTTCTATCCTATCTGTGCCCGGCGGGTGTAGAATCGGTCTTTGCTGAAAGGCTGCTTCCACGTTTCTCCGCCGGGACACGCAGTCCCTTCGGAGTTCGGTCTAAAGCCGCCTGACGCGTAATTATTTTGGCATGAAGGCAGGGCCGCTTGGACCGGATAGACGAAACCCTGGAAAAAGAGATTGAGGACCATCTTGGCAACAAGGTGGATTACCAGGTTCCCATTTCCGCTTACCCCACCAAATCGGGCGTCATCATCGTCAACTCTCCCGGCTCCGGGGAGTTCAAGGACGGACGTCACGACCGCTGGATGAAGCTGGCCCGGCACCTACAGGAGGGCGAGCTAGCGACGATGGTCACCTACAATGCTCCTCGCCCTGACTTCCAAGTTCAGCTTCCTTGGGAACCCTATTCCCACAAAGGGGCCAGTTGGAACCAGTTGTTGGTTGATAGCCTGGCCCACGCCGTAGAGTTCTCCTTAGAGCGATCCGTCGAGCTCTGTGGGTCCGATACCCCGGTGGTCTACCTTTCGGGTTTTTCATCCGGCGGGTCTGCGGTTGGGGCGGTGGCTTTCCGCTACCAGGAGATAAAGAAGATTCTTCTGCTGTCCGCCTACGATAGTGTCGGCGACATGTTTTACGAGGGAATAACTCAGTTCACCGGAGACATCTACCTGGCCTTCGGCAGCCAGGATCAGATGGCCGGACTTCTGGCTTACGTAGTGCGGTGCGGGCCGATGGCCGCCAACTCGCTGCGAGTCCGGGAGGTTCCGGACTGTGACCACCGGTTCAGCGGCGCTACCAACAGCAAGATTCTATCGAAGGCTTTCCATTGGGCTTTTCAAGACGATGAAACCTTCCCCTCTCCCGAGGGAGGCCTTCAGCTTTATGAGTAAGGTGTGTAGGGCGGTCTAACCCTCGGGTTGTTATACCGGCATCTGAAGTGCGGCTGACTCCCGCCGGATCATTCAATCTCGTCCGTGTGGTCAGTAGACTTCCTGAACTTGGTTCTCACCTGGTTAGGGCGCACCATTACCCACTCGTCGTCTTCCAGAATCACGCCGTACCCCATGCTCACCTCGCCGGGGAAATCAACCATCGCAGCATACACGTTGCTATCGATGATTCCGGCTTTTTTGGCGTAGCGGCCGTTCGTTATTCTGACCTTTGTTCCTCGGATAAGGCCTTCGGGCATTTTCGGAGTTCCTCGTTTTCAAAAACTACCCTTAGGTTACCGGCGGCCCGGCCCCGCCAATAGGGTGCTTACACTGGCAGTGGGTAAGAAAAACTCCCCGGCACCACGACCGATGGTAGAATTGGGCCGAAGCCGGTGGTGCTTGCCTTACAATCGGCTGTAAGCGCTCTTTAGAGACCCGTTTTATCCTGGGGAGGTAGGTAGAGATGCATGTAGGAATGTCCACGGTGTTTCAAAACCCCGGTAGGGAGAAGACCGACTTCCAGGTCTACCGTGATGAACTCCGTTTGGCCGACTTGGCCGAACCCCTTGGATATCAATCCATCTGGGGAGTGGAGCACCACTTCACCGACTACACCATGTGCCCCGACGTGATTCAGTTCTTGACCTACATGGCCGGGCGCACTCAAAACGCTTTGCTGGGAACGATGGTGGTGGTTCTGCCCTGGCACGACCCGGTCCGGGTGGCCGAGGAAGTGTCGATGCTGGACAACTTGAGTGAAGGGCGCATGATTCTGGGCATCGGCCGCGGCCTGGCAAAGGTGGAATTCGACGGTTTCCGCTTGGACATGTCCCAGTCCCGGGCTCGCTTCGCCGAGTCGGCCGAGATGGTGTTGGCTGGGCTGGAGAACGGATACTGCGAATACGACGGCGAGATTGTGAAGCAGCCCCGCCGGGACATCCGCCCCGAGCCCTTCAAAAGCTTTAAGGGCCGCACCTACGCCGCCGCCGTGTCACCCGAGTCTGCGGAGTTGATAGCCCGCCTCGGCGTTGGGGTGTTGATAATCCCCCAGAAGCCCTGGGATGAGGCCGCCAAAGAGTTAAACGCGTACCGGGAGATTTATGTGCAGGCCAACGGTGAAACTGCGCCACCCCCGGTGGTCGTGGGCTGGGTATTTTGCGATGAGGACGAGGAACGGGCCTACGACATGGCCCGCCGCTACATCGGCGGTTACTGGAAGTCGGTGATGGATCACTATCAGTTCCAGGCCGACCACCACCGGGACGTGAAAGGCTACGAGTACTACGGCAAGTTTGCCGAGAAGATTGCCGAATATGGCGACGATAAAGTCACCGAGTTCTTCTTGAGTCTACAGGTCTGGGGTACACCGGACCAATGCTACGAGAAAATCTTGGCTATCCACGATCGGACAGACAACGACACGTTCGTTGGTGTTTTTAGCTACGCCGGCATGCCAACCGAGGAAGCTGAAGCTAATCTGCGTCTATTCGCGGAGAAGGTGATGCCCCGGCTCAAAGACTGCTAGCTGGTTGGCGGGTCCGTCGGCCCTTATTCCTGCTGTTGCCGTAGCTCTGATATCAAGCTGCTGACGTTGCTATGCAGCGCTTGTAGATCCCCGCTGTTATCGACTATGTGATCGGCCAGGCCGAGCTTTTCTTCTTCGTCCATCTGGGCTCTGATTCGTTTGCGCACGTCCTCCTCGTCACTCCCGTCACGGGATCGCACTCGAGCGATGCGTTGCTCTTCACTTGCTGTCACTAAAATCACGCCTCGCATCTCGGTGTGGCGTTGCGTCTCGTACAGAAGGGCCGACTCATAAATCACAATCTGATTACCGACCTGCTCCAGGTTCCTGAAGAGTTCTTGGCTAAGGTCGCGAACCCGAGGATGTAAAATGCCCTCCAGGTGGCGGCGCCGGTCAGGGTTGTTGAAAATCAGCGTCCCCAGTTTCCGCCGGTCTAGTTCCCCGTTAGCATCTAAGATGTCTGCCCCAAAAGAGCTGACAATCTCCGCCAGACCATCGCTGCCCTTGGCCGCCACTTGACGTCCCACATCGTCGGCCAAGACCACGGGAATGCCGGACTCCTGAAAGATGTTCGCAACGGTCGATTTTCCGACACCGATACCGCCGGTAAGGCCATATACGCTCATATTAATCCCGCTTGGGTCTGATGATTGATTCGATAATCCAGCCGTCCCACGCACCTGGCAGTTAGGCGGTTAACCCCATTCTACACGTGACCGGACTCCGGAATCCTGAACTTCCGGAGTGATTATGTATGGAACCGTCTGATCGATAGGCACTGGAACGCCGTGAAGATACCTACTATACTGAGCCGGCATGGTAGAACCAACCTCTCACTCAGACGCAACACGGCTAAATGCCAGCCCTTCCCTCGGCGTCTTCGTAGGACGGCAGCGGGAGATGGCCGGTCTCAGGACAGTGCTGGACGACGCCATATCCGGCCAAGGCCGGCTGGTGATGCTAACCGGCGAGCCGGGCATCGGCAAGACCCGCGTCGCTCAAGAGTTGACTGGGGCCGCCGAAAGCCAAGGCATGAGGGTCTTCTGGGGCCGTTGCTATGAAGGCTTGGGTGCGCCCCCCTTCTGGCCTTGGGT
>CAXEOX010000203.1:0-4042 GCA_963997925.1 uncultured bacterium
GCCTCGAATTAAAGCGGGCGTAACTCAGTGGTAGAGTGTTTGCTTCCCAAGCAAAAAGTCGTGAGTTCGAATCTCATCGCCCGCTCCACACATGACTAATAACGGGTGGGCCAGCCCCGTTAAAACGTAGCGACGAGAATCCGTCCTGGAGTTTGAGGATCTTGTCCCAATAAGAAAGGAGCCGCCAGATTGGCGGCTCCTTTCTTTAGTAGCTGGCTGTTAGCGCCTCATTGAGCTGAAGCAGTCGCTGCAATACACCGGTTTGTCTCCCCTGGGTAGGAAGGGAACCTCGGTGTCGATGCCGCACTGGGCACACACCGCAGGATGCATCTCACGGGGGCCGCCGTAGCCGCCGCCACCACCACCGAATCCACCACCACCCTGGTTCCGCCGGGCTGACCGGCAGGCCGGGCAACGGCTGGGCTCATTAGTGAATCCCTTGGATGCAAAAAATTCTTGCTCACCGGCTGTGAAGGTAAATACAGCCCCACAGTCTCTACAAGTTAGGTCTTTGTCTGAAATCGCCATTCGGATGGCCTCCCTATGTGTTGTATTGGTCCAGTCGAGGTCGTCCGATGTAACAGAAACCTTAACTTGCACCGATCCTTATTTTACCAGATATCTGCGGCGTACCACACCCTAGCAATAAGTAATATTTACTTATTCATACTATGTCGTTTGAGCACCTTGGCCACCTGGCGTGGGTATACTGGGCCAAGTTCCACTTCGGAACATGGGAAAAGTGCGGTTTCAAGCGTGAAACAACCGGGTTGGAATCAGTTCAGACCCTAGGCTACTCCGGCATATTGCGCAGAATGTCTTCCAGAGCCTGGTCCAGGGTAGCGCCAAGGTCCACAGATTGTTCGAAGGGGGTGTAGTTATAATCGGACCTAACGCTCTCGATGAGCTGCTTGGCCTCCCGATTATTGGAACTGATTCTATCCAGAGTCTCTTGTAGTTGCTGGCATTCGGCCTCTCCCAGTTCCTGAAGCTCCGATAGGTCGATGTTCAGGTCGAACATGGCCTTCAGTCTTCGCATGATGTCGTAGTAAGACCGGTGGTCCCTGGTTATCCCCACCTGCTCGTTGGTGTTAGTGGAAAAGGGAAACATGGGCGCCATCGACCCCAAGCGGAACATGTTGACATCAGGATGCTCGAAGTGGGCCAACGTCACCAAAGCCATCGCTATGGTGGGTCCTCGGCGCCCTTCGCTGCCGTAGCTGGAGAACTGGACCCCGTATTTCTCCAGGTTCTCTTTCATCTCAGCCTTGCTGTAGACGCAAGTTACTCTTCTTTCCATCTCCGGCGGCACCGGCCCGTTGACCCCCTCCACCGCCACCGTAGTCTGAATGCCCAGTTCGCTGATGGCCTGGAAGAAGGCTTGTCCGAACGTCTCGATATGGAACCAAGGCTCTTCACCACGGAAGATTATCAGCCCGTTACCAGCATCGTAGAAATAGTTCTCCCGGTACATATCCTTGCTGGGGAGCCCGTCCTCGTAGGCCGCCAGCGGGCGGAAAGTATCGTGAGTCCCCGCCACCTGGAAGGGATAACAGTCGTGAGAAACCGTCTGGCTCATCTCCCCGATCTTTTTGGCGCCTAATTTCTCGATCAGGTATCTGGTCAGACCTCCGGACACGCGTCCGCCGTCGGACCACTGGCGGCGCCAGCCGGCAATCAGAATCTTGGCTTCAGGTTTCTCCGAGAAATTTACTAATTCATCGGGCATCAGGCTCTTCTCCTATACTCTACGAAGAGGCGTTGATGGGTGTTTTAACTTGGTCTCCCAACTTGATCTCCAACCGAAACACTGCCAGCGCGTTCGACGATTCCATAAACTCCGAAATATACCGCCCCAAGACTGGGCCGATACCTTGCGATTGATTCCCGTGTATCAAAGTCCGCCTCTCCCGTGTCCGGTTCAAGGCAGGTAATGACGCATCGCGGGTCTCTGGCCACCACGTGCAGGAGCATCTCATCTCCGACCCTAATGGTTTGGCCTAGCCAGGAATCCTCTTCGTGAGGCTCGCAGCCGCTAATCAGAAAGTTAGGGCGGAATCTCCGGGCATCTAAGGCGTCTACCTGGCCAACCGGAATCTCCCGGTTCAAAGCGTCCAACGAGGCTTGGGACAGCAGGGAGATTGGATATTCATCGTAACATTGCCCTGGAGCGCTGGAGAGGACCAGTCGAACAGCCTGTCCGCAAAAGTCCGAGAGAGCATCCCCCCAATCCCCGGTCACCACGTCTCCCGTCACATCGCGTCCCCATAGCTTGGTTGCCACCGGCTCTCCGGTTTCCAGACTGCCTTCCATGGAATCGCTGCCAGGTATATCCAAACAAAGCCGGTCCGAATCACCACGGTAATCGGCTTTAACTTGCGTCAGCCGCCCCACCTCTCTCTGGGTCACCAGTCTATCACGATTATCAATCAGAAAGAGCCGCCTGTCCTCCACGATGCCGCTCATGCCTACATGCACAACGCCAACGCTCGATAGACCGAGGGACTTCACGGGCGAGATATTGATTTCTTGAACCGATTTCATGCAGCCATTCATCTTCAATGATACCAGAGACGCCGCTCCGGCAGTACTTTCCCTGATGGAACCGGGGGCCTTGACGCCATCTTCGGTGCCCTCTAGTATCCAGACACAACTCGGCGGGGCCAAAAGCGCCACCACTGTTCAAGATTCAAGGAGGCCATCGATGAAAATCACCGGCGTGACCACCTTCCTAGCCCATCCAGGAGTTGGGAAGAACCTGTGCTTCGTCAAGATTGACACCGACGAAGGCATCTACGGTTGGGGGGAGTGTTACACCCAGTCGGACCGGGACCTACAGGTCGTGGCTCATGTCGATCAACTGGAGCGCTACCTGGTGGGCCGCGACCCTTTCAACATCAAGCACTTCACCCAGATGGCCTATGATGACATCGCAGGACGGCGCGGGGCGATGGACTTTTATTGTGCGATAAGCGGGCTTGAGCAAGCCATGTGGGACATCACCGGCAAGAAGCTGGGAGTCCCTATATATCAATTGCTAGGCGGGGCCTGCCGGGACAAGATAAGGGTCTACGCCAACGGATGGTCCGGAGGGGCCAAGACACCGGAAGCGATAGCAGAAAAGGCGTCTCAAATCATCGAGATGGGCTTCACCGCCCTCAAGTTCGACCCGATTCCCGGTCCCTGGCGTAGCTTCGTCAGCCGTGAGGTTGAGGAAGAGGCGGTCGAAAACGTGGCTGCGGTGCGTCAGGCCGTGGGACCGGACGTGGAGATTCTGGTGGAGATGCACCGGCGCTTAGCTCCCATGCACGCCGTGCGCATCGCCCGAAACATCGAACAGTTCCGGCCCTTCTGGTACGAGGAGCCGGTACTGGCCGAGAACGTCGATGCTCTGGCGGCGGTCAAGCGGGAAATCAACATACCCATCGTCACCGGGGAAGAGTTGTACACCAAGTTTGAATTCCGGGAGATTTTCGAGAAACAGGCTGCCGACATCATCAACCCGGACGTGTGCAACGTGGGCGGTATCCTGGAGCTAAAAGAGATTGCGGCCATGGCCGAGCCTTACTACGTGGTGGTGTCACCCCACAATTACAACAGCACCACACTGGGACTAGCTGCAACTCTACAGGTGTCCACCAACATCCCCAACTTCCTAATCACCGAGTACTTCGTGAACCTGGAAAGCTTCGGCCAGGAAATCGCCCACAATCCATTCCAGATCAAGGACGGGTACATAAGCATCCCCCAAGGCCCCGGTCTGGGCATCGAGCTGAACGAGGACGCCCTGAAGCAGCACCCCTACCAACCCTTCCCGGCCAGGAATCTACGCCAGTATTACGAGGAGGGGCCTTAGCGCGGGGAAATCCCCCAACCCCCCTTTACGAAAGGGGGGCTCTTAGCACCTGAACCCAAAGACGTTTTCTTTCGGTTCAAGAGATGCTTAAAAGGGACGTCCTTTTCGTGTCCCTGATTTTGCCCCGGCCCCGTAAAGCCACACCGGGCTCCCTGACTCTGCGCGGAGAAAGTGGACGGATCTGCG
>CAXEOX010000204.1:0-3945 GCA_963997925.1 uncultured bacterium
CACGTCACCGAACATCTGGGCCTGGCTTTCACCAGCTCGGTTTTCCAGTCCCATCCCTTCACCTTCGCCCGGCAGATGTCCACATTGGACCATTTAACCCGAGGCCGTGTCGCGTGGAACGTCGTGACATCCTACCTGCCCAACGCCGTGGCTAATTTCGGCTACGAGCGATTGCCCTCGCACGACGAAAGATATGGGCTGTCCGACGAGTACATGGACGTAGTCTACAAGCTTTGGGAGGGCAGATGGGAGGACGACGCTGTGCTCCGGGACACCGCGCGGGGAATCTACGCTGATCCAGACAAGGTTCACCCCATCAACCACACCGGTAAACATTTCACAGTTGCCGGGCCCCATCTTTCCGAACCATCACCTCAACGGACCCCCCTGCTGTTTCAGGCGGGCTCATCAACCAGGGGTCGAAGGTTTGCGGCAACCCACGCCGAATGTGTTTTCATCGTCGAATCACGGACTAGCCTGCGGGGGGCCGCCAGCGTTATTTCCGATGTTCGTGCCCAAGCCACCCGCCTGGGCCGTCGCTCTGATGACATTCGGTTCTTCCAAGGGATATCCCCGGTAGTCGGAGGGACCGAGGCAGAAGCGAAAGCCAAAAAGGCAGAGTACTTGGAGGAGTTCAGCACCGAAGGGGCCTTTGCCCACTTAAGCGGCACCGTAGGAGTGGACCTAGCCGCCATTGATTTGGACCAGCCATTGGGAACGATTAACACCGACGCCATGAGGGGTTTTGTGAAAAGTCTTATCGAGTCCGCACCCGACAAGACCCAGACCTTTCGGGATCTGACCAGGACCCGGCTGGCCGGCCAGTTCCTGACGGGAACCCCGGAGCAGATAGCAGACGCTCTGCAAGAGTGGCAGGAAGCCGGAGTGGACGGGTTCAACCTGACCTATTCGGTGACACCGGGAACCTTTGTGGATTTCATCGATGGCGTGGTACCCGTGCTCCAGGCACGAGATCTCATGCAAAAGGAATATTCGCCGGGGTCCCTCAGGCAGAAGATCTTCGGATTTCCCCGGTTGCCCGAACGCCACCCGGCCGCCGCATATCGGCGAAGCTGAAAACGGACTAGGAGGGGAATGTCATGGACTACGGGATAGGAATCCCTTCTTACATAGACGCATGGAGGGAAGTGCGGGCCGCGGAGGAGGCGGGCTTCACCCACGCCTGGTTTTACGACTCCCAACTGATCTACAGCGACGTCTATGCCACAATGGCGTTAGCCGCCCAGAACACCAGCCGGATCAAGCTGGGGACCCTGGTGGCCATACCCAGCAACCGAATTGCCCCGGTGACGGCGTCGGCCATCGCCACGATTAACAAGTTGGCTCCCGGTCGCGTAATCCTGGCGATGGGCACAGGTTACACTGGCCGTAATACCATGGGTCTCCCTCAAATTACCATCAACCAGCTGCGCGACTATACCCGGCAAGTCCGGGGTTTGCTGCGGGGAGAAGATGTCTTATTCCGCGAGGGTGATCTGGAACGTTGGGTCCGTTTGATCCATGCCGACCTGGAGGGTTTCATCAACATCAAAGATCCGATTCCAGTGTACATCGCGGCCAACGGGCCGAGAGGGCAGCAAGTGACGGGTGAGCTAGCTGATGGTTGGGTGACGACCCTGCGGGTACGACGTAGTCTCGAGCCAGAAATTGCCAGGATATGTGATGCTGCCAGACAATCAGGCCGCAGTACGGAAAAACCGTACACGGTGGCGTTGGAATTCGGGTGCGTGTTGCGGGAGGGAGAGTCTTTGAATTCTGACCGAGTGATGGCCCGGGTGGGTCCCAGCATAATGCCTGGGTTACACGCACAATGGGAGGCCGCCTTCGGCCTAGGAGCCAACCTTGGCATGCGGCCGGACCCCGAGATGACCGACGCCTTTAACACTTATATCCAGGAGTACGCTGAGTCTACAGGCACGGCTTCAGACCGTCTTTATCTGGACGCCCACCGTGGGCACATGGTGTTCTTGAAGCCTGATGAAGCTCAGTTCGTTACCCAGGAGGCTATCGGGAGAACTCTGACTGGGACAGGACCAGAAATAATCGACAAGCTGGAGAGCATGGAAGCCAACGGGGTAGACAGCGTGGCCATATCAGTTACTGATCCCCAAGGGGCCCGCGACCTCATCGAGGACTTTGGCCGGGAGGTAATCGCCAAGAGGGGATAATGGGGCGATGCCGAGCGTTCGAATCTTCATTGAAGGCGCCCAGGTAATGGCAGATTTAACGATGGTTTTGATTGCCGGGCCAGGAGAACTCTGCGTTATTACTTGCCACGCCGTCTCCTAGGACCTCCGATCAGGAATGCCCTAGTACTTGCAATTCTAGGGCGCTTCAAGACGCTAACTAGTCTTATAACTCCCGGTTGCGCGGAACTGCTTTTGTACAGCAGTCACATTCTCGGTCGCTTTTCAGCCGCCTTTTTCTCGGATACTTGTAACAGCGATGGAGTTAGCGTTTCAGTGCATTTACAATGACACTGGTGAGCGCCTGCGGCGGTACGGTTTCCTTACGTTGTGTTTGTTACCACTCAGGGAGGGGAATTACGGGATAATTAAGTCCCAGCTTATCAAACGCCCCTAGCAAGACCAGGCGAGGTCTAAAAATTAACCTGAACCCGGGTATATAGTTGTTGGGTGATCAACCAACCTGAGTATGAGATTTTGCAGTTAAATCTTTACTCTAAACTTATTTTGAGGAACGTGAAAAGATGGCAGGCCACGTAAACCGTCAGATCAGACTCGCTGCCAGACCCGCGAACTTGCCTAGAGAGTCGGATTTCAACTTGGCCGAGGGGCCAATCCTTGAACCGAGTGAGGGAGAAGTCCTGGTTAGAGTGATTTGGTTATCTCTGGACCCTTACCAACGGGGTCGCATGCGGGCCACCCACCCTTATGCTACCCCTATGGAGTTAGGTGAAGTAATCGTTGGGGGTGTGGTGGGAAAGATAGTCCGGTCCCGAACACCTGCTTTCACCGAGGGAGAGGTGGTCGAAGGACCACTGGGCTGGCAGGAATACGCCGTATCCGACGGCAACAATCTACGTAAGGTCGATACGAGTCTTGGCCCTCTTTCCACGGCTCTCGGAGTCTTAGGAATGCCAGGCATGACGGCCTACTTCGGATTTCTGGAGGTTGGCCAGCCCAGAACAGGTGACACGGTAGTCGTCTCTGCCGCTTCCGGCGCTGTTGGCCAGGTCGTGGGTCAAATATCCAAAATCATGGGTTGTCGTACAGTGGGGATAGCCGGCACACCTGAAAAAATCGATTACATAAAACACGATCTGGGTTTTGACGCCGGAATCAACTACAAGACCGAAAACGTCAACGCCGAGTTGGCAGAAGTTTGCCCGTTGGGTGTGGACGTTTATTTTGATAACGTAGGCGGTCCGATCACCGATGCAGTGCTCGACCATATAAACGTGGGAGCTCGAATCTCCATCTGCGGATCGATTTCGCAGTATAACCTAGAGGAGCCAGAACTCGGGCCGCGAAAGATGGGTTTATTGGTAGGCAAACAGGCCCGTGCGGAGGGATTTCTGGTCGGCCAGTTCCGGAATCGTCATGAAGAGGGACGTCAGCGAATAGCAGGCTGGATAAAAGAGGGTCGGATCAAATACAGGGAGGACGTAGTAGATGGAATCGAGAATGCTCCCGGAGCCTTTATAGGTCTGATGCAGGGAGAAAACTTTGGAAAACTACTGGTCAAAGTGTCAGAAGACTAACCAGATTTAACCTCTAGTTATGAAATTGATAGCGCAGTGGAACACTCGCCATGCTGACCTCAGGAGGTTGAATCCCAATTCGGATATAAGTATCTGCTACTTCAGGGGTTCTAATTTTACCGTCCGACCTGTTTAGGCATCGTTCGGCCATACCGCAATCTCGTCAACTGTCACCCAATAGGCCGGATTTCCATGAATTT
>CAXEOX010000205.1:0-3942 GCA_963997925.1 uncultured bacterium
TGATTGAGGCAGCTTGCGCGCAAGCCTTACGGTGGACGGCCTAACATCGATCGGGTCGTCGGAAGTGTCACTAAAACAAGAAAGCCCCCTCGTTTGAGGGGGCTCGTGTTATCAATTTGTTATCAAAAAGCGGTGCCGAAGGTCAGAGTCGAACTGACACGGGATTACCCCCACCGGTTTTTGAGTTTGATGCCATGACTGAGCATACTAGTGGTACCGATTTTCTGATTCAACGGCTGCGCTCCAACGCTAACTATTACACCGGAGGGTGTTGTTGGTGCCATGGAGTCGCTTGCTCGTAGGCGTAGGCCACTCGTAGAACCAAGGCCTCTTCCAAGTCGCGTCCCACTAGTTGTAGCCCCACCGGAAAGCGCTCTTCCTTGGCGAGCCCGCAGGGAATGGAAATCGCTGGCAAGCCTGCCTGACTGGCCATACCATTGAGGTAGACGGCCCGAGAACGAGCAGGTACATCCCTGCCACGAATGTTGGCGGTAATGGCGTCCCATTTGTCTCCTATGGTATTCCCGGTAGGCATTACGATTGCGTCTACTCTTTGTAGAGCGGCGATGGCCTCTTGGCGGATGGCCATGCGCTTTTGCTGGCCATGTAAATACTCGGTAAAAGACTGTGTTTCGCCCCGCTCCAATTGCGGGTGCAACTCAGACCATTCTCGTAAAACGTCTTCAGAGAAGTTGTCGCGAAGCCACACAGGTCCTTCGGCGGCCAAAGAGTTGGCGCGGGCTTCGTAGGCCAAAGGGAGAGAAAGTTCGACAATCTCGGCTCCCAACTCCTCCAGTACTCCAACCGCGTTACGCACTGCGTCTTCTTCATCCTGGTTGATCCATTCTTTCCATACCCAATAATCCACTGGCAACCCGATCTTAACGCCTCGAATACTGTCCGTAACCCCGGAGCGGTATTCGCTGGATTCCAGATTTAAGCTTACCAAGTCCTTCGAATCATGGACGGCCAAGCATTCCATAGCGATAGCGTTATCTTCTACCGTCTTTGTTATGGGGCCTGCTTGATCGGTTGTCCAAGAAGTAGCCCAAACGCCGAATCTACTGATCCGGCCAAAGGTCGCCTTGAAACCCACCACGCCACAGTTGCTGGCCGGGTGGCGCACGGAGCCACCCGTATCGGTTCCGATGGACAGTAAGCCCATGCCTGAAGCCACCGCCGCGCCGGAACCGCCACTTGTGGTTCCCGGGCTAGTATCTGGATTCCACGGGCTGTAGCACATCACCGGGTCATCACCCCGCCCAATGTGAGAGTAGACCTTGCCCAGTAAAACTGCCCCTGCTTCCTCTAACAGGACGTGGACGGTCGCGGACTCTTGGGGCTTGAAATCAATCATCCGTGGGTTGCCGAAGGTGGTGCGAATACCATGGGTTGAGATCACATCCTTCAAAGTGTACGGAATGCCATGCAAAGGCCCTCGGTATTTGCCGCTGCTAATTTCTTTCTCTGCTTGCTGGGCCCGCTGAATCGCGTATTCGGGGGTCATGGTGGTAAATGCTTTTAGAATGGGGTCCACACGTTCGCTCTGCTCAATGCATGCCCGGGTTAACTCCACAGGCGAAAGTTGTCGTTCCCGGATAAATCGGCTCACCTGAGAAATGGTTGTGTTTAAAAGATCCGCCCCAGTCATAACATATACTCCAGGGAATCAAGTTCATTTAGATGGTTTTAGAACAATACACCGGTGGTGCAGTCGGTCGTTGTGCGAGGTGTCTGCCTAATGACCATTACCGGCAGTTTACGAGTTTTGCCCTTTGGCCAGGCGTCTCAAATTTTAAAGCGGGACTTAAAATCAAGCAACAACAAGATAGTGAGTCATTGGGCATCCTATGGGCCGAGTCTGACCTTGTCTTTAGGCACACCGACTTTGGGTCCTTTCACCAGGACACAGTGAGCCATGCATCCTTCGCCGTCGCTAGAAAAGCCGGTATTCCGGGAGTACGTTCGCACGACCTCCGGGACATCGTTGATACTCCAAGAACACGTAGATCTCAAGACTATCGGAAAAGACTAATCATCAAATCCGGAAATCCCCGTCAATCACAGTCCAAAGTTTCAGGCTGAGTTCCAGGTGGGCAATAGAAAAGTGGTGCCGAAGGTGAGAATCGAACCGACACGGGGTTGCCCCCATCGGTTTTTGAGATTGGGCAATATAAACCCAGGACTTCGTACAACTCTCGACCAATGGGTAGCGATAGGTAATTAATGGCGTTGGTGGATTTGTTGATCTTGTCCAGAACGTGATTCCAGAGTTATAACATTGAGGATTATTCCGCAAGGATTACGTTTTTCGTATTCTTCGTTAGAACTTAGGCTTATTCTGTACTCGATAAAGAGATGTTTCGGGGACCCTAGGAACGACATCAATTTTATTTTACCGCCAAGATGAACAAACGCTTGAATGGGAGCACTGTTTTGCCGTCAGAGCGGCGTGGGTAGGCCCTCGCCACTTTCTCCGTGTATGACTTTAAGAATGCCGATCCTTCTTCCTCCGTCAGGTTGTCGAGTAAGGGACGGATCATCGTACCCTTTGTCCACTCTACCACCGGATTTTGGCCCTCTAGGATGTGCATGTAGGTGGTCTCCCACATGTCGATAGAGTTGGAAAACTGGCTCAGGAGGTCGTAGTAGAAGGATGGTTCGGCTACTGGATGCTCCCGCTGAAAGGGTGCCAAACGCTCCCGCCAATCTCCTTCCCGGACGGTTTCGGAGATCGATGTGTGGCTGGGGGCGCTGAAATTCTCTGGCATCTGTACTGCTAATACTCCACCAGGCTTAACGGTCTCCATGAGCCGAAGGAACAACCGTTCGTGGTTGTCTAGCCAGTGCAGAGCCGCATTGGAGTACACAACGTCGGCGGGGTTTTCCGGCTGCCAGTCGTTGAGGTCGGAGTGCTGCCAGTAGACTCCAGTCTCTACGGCCTGAGTTCGCTCCAGCATGCTTTCCGACGAGTCAACCCCGGTTACCTGGGCATCGGGCCACCGCTCCTTCAATATTCTAGTGACCGTGCCTGTACCGCACCCAAGGTCGTACACCGTATCTGGCGAAGTCATCTGGATTCGAGCTAACAGGTCCAGAGCCGGCCTCAGCCGTTCGTTACCGTAGAGGAGGTATTGAGCTGGGTTCCAGTCGGTCATGGCGTCGCTCCTACCAATGATATGTTGATGCGAAAAGGTCGTTCAACGTCAACGGGGACTTTCTGATTATCTAAGAACCAATCGGTCAGGTAATGGGAAAAGACTGGAAGATTACATACACGTCAGCGAATAGTATGGGGGTGAGTCAACTCATCTGATTTCCTGTCCAGTCGCTTTTTAAGGTTGATTGCGGAGGTCAAGGCCATATTTGTTTGGTCCGTTATCTCCTTGTCTAGCAGCCCATACAAGCAAAAGTATCATTGGAATAACCAGCCATACAATAAGCCACATTAATAACCACCAAGCACTCTTATTGATGTCGTGAAGTCTTCTAGCTCCTAACGCGAGACCCGGGATTAACGTCGCGAGTTTGAACAATACACTAAGCAGGCCCCCTGAGCCTCCCACCAAAAAGTACCGATGCTCATATCGATGAGGGTTAATGCGATGCCGGTAAGCACAACAAATAAAAACCACCACCAATATTCAGCCCGTGTAGACCTGCCGTTAAAATCAGAATAACGTTGAAAACCAAGTCTAATGGCACCAACGAAACTAATCATTGGACGGTCTTTCCTTAATCGTAGAAACCCGATATGCCAGAAATCACCGTCCAAAGTTCCAGGCTGAGTTCCAAGTCGGCGAGCTGGCTACGGAACCGCAGCAATAGCTTCAATCTCCACTATTACGTCAGGCCTGAATAGTCCGGCAACATAAACCCAGCTCTTGGCAGGTGGCCCTGCGGGAAAATGCTTTTTATCAACTTCTCGGGCGAATGGGCTAT
>CAXEOX010000206.1:0-3940 GCA_963997925.1 uncultured bacterium
ATGGAAATATCGGCGAGGGCGTGGCCATACACAAAACCCGGGACGGCCGGCGGATCTTCTACATGGCCCACGTGGCCGCTCCCAAAGACATCACCAGCGTTGACGTCACCGACATCAACAACCCCAAGCTCATTGCCCAGACCGACCTGGATTATCCCCATCTGCGGTCCAACTCACTGGCCATCGTCGGCGATACGATGCTAGTGGCCTACCAGTCCACCGACCACAACCAGCCGGGCACGGGTGTTGGTGTTTACGACATATCCAATGCGGAAGAACCCCGGCGCATCGGTTTCTGGAAAGCCCAAGGCGCCCAGTCCAAAGGCTGCCACTGCCTGTGGTGGACCGACGGCGAATATGCTCACCTGTCAACCGGAACCCCGGATTCCCGTCCCACCAATCCCAAGGACGATCAGTTCTATGTAATTCTGGACGTGAAAAACCCGTCCAACCCCGTAGAGGCCGGACGCTGGCACTTCCCCGGCACCCAAGAAGGTGACAGCGCGCCTCCCTTGGCCAGGCATCCCCAGTTCGACGCCGGCCATAGCCTGCACAACGCCAACGTATACCCCGATCGTCCGGACCGGGCCTATTGCGCCTGGAAAGATTCCGGAGTGGTGACCCTGGACATCTCCGACAAGTCCAACATCTCCATGCTAGCTAACGTCAACTACGCGCCGCCGTTCCCAGGCTTCACCCACACGGTGCTGCCATTGTTCGAACGCGAGATGCTGGTAGTCACACAGGAGGCCGTCCGGCAGGGTGGTGAGGATTACCCCAAACTGGTCTGGCTGATGGATAACCGGGTGGAGACCAACCCAATCATCACCAGCACTCTGCCCATGGCCGACACCGAAGACTTCTTCAACCGGCCAGGCCGTTACGGCGCCCATAACGTTTATGAGAACCAACCCGGCGAGACGTCCATGCGCATCGACGAAGACCTGGTATTTGGTACATTCTTCAACGCGGGAATCCGGGTGTTCAACACCAAGAACGCCTTCCAACCCGAAGAAGTTGCCTACTTTGTACCGGAGATACCTGAAGGCGCGGACGCGAATGGTATCAACGACATCCATGTAGACGAGAACGGCATCATGTATGTCGTGGACCGGATCAAAGGCGGCATGTACATCCTGGAGCTAAATATCTAAGTCCCTTAACCGGCTAACCCGGGAAACACGAAGGCGGTGGGCATTTAGTGCCACCGCCTTTTATTGTCTAGAACGGCCAAACCGGGGCATCGCACCATATTTAGTCACCAGCGCACAGAACGACCTAACCTTCACTCCCGCGCAGGCGGCGGTCCAGTCGCCGCTGTGGAAACGGAGCTCGGTCCAGATCGCGACATTACCTGGATTCCGGCGTTCTCCGGAATGACGACTGTCTGGTTTCACACCAGCTAGCCAAGAAAAAACAGAAGGTGGGCACTGAGTGCCCACCTTCTTCTTAATCGTCTGGGTAAACTCTGGTTTATTTGAACAGGGCCAGACACTTGGGTGCGTTGAAGATCCAGGTCTCGGCCCAATCCAGAACGTCGGGCTTGCGGCCCAGTTCTTCCATTGCTCCGACGAGACAAGCCCAGTTCAGCACCTCTTGTTGTCCTGATTCCTCGATACTGGAGAGGGGATATTCGCGCCATTTCTGATAATCCCCGGCTTTCAAGTGCTCCAGAAGCACCCGGTCGGCGGGCAGGTCTGGGTAGATCCAGTTGTTCTTCTTGGTGAGGAAAGCGTGAGACCAACTGGAAGATGCCATAACCACCACCCGGTACGGGCTGTCCAATAGGACCCGCGCCGTGGCTGCGCCAACTTCCATGCACCGCTTGGGGGAGGGAGACGGCGGGTCTGGCTCGTTGGAGTGTTCATCGGAGCCGCCACGCATGCGGATGACGTTGCTACCATAGCAGTTCACCGCCACCGGCAGTATGGGATAGTTGAACCCTGAACGATCCTGGTCCAGATACAGCAGGGTATTAGCGAAAGCGTGGCCCAACCCTTCCTCATGGAGGGGTTTGTAGGCGTAGGCCATGTCCACGCCGTTGTTTATCAGCCCAGTGACCAGGTAGCGGCCGGCTTCCTGATGGCCGGGAGACCGGAATACTTTGTCTTCCGGCTCGCCCCAGATGTTGGGCCGGCCCCTGGTCCGCTTGAAAGGCTGGAACTCTATCTCGTCGTAAGCCAGCACGCAGAAGGGCGGGATGATGTCCTCTTTGAAGTTCTCGTACTGGTCGTCTCCCCATATGAGAATAAAGTCGGGATTAAAGGCGTCTATCTCATCCCGAATCTTCTGAAAGGCCTTCAAGACCCTTTCCCGGTGGGCCTTGTGGGAAGTGATGCCCTCATCATCGCCCCATTCCTTACGCATCTCTTCCGGCCAGTTGGCTGGGTCTTTCATTTCGGCGGGGATTCTTTTGTCGTGCTGCAGCATCCTGGCCAGCGGCCAGGGCTTGTATTCATCCGGGACCAAACCCGGTGGGTAGTGGGTCGCGCCGACTCCTAGTATTTCTCCCATGGTTACACCTCGGCAGGAAATTTTATTCGCTTCCTCGAGTCCATAACGAGCAATATACCCCTCATATCATCCATACTTGCTCACTTTCGTCAAGGCGTTATGCGGGAGTATACTGTCCTACGTTTGGCGGGTCAACGGGTTGGCCATCCAGCAATGGTGGAATCACAGGAGAGCATGCAAGAATCGGCAGCGGAAGCGAACGCTTCCGCGACGGAAGAAGAAGTAGGCTCGGCGGTAGAGCGCAACATCATTCTGTGGCTGACCAACGTATCCCACGGGGTCAACCACTTCCAGAACCAGATGATGGTGGTCTTGTATCCCGTCATTATGCCGGAGCTGGGGTTTGGTTACGCCGAGCTTGGAGTGCTTCTGGCCGTCCAAAGTATGCTTGGCGGAGCCACCCAAGGCTTCTACGGGTTCGCCACGCCCTTTCTACCCCGGACTTGGCTACTGGGCATCGGCAACCTCGTCCTGGGGTTCGGTACTTTGGCCACGGGCTTCGTCAACTCCTTTGGCGGTATCATAAGCACCCGTGGCGTGGCCTCCGTCGGCGCCAGCGCCCAGCATCCAGTAGGCTATAGCCTATTAGCTGGCTACTTCCCCAGTGCCCGGGGCAAGATAATCGGCTTGAACAGCAGCATATCCAATGTCGGCAGCCTGCTGGCCCCCCTAACCGCGGGTGCAATGTTGGTGATCATGAGCTGGCGGCAGGTCTTTATGATTGTCGCCGCTCTGAGCATCGCCATGGGACTCGTCTATTTTCTGTTCCGAAAGCGGGTTGACACGGCCACCAGCCAGGGGTCGACCAGCAAAGAGAAGTTGATGCAAAGTACGTCCAGCTACCTGAGGGTTTTTCGGAACAGGAACATGATCTTTGTTTCTTTGGTGATGATGGTGGGCGGGGCTGGCCGCGGTGGTGGAGGCATGGTAGCATTCATGGCCGTATATTTCGCCAACGACTTGGGGCTATCGACGTTCACGGTGGCCGTGGCCATCACCACTTTAGGGTTGGGCGGAGTGATCGGTCCCATTGGATTTGGATGGCTTTCGGACCGGTTGTCCCGCACCGGAATTCTCCAATTGTCCCTTGGCCTATCGGCGCTCGCAACCGTGTGGGTGGCTTTTCAGGAAGCTTTCTTGCCGCTACTACTGCTGAGCCTAGTGCTCTACGGCACGGTGACCCGCTCGCGCATGACCCTGACACAGGCTGTGGTGGCAGACTCCCTACCCGATGAGGACCGCGACGCCGCATTCAGTGCCTTCTTCTTTTTAGGCTTCGCGTCCGGGCCGGTCTGGCTACTGTTGGTGGGTTCTCTTATGCAGACCCTGGGGTTCTCGGTGGCCTTCTCGATGCTGGCAGTGTCCTACCTGGTGGGGATGCTGCTGATGCTGTTCGTAACCGATCCCAGAAACGCGTCGACAGGTG
>CAXEOX010000207.1:0-3839 GCA_963997925.1 uncultured bacterium
TATTTTATTTTCTAGCATGTCTAACACCTCAATCGTTTATCCAAATAAATGTCGCCCGAGGGAGTATTCGAGTTCTTAGGCGCTAAAGCCAGACATCTCGCGGTTACGAAGCGTACCCGGGGTCAGTCCCTAGGAACCATTTAGCCGGGCGTTCAAATTCCTCACCTCGTAGGTGTGCCTCTGGCGGCAATCGTTCCAATAAGTCGTCGAGACTACTGGTAGGGTGCAAGATAGTCTCTGTCATAACACCAGAATTAAAGGCAGCGCGACTCACCTTCCGTGTTCGGGACAAACGCAATATCTTAGACGACCACCTTGATGTAACTCAGGAGCTGTGGTTTTTGCCCAAGAAGTAATCGTACTTGCGGCTCGCCCGGTCCATCGCCTCTGGCAAGTCTTCGACAAGAAAATAGCCTTCGTCGATCAGGGACTGGACGGCGGCTTCCACCTGTTTCAAGTATTCTTCCTTGGATCCATACCGTTCTTTGATAGACAACCGCAGGTCGCCGGAGGACTGACGGTCTTCGGGAGTCGCTGGAAAAGGAAGCGTCCAGCCAGCCAGCCCTCCAGTTATTCCGATAAACAGGTCCTGGTTGCCGATGCTCTGGTCCCTCAGATTCCAGCCAGTGTAGGTAGCCACCGGAACTGTCAGATCTGGCAGCCGGATACCATCGAGTTCGTTGAAGCTGTCGTCAATGTCCGACACCAAAGCGGGATATTCGCTACCTTCTATCGCAGGCAGTGTAGTAGTACGGCCCAGGTGAGCTTCCGGGCCGTAATCTAGCCGGAGGGCACGGGTGGTCTGTGTTGGCACTCGCACGCCAGGCAGGTTCTCGAACTTCTTCAACACCGAATGCGACTCCACAGCGGTTCCATTGGAGAGACTGGGATGCCTGCTGGGCGGAGGTGCTTCACCGGCGGACACCCATCTGTCCAGGTTTTGCAGGGCGGCCCGGAGCAACGGTGTGTAGTCCACGCTGTTGAAAGGAAGCTGCCCGCGAATCCCGTCCGCGGGGCGCACTTCCAGCGGGGGGAACTCCCCGGCCCCGTGCTGACAGCCGGCAAAATGGTAGCGGCGGACGGAGGGGGACTCAGGGGCATCTAACATCGTTTCCAAATCGGTGTGGATGAGAGCAGCGTCGCCTCGCCAATACTCTGCCGACGTGTTGGTAAACATTATTTTCGGCACCTTGCCCCGCTCCTCCATTCGCGCCAATAAGGAGCTCCTCTCACCAGTCGTCGGGTCGACTTGCTCGGTGTCGGTGAACGGAAACAGCTCCGGGATGATGTAACACACGTCCTTGGACGGCTGCCCGAAACGGAGGTTGAACTCGCCGCGCATGCCGCCGCCGACGTGGGGAATGATCCCGTCCAAGGCCATACGCTCTTCTTCATCTTCATTGAGCCCCAGGTGGATAAGTTGACGGAGGAATCGGCCACTTTGTGACCGGCCGAATCCGTAAGCGTACTCCATGGCAACGCCGCAGGGATTGCCTTCGGCGGAGCCCGCGTATTTCAGGTAGGACACCACATCCCGGACGGCGGCGAATCCGAGACCCACGATAATACTTCCTCGCGTGGTGTAAACCAATTGATATATCTTCCCAGAGTCGAAGCCCGCAGGCATGTAAATGTGGCTGGGCTCGGGTTCTGCCTCTCCGTCCTCGACCCGTACGAAAGACCATTTACCCCGGTCGACGGGCGTCGGAGGGCTATTAGGATGGTCCCGAACCGTCAAAGTAGCCGTTGCCTCGTCGACGTCGAGCGCCGGATGGGGAACATGCTCCCGGTCGGCCAGCAGGAACACCTGCGTGGGCTCGTTAGCCTGGAACTGGCATAGGATTTGGCCGGTCAGGGATCCCCTAGGACCGAGGGCTTCCGGCGCTTGCAACCCAATCAAGCCCGGTGTTGGCGGCACGTCGGCCTGCCAACCGCACCAGACCACGGTGTAGCCGTGGCGCATTAAAAAGCCATTCCCAGGCTCGAGCGGTGCGGTCGGGTCGGTGGCTGCCGGCACGTTGTTCAGACTGAGAGCGGTCTTTCTTCCGCGATTGACCACGTCGAATAAAATCCGGCGGTTGCCTCTGTCGGGGTTGACCGGCTGCAACATGGCGAAGCCAGCGGAAAATTGAACCTTGCCGTCGGAGTCACGGGGTGCAAGCTCCAGATCCGTAATAGCTGTGTTTCGCTCGTTCAAAGGGTCCACGGCGAAGTGAGCGGTGCCCTCAAGCAACTCATAGACTCCGACGTCGCCAAATGATTCCCCGTTGGCAAAGCTCTGTCGATTGGTGACTTCCAATTTCGTAACTGGCACAGCATCGCTCCTGAGAGTTATGTACAACACGGTTCGGAGAAACACCCAACTCTTAGAGTGGCCCCTTAGCTTCCCTCAAGTCCTGCAGGGACGGACTCTTCGGTAAACCATCCGTACCCGATATTACACCATGGCCGATCGGGCCCATATTAGCAAAGGTACCGTTGCCCACACATTATAGCCGCATGCTTTCGGCGTCCTGACTACAGCTGCGGCGCTGGGGATTCGCCATCACTATTCGCACTTAGGACCGACGGCTGGGCTTTGGTAAAGGCAGACCCATTCCTAAGCGATACACACTGGGTTCCAGGCACCTTCGAACTTGGAAAACCTACACCAGGGTACTATTTTGGGCCTGAGGGACAAGACGGCAAATTCCATGTCACAGGCCTAGGAATTCCCGAATCACCTGCAGTAAGTATTCCAGCTGATCGTGGTGGACGTGATGCCCAGCGTTGGGGATCGTCCGGGCCTGGGCATTCCTAAACGCCTGGAGCCTTTCATCTTTCTCTACGTCTGGTGCGTTGGAGTCCTCGCCACCGATCAGCAATGCGGGACAGGTGATCAGGTTCCAGACATTCAGGGTAGTTTCAGCACGAGAAGGGTACGGAGACATGGCGTTCACATAGCTGTCAAACTTCCAGGCGTACATGCCGTCCTCATCGCGGTTAGTGCCATGGAGGGCAAGGTGACGGGCCTGCTCGCCGCTAAGGCGGTTGTTGACCTCGCGCATGCGCTGGGCCGCCGCGTCCAGGGTTTTAAAGCGGCGGCGTTTTCGGTTGGGCAGATCGCGCATTTGTTTGATCCACTCCTGCATATGACCGTGAGCAGAACTCTTCTGGGCTTGAAGCCGGCGGAGTGGTGGGCCCAGACCCTCGATGGCCACAACCTTGGCAACGCTGTCGCAACAGACACCGCTGTACTGGAGGACGATACCGCCGCCGATTGAGTGGCCGATCAGCGTCACCGGGGAGGCGTCAAGCTGGGTCAGGAGTTGAGCGAGGTCGGCCACATACTCGATCATGGTATATCTGCTGCCGCGGGCCCACTCAGAATCGCCATGTCCACGCAGGTCAGGGGCAATAACGTGGTAGTCGTCGCGCAGGGCCCAGGCGACCCAATCCCAGGTGCGTGCATGGTCAGACCCACCATGGACGAGGGCTAAGAGGGGTTTGTTAGAGTTACCCCAGTCTACATAGTGGAGCTTCAGTCGCTGGGAGATATAGTAGTGAGAGGTCGGTTCGAGATTAAGTTGTCTAGCCACGCCACATCCTTTCTCTTGAATGACAATATCTGGTATTGCCGCAACGCCATTGTAATTCCGGATGCCGCGTGGTTCTAGACCTTGCGAGCCGTCGGCAACCACCAAAAGTGGGACACTTTGGGGCCCGAGTAATAGGCGGGGTTTGTCGTTAGACAAGCAAGGGAGAGTTGTTTTTGGTGGAGACCGGAGAGAATTGAACAGGTGGGTTTCTTAACCCCGCCCCTTCATGCTCCAATCAATCGCTTCTTGCGTGCTTGATTC
>CAXEOX010000208.1:0-3809 GCA_963997925.1 uncultured bacterium
TTGGTCCGACCGTCTGGGCTGGTTGGGCCGCCAAGGCGCCAGTGACGCTTCGCTGGGACGGGCGGGCTCTTTTTCCCGGTTCACTTGCCCCTCTTCGTCCAGCCAGCGAACTTCCGGCGCTACCGGGTAACCTCTGAGCCATTGGTCGACCACATGGGCCACTCCGTCATGGACGGCAAGTCGGCTCCAATCTTGAATCTCCACTACTACGTCGAACGTGGGAGGACCCTTCCTTTCCAATACTGTCTTCTGAGTCCCGCGGTACCTGGCTTCTTGATCGCCTAGGGTCACCGACTGTACTCCTCCCACCAGGTCGGACAGAGTCGGGTTCATCACCAGGTTGTCTAGGGTATTGCCGTGGGCCGTGGCGATGAGTTGCACTCCGCGTTCGGCGATTGTGCGGGCTGCCGATGCTTCTAACTCGGTGCCCATCTCGTCGATGACGATAACCTCAGGCATGTGGTTCTCTACAGCTTCAATCATCACGCCATGTTGATGGGCCGGGGTTGCGACCTGCATGCGGCGGGATCGGCCGATGGCGTTGTGAGGCACGTCGCCGTCGCCAGCAATCTCGTTGGAGGTATCTACGATGATTACCCGCTTATGTGCTTCTACGGACAGAACACGGGCCATTTCGCGCAGCATGGTGGTCTTGCCTACGCCGGGACGCCCCAGAAGAAGGATGTTTTTTCCGGAAAATGCCAGGTCCTCGATTATCTTGATGGTGCCAAAGACGGCCCTGCCTACCCGGCAGGTTATGCCAATGACCTCGCCTCTTCGGTTTCGAATAGCGGAGATACGGTGTAGCGTGCGTTCGATCCCGGCCCGGTTGTCCGCTCCAAAGTCGCCGATGCGTTCCACCACATTATCCAGGTCAGACCTGGTGATGTCTTGGTCGTCCAGGGCGATATCGCCCGAAGGGAATCTGGCCTCGGGCAAGCGGCCCAAGTCCAAGACTACCTCTAATATCTCATCCACGTTCTCGAGGGCTCTAAGATTATCCGCCACCCGCTGGGGCAGGATGTCCAGCAACTGGCCCAACTCTCCCTGGACCAAATCCTCCGCTATCGCCAATCCTACGCCTCCACCGCCGCCATACCCGGCATCTTGACCGGGGCGGCCACCGTTTTGACTAGCACCACGTAACGAACTGTTTCACCTAGACCACGCCTGAGCAGCAACTCCTGCGCCATCTCCTGATAATCGGGAATCAACCATTTGTGTGGTCCCGGTGCGGCCAGGCCCTTGGCTAAAAGGGCCGGTAGCACATCTGGAAAGTCAGGGTGGTACATGACCTGGCCTTCTTGCCAGCCGTCTACGGTACGCAGTCCCAACCAGCCGGTGATACGTTCCTTATCTCTGCTTACCAATTCTCGTAATCCCTGACGGGACGGGCTCTGGGAGTCGCGCCACTGGTCGAAAGTGGAACCCAGCCCGGACCTCACCTGTTGGGGAGTGCCAGCGCAGTACAGTTGGAATAGGCTGTAATCGTCTTGGGGCAACCGCGGCCCCATAGTCTGTGAGGGCTCCGATCCGTTCTGTGCGGCTTCCGCCACCTGTCCTACCAGCAACACCTCTTCGAAATAGGGGAAAAATCCAGCAAGCCGAGCCTGGTGGACGGTGGAACTGTCGGAGGGAAGGCGCAATATCACCCGCTCTCCGAATCTTTCTCCCGCTTCCTGCACCAATTTCTCCAGAAATTCCGTGCAGGCACGGTCCCACGATTTCAGACCTGTGGGACCAAAAAGACGATCAATCTCCCATGCCCGGTGACCATTGAGGGCGTGGGCCGAAGCAAGGCCGCTGAGTTGGAGTCCTTTCCATGAAACCAAAGAGATTCTGCCCCGGCGGCTGGCCAACGTCTCCTTCAAGAGCACCTTGTTGTTAGGCTGTTGACCGCTGAGAGAAGATTCCCTAGGGCATACGAGATTCGGCCCTTTGGGCACGTTCAGCAGAAAACACCGTACTGCATCGCTGATGCGAACGGTCTGCATCATCACGCCGAAGGGGACGACTCCTGGGGGATTAGGTCGAGGAAGTATTGATGGAACCTACTGTCGCCGGTAAGTTCCGGATGGAAAGACGTAGCTAAAAGATTGCCTTGGCGGACTGCCACTGCTTGCCCATCTGGAAGGGTCGCCATTACTTTAACCTCTCGACCGACCCGGGTGATTACCGGAGCGCGGATAAAAACACCATGGAACGGAGTGGGACCAAGGTCAACCAACTCCAAATCCTGCTCAAAGCTATCCACCTGCCGTCCGAATCCGTTACGGAGCACTCCAATGTCCATGATTTTCAAGGGCACCGGGTCTTCCTCGGTGATTTCCATGGCCACCATTATCATCCCGGCGCAGGTGCCCCAGATGACCTTTCCCTGGCGGGCCATCTGCTCGATGGGTTCCCTCATCGAGTAGATGCTCATGAGGCGGCTGAGCGTGGTACTCTCGCCACCGGGGATTATCAGGCCGTCTACGCCCTCCAGATGTTCGGGTAGCCTAATCTCATGGCCTTCCACTCCCAAATGCTTCAGGACGGCGATATGTTCGGCGAAGTCCCCCTGGAGGGCTAGAACACCTACTTTCAACTTTGCCTTCTACTCTGGTTATTCACCCCTTGTCGGACCGCACGTCGTGTTGCTATACGCTCCTGGTAGCCATCAATTGCTCTTCCGGAAGGCTCCTGGCGCTGATGCCGACCATCGCCTCACCCAGGCCTTTGGAGACCTCGGCAAGAATCTTGGGATCGTTGTAGTGGGTTACTGCCTGAACGATGGCGTAGCCACGTTCTACGGGATCACCGGACTTGAATACGCCAGAGCCGACGAAAACGCCGTCGGCGCCGAGTTGCATCATCAAAGCTGCGTCAGCAGGGGTGGCCACGCCGCCGGCGGCGAAGTTTACCACGGGTAGGCGTCCCAACTCCCGAGTCTTGACCAGCAGATCCAGACTGACCGATAGGTCCCGGGCCTCAACTACCAACTCGTCATCAGGCATCGTCTGTAGCTTACGGATGTTGTCCTGCACGGCCCGCATGTGGCGGACAGCCTCAACCACGTCCCCGGTGCCCGCTTCGCCTTTGGTGCGAATCATCGCAGCGCCTTCGGAGATGCGGCGGAGAGCCTCACCCAGGTCACGGCAACCGCAAACGAAAGGCACCGTGAAATCGTGCTTCCAAATATGGTGGGTTTCATCGGCGGGAGTCAGAACTTCCGACTCGTCGATGTAGTCCACACCCAACGATTGGATTATCTGGGCTTCGACGAAATGGCCGATGCGGACCTTTGCCATTACCGGAATGCTTACGGCTTCCATGATTGCGCAAATGATGGACGGGTCGGTCATTCGGGCAACGCCTCCGTCGGCGCGAATATCGGCCGGTACGCGCTCAAGAGCCATGACGGCTACCGCTCCCGCCTCTTCGGCGATACGGGCTTGATCGGCAGTGACGACGTCCATGATGACTCCACCTTTGAGCATCTGGGCGTGGCCTGCTTTAACTGTATCTGTACCGGTTAACACATCGACCATTGCTACTTGCCTCCAAAGGGATAACGCACTGGACTCAACGCACTGAAATCATATGGCGTTTCAAGCCGTATTATACGATGCTTGGTTGTGGGTAATCAATTGGCGCTCTAGTCGTGGGGCGCACTGGGCCCGCACCCCTTTTTAGGGTTGGTTCGTCTTGACAGGCTCAAAGGGGTAGCTCTAAGATGAAAGCCGTTGGCCGAGGTAGCTCAGGTGGTAGAGCACGGCACTGAAAATGCCGGTGTCGACAGTTCGAGTCTGTCCCTCGGCACCATTACC
>CAXEOX010000209.1:0-3803 GCA_963997925.1 uncultured bacterium
ACCGGCGTGGTGATTACCTACCTAGATGAAGACCAGGCATTGAATTGCACCAACGGGTCGGGTTCGGGTGGATCTTATTGTTTCTGGACAACTTCATGGGTAATTGGATCCGGTGACTTGGTGGACCCGGGTGAGCAGGTGGATGTGACCGTGAACCTGGCCAATATGACGCCGGTCTTGGGACTGAAGAAAGAGTTCACCATACAGGTTAAACCCAACAAGGGAGCGGTAGTCATCGTCAACCGGACAACTCCGGCCGAGTTGAAAGCCATCATGTCGCTGGAGTAAGCGCAAGGTTAGATCGACGTGAGCCGTAGTACTTGAAGAATCGCGTGCTCTCACCCTTTCCCTTGTTTCCTTCCAGGACCGCCCTCCTCCGGAGGAACAGGAGGCGGGTGAGCAAGCGCCGCTGATATACCAAGAAGCCCGGATCAAAAAGATCGCCGGTGGGAACAGTTCTCACCGGCGGTCTTTCGCGCGCCGCACCCGAAAGCTGGTAGGGCCTTTTTGACGTCTAGCCCAACGTAAGAAATCAGACATATGAGGGTTGGCGCGAATCAGTTCGATGGAGTGGAGTTCCTTGGCGAGAGTAGTCTCCGAGAACAATGCATGGAGCTGGCGGTGGCAGGTGGGGCACAGTCTAGCTTTCGGGCCGAACCGGCCTCCCCTAGCCCTGGGCACTAGATGGTGAATGGTGAACCGCTCTGACTCTCTCAGGCAAAGCTCGCAGGTCAAGGGTTGGCCGTCGTCGCCGGTCCTCCCGTTCTTGGATCGATCGGAAGCTCGCACGGTAGAACCGGTTACTCTTGCCCCGGTTGTTGTAGCAACCGCCAACTGGGCAGGTCGACCCTCCATTCGTTGTCCTCAAGTAGCATGGGCACAATCAAGCCGGACATCATGCGGCCACGAGCAACTTGGCTCTCCTCGCCGATCAAACCGAAGGGTAGAAATGCAAAGGCATGGTCATCGTCAAGGTATGTGGTCGGGGCCACTCCTAGTTCGGTCAAGTCTTCCAAGGGCCACAGCCTGAGGATCGTGGTTCGGAAATCTTCCATCATGGAGGTCCGGCTTGGGTGGTCCGATTCGTAGGCCGCCCGGTAGGCCTCCTGCATATCGATCTCGTTGCGGGTGGCCCAGACGCCCATGCGCATTCCACGGGTTTCTTTGGAAAGCATCGACCAAGCCAGGTCCATCAGGTTGTCACGAATCGCCTCGGCGAATATTCCGGCACGGTTGCCGCATTCGTCAGGTTGGGAGCTTCTTTTTTCGCCGGGAATCCTCATCCGTTCGTTACCAGCCCACCGCGTAGCCATCCCGGCGGGGGTCGGCGGCTCCGTGTAGGGCTCCGTTGTCTTGATCCACCTCAATCATCACCTCGCTGCCCGAGGCTACCCAGGGCCCCATGACGTTCAAGGGGTGTCCTCGACTCTCCAATTCGGACCTAATCTCGGGAGAGAACCGGCTTTCCATGTGCAGTTCGTTCTCGCAAGTATGAGGGAAGTTGGATTCTGTGGGGCTTTGGGTATTTCGCCATCGTGGGGCTTCCACGGCTTCGGCGACGGTCATTCCGAAGTCCAAGAAATGGGTGATTACCTGAAGATTGGTCTGCACCTGCGTGTCGGCGCCGGGGGTTCCGCAAACCAGTTTTAGCTGTCCCAGTGAGCCTTGGCCAGAGGATTCCGGGGGGGTGAACACCATCACCGGGTTCATGGTGTGCCGCACCCGCTTGCCGGGCTGGAGGCAATCTACGTGATCCGCTTCCAGGTGCCAGTAGGTCATGCGGTTGTTCAGCAATATGCCCGTATCACCGGCGATGATGCTGGAACCCCAGGCGCTCTGGATGCTCTGAAGTTGGCACACGGCATTGCCCCACCGGTCTACCACTGCAAAGCAGGTAGTGTCTTCCTCCCCGTCGCCGCCGGCTACCATCGGAGTCGCAGTCTCACGGGGTTTCGCTGCTTGGTGTGCCCACGGGTTTCCCGCCCGAACGTCCTGTGCGGCCCGGCTGGGATCAATCAGCTTGGCCCTTTCTTTGGCGTACTCCTTGGAGAGCAACCCCTCAAGGGGGATGTCGATGTAGTCGGGGTCGGCCACGTAGGCTTCCCGGTCGGCGAAGGACATCTTCTTGGCTTCGACCATCAGATGGATCGAGGCGGCGGTGTTACAACCCATGGCTTGAAGGTCGAACTGCTCAACCAGGTTCAACTCTTGGAGGAGGATATGGCCGCTGGAGTTGGGCGGTGCTTCGTAAATAACATGACCCCGGTAGGTGGTCGATATCGCGTCTTGCCATCGGCTGTGGCAATCGGCCAGGTCCTTCATCGTCAGGATCCCGCCCTGTTCTTGGCTGAATTTGATGATGGCCTCGGCGATGTCTCCCTCGTAGAACGCTTCCCGGCCGCCGTCGGCTATCGCTTGGAAGGTTCGGGCAAGGTTTTTCTGGTAGAGAATCTCCCCTGGTCGGAGGGGTCTCCCGTCCCTGGTAAATACCGCTTGAGACGTGGGGAAGCTGCACAGCAACGGGTCTGAAGCGATGGCGCTGGACAGCACGTGGCTGGTGGGGAATCCGTTGGCGGCCAATTCTATCGCGGGGGCTAGGACTTGACCCAATGAGAGGACGCCGTACTTTTCGTGAGAGGCCAACCAACTGTCGAGTAGGCCGGGCACCGAGACGGAAAGGATGCCTTTCGTAGGTATCCCGTCGGGCAAATAGCTCTCACGGGTGGCTGCGTAGGGAGCCGCTCCGGTGCCGTTGCAAATCTCGATCCGGTCCGTTTCTTTCCAGTGGACCATGATGAACCCGTCACCGCCGATGCCGGACATCAGGGGTTCGACCACGTTCAGCGCGGCGGCGGTGGCGATGGCGGCGTCTACTGCGTTGCCTCCCTGCTGCAAGATGGAGATTCCCGCCTGAGAAGCCAGGGGATGGCCTGAAGAAACCATGCCGTTGCGTCCCATGACGACCGGTCTGTGGGACTCAAAATTCACGCTGTGGGGTGACTGGGTCATTGGTTGCCTCCTAGAGAACGTGGCGAGTCGATATCTAATTATCTGAAGCCCAAGAACAGGCTCAAAGGATTATCCATTGGCTACGCCGGGGCGTCAAGGAACCGGCATGTTGGATGGTTTCTGAGGGGACCGTATTTTGCCAAGACTATCAGATTGATCAAAGGCAAATAAAAAGGGCCACGCTTAAGCGTGGCCCTTAAAACTATCTTAGTTCGATCGGGGGACTAATGTCCGCCGCATCCGCCGCCACCACATCCACACCCGCCGCCGCCGCCGTCGCCGCAACCGCAACCGCCGGAGCCGCAGCCGCCAGCGCTGGCAAACATCGGGTTGTTGATTACAAACCCTACCTGTCCACCAAAGTTCTCCACGAAATCTATGGTCGCTTCTTCGAGGAAAGGAATGCTGTCCGCATCCATCAACAGGTTGACGCCATCTAGGTTCATGACGGTATCGTCGGCCTGAGTCTCTTTTTCCATGGTCAACATGTACTGAACGCCGCCGGACTCCGCAGGCATCGCGATTACTCGCAGGGAACTATCCGTTTCCCCTTGCTCCTGCATAACTTCCTTGAGTTTCTCTATGGCTAGTGTGGTGACTTCCATATATTAACGCTCCTTGTCATTCACTCAAGTAGCGAATCACGCAGTAGATTTGGTCAATTCAGGCTATCACACGGGTACATATGAGTCAACGATGATGGCACCCGTTTACGCGAGTTTCGGTGGGTGTTGTTTCATGGCATTGGAAAAGGGGTTCTACGGTTTATCAGGTTCCTAGCCGCCGATGTTACC
>CAXEOX010000210.1:0-3743 GCA_963997925.1 uncultured bacterium
AAGGGATTAGCCAGGTCTTTGATTACCTCAAATCGTCCATGACTCCCGCCGTCTTTTTCAATACTATCAAGTAGCACATCAGTCGTGGCTTGGATGCTGGAGCGCATCCGTTCGACTACCCTCGGGGTGAACGCCTTGTTGGCCAACTTTCTGAGGTGCGTGTGGTCGAGACGGTCTGACATCAACATCATATCCTAGAACAAACGGGTCAAAGGCTCGATTTTCTCAGCGGCAGCGTCCGGCAGCCGCTCGCTAAAGGCGCTGATCTGGGCCGAGGAGAGGCGCTGGTCACGCAATGCTGCTAGGACATCGGTGTAACGGGTGAGTACCCAGCAGTTGATTCCTTGATTCCAGTGCACCGGGTCCTCCTCCCGCAGTTGCCGATAACGCGGATAAGGATCCGCAATGATGGCAGGGTCCATGGGCACGGTTTCGTTCAAAGTGAGTCTGGCTTGATTCGTCATCAGTCCTTCCTCCAAACTTCCGTAAATATATTGCGCCGTTGGCCTGCTGGCTATTTCCTTCTTGAGACTCCTGCCTGCCGATACCGCTGTTCATGGCATGGTAGGCGTTCAACGATGCTGACTAAGGTTCGATGCCTTACCCCGGTAGAATCTCCTTAAGCCTCTCGGCGATGACCTGCTCGCCGCCCTCTTTCAGCAAGTGCATGAGGATGACGAAGCCGTTCTCTCCGGGCGGGTATTCGTCGGGGCGTTCTTGGGGGGAGCGTACCCAGATGCTGGGGTTGCCGGTTTTCAGTTCGGCGACGACTTCTCCAGCGGTCTTGCCGACTTTGGCGGTGTCCATTCGCACCACAAGTCCAATCACCGGGCCGTCGACGGGATAGTTTGTCATCGTTAGGTTGGGGATGTCTATGAGTTCGGAGCGCTGCCGCTCCACCCGGACCTCATAGGACGCCAAACGGTCTTCGTGGTTCGTCGTCAGCCACTCTCGGAGGGCTGCGTAGACGGCGACTACTTCCTGGCGGTCTACCTTCATGGGCCGGCCTATGGACCGGGACGTGCTGGATTCGAAGCCGATAAAGCTGTGGGCCCGGGCGATCTCAACCAGGTCTTTATCGCCAACCAGCATACCGCTGGAGTTCACTGCGCCGAAGTACTTGGCACCGTAAGCGGCCAGTTTCGCGCCCATCTTTACGTACCGGCCGAACTTGTCTGTGGGATAAACTTCCCCGGCAGCGTCAACGATGACCGGGATGTTGTGGGCCTGGCCGATGCGAATCACCTCCTCTATAGGCAACGCTCCCGGCCGGTTTCCTGGCGCCAGGTAGTGTATGCCTGCCGTGCGCAGCCCGATGGCGGCCTCGATGTGCTCAGGGCGGGTTTCTTCGGCGTCGCCCACCTCAACAAGTTTGCCTCCCGGTATGGTGAGAGACCGGTCGTATTTGATTCTGAGTTGCCGTTGGATGATGAATTCGTTGGGCATGCCATCTGTGTCTGGCAACTGATCAATCTTTTCCGGATCGTTACCCGTCATGCAGGCCGCTGCGCCCACGGCTAGGGCTGCGGAGCACCCGGAAGTCACCAGGGCGGCCTCAGCGCCAATCATTTCGGCAATTTTCACGCCCACGGCATCCATCAGGTCGCTCATGTTGACGTAGTCACTCTCGGCCTCATCCATCAGTGCCCGGACGGTAGCCGATGGCGTGGAACCGCCAAGCAGCGTCCGGTTGCCCATGGCGTTGAGGACCGGTCTCACGCCAAGCTCTTCAAAGATACTAGCCATAGTCTGCTCCTTTCTGGGTTGGGTCCTACCGGGAAGATCCGGGAAGGGGCGCTGCCGGAGGGAAGTATTCCTCTATGGGTATTTCAATCACGCTGGGGCCGTTCTGCGCCAGCGCATCCCGGACGGTGTCGGCGATGTCTTCGGGCCGCTCGACATAATACCCTTTGGCTCCGTAAACCTCGGCCAGCTTATCGAACCGGGGGCTTTCCAGATCGACGCCGATGTATTTTCCGTCGAATAAGCGCTGTTGCTGGGCCTTTTCGGCTCCGTGGCAACGGTTGTTCAGCACGATGCTGACCAGCGGAATGCTCCACCTGACCGCCGTGTTCAACTCTTGCGACGTGTATAGGAACCCACCGTCTCCCTGGATACTGATGGCCGGGCGGTCGGGACGGCCTAGCTTGGTGCCCAAGCCCACGCACAGACCCATGCCCAGGCCGCCTTGTCCGGCGTAGTTGAACATGGTGCGGGGCATTTCGAAAGCCAATCGGTCGTAGGCCAAACCCGCCGAAACTCCAGCATCGAGGGTCACCATGCAATCCGGCGGCAGAACCTTGGACAGCTCTGGGTAGACGCGCTGGGGCATCATAGGGTCGCCGGGAATGTCTTTTTCGGCATCCAACCGAGTCCGCCGCTGCTGGGCCAGGCTCTCGGTGCTTGCCCGCCATTCAGGGTTGGGCCGCCCCTCAGGGAATTCCTCACGCAAGGCCCGGAGTAGTTGCTGGGCCACCGCTTTAGCGTCGCCCACCATGCCCACGGCGACCGGATAGTTACGCCCGATCTCTTGCGAGTCAATATCCACTTGGATAATCTTGGTTTCCCGAT
Organism: uncultured bacterium; assembly: GCA_963997925.1. Lineage (GTDB taxonomy): Bacteria > Chloroflexota > Dehalococcoidia > Lucifugimonadales > UBA3495 > UBA11650. The sequence continues at coordinate 2,572 of CAXEOX010000210.1, forward strand.
TCACCACGTTGTAGTTCCAGGACGTACTCCCCTGGTTGATTCTAGTGCCCAAAGCCAGGATGACATCAGCCTGGTTTATGGCTATCGCCGCCTCTCCCGACCCTCGTCCACCCGGGGGGCCGATGTAGAGCCGGTGGCTGTTGGGAATGGCGTCGTTGTGGCCGTAGGAGGGCACCAGAGTCATGTCTAGCAGTTCGGCTAGTTCGACCGCGTCGTCGCTAGCCTCGGAGTCGACGACACCGCCTCCCGCTAGGAGGACCGGCCGTTTGGCACTACGCAGTAGCTCCACCGCTTGCCGGATGGCTTGGGCATCGCCCTCTACCCGTCCGTTGACCGCCCGGTAGGATTCTGGGGCTTGGATGTTGGCCTCTATCGTCTGACCATCAATCAGGTCTCTGGGTATGTCGAGAAACACCGGGCCCTGCTTGCCGGAAAGAGCGTGCCGAAACGCGTATTGAATCATCTCAGGGATTCTTTCGGCCTGATTCACTTCTAGGGAAAGCTTGGTGACGGGTTTGAACAGGTTCACTAGGTCGAAGGCTTGTGCGCCGTCCCGGTAGATGTATTCCTGCGCCGTGTCGCCTCCGATGACGATTACCGGCGCCCGCCCTTTGTAGGCCAAGGAAATGCCGGTCAGCAGGTTGATGCTGCCGGGGCCGGAAGTGGTGACGCAGGCCGCCGGTTTGCCGGAAGCCCGAGCATACCCGTAGGCCATGAAGGCTGCGCCCTCTTCGTGCCGTGTGTCTAGGAACTTGATGTCGGTCCTTCCCGGTAGCTCGGTGACGATGCTGTTGGTGGTGGTGCCCACCAGGCCGAATATGTACTCCACGCTCTCGGCCCGGAGTCCTTCAATTATCGCCTGACCCGCTCTCAATCGCGCCATTACTCCCCCTCAGATCGGCTCCCCGATTTCTCGGCGATTGTAGCATACGCATAGCCGGATGGGCCGTCTCCGGCCAGGTTCTGTTCGGGCGTGCGATCAGCGGGGAGTTGCGGTTCGCAAAGCCGGACGCGCGGCTACTTAAGGAGAAGTCTTTGGGAGATGCAAACTAGGTCAGATCGGTGGCGGTGGGGTATGCGAGCAATAGCCCCGAATCCAGATGGGAGGTCAGGCGGGGTATTCTTTAAATTGGTTGGGTTTTCCCCATCCCTTGGCGTTGCCGGCGCGTATG
>CAXEOX010000211.1:0-3727 GCA_963997925.1 uncultured bacterium
GCCAAACCAGGGAAGGTGGAGATCCACCAGAATCCGGCTAGCCGGTCACGTCCATCCGATACCATGGAACCCCAAGCCGCGGTGGGCGGAGGGACACCAGCCCCCAGGAAGCTCAACACAGATTCCAGAAGGATAACAATACCGATCTGCAGCGTGGCCACTACGATAAGAGTGTTGATGGTACCTGGGAAGATATGGACGAAGAGTATCCTCAGTGTCGAGGCCCCGGACACCTTGGCCAACGCCACATAGTCTTGCGTCTTTAGCTGCAACACTTCGCCACGGATCTGACGGGCGAAACGCGGCCAAATAAAAAGGCAAAGCACGGTTACTATGATCGAGAAGGACTGACCCAGGGTCACCACAAGGACCAAGGCAACCAAGATCAGAGGCAGGGAGAGCATGACATCGACGAACCGCATGATCAGTTCGTCTATCCAGCCTCCGTACCAACCGGCGACCAGTCCTAGGGTCACCCCGATGGTGCCGCCGACACCCAGGGTCACCACAGCCACTACCAGAGATATGCGGGCGCCGTAGATCACTCGGGACAATAGGTCCCTGCCCAACTGGTCGGTGCCCAGCAGGTTTTTGGTGCTGCCGCCGCCCGAAATCTCAACTTCTACCGTATCGCCTACGGCGGCTTGCGGGTCAATCTCCTGGGCTTTCCTCAGGGTTATCAACCTTCCTTGTTCTTCCAAGGCGACGCTGTCTGCAACTGTTTTTAGCGCGGTTCCAGGGCCGGACCAGAAGGGCGGCAGATTACGCTCCCTCAGGTTGCCCCGGTCTGGGTCGTGGGGAGCGACCCAGGGCGCTGCAATGCCCGAAACAAGCACCAGGGAGAGCAGAAAGACCGGCACGATGGGCCATACGCGTAATGCGCGCCAGATACCTGGCAAGCTGATGAGTCGTGGCTCTGGGGGTGCGAGGATATCTGTGGTTTCTTGGGATGCCATCTGCTCTACGCTCCTGGATCTTATGTGTAACGAATACGTGGGTCTATCACCGCGTATAGGACGTCTACCAGGAAGGACGCGGTCACGTACAAGAGAGTGAATACGATGACTACCGCCTGGAGGAGGGCATAATCAAGGCCGAACAAAGCGTCCACGGCAAGCTTGCCGAGTCCGGGCCAGGCGAACACAGTCTCCGTAACCAGGGAGCCAGTAACCAGTGCGCCAAGGGTAACGCCCGCAAAGGTCAACGCCGGTATAACGGCATTTCGCAAGGCGTGCTTAAGAATGATAGTTCTGCTGGGCACTCCTTTGGCGCGGGCCAATTTGATGTACTCGGAGTCCAGTACGTCTAGCATCGCCGAGCGAATCAACCTCAAGTTGGCAGCCGCATAGAACCAGCCCAGCGTGATGGCTGGGAGAATTACGCCCCGTGGGTCTTCACGACCGAACGGTGGTACCCAGCCAAGGTGAACTGAGAAGAAGAACATCAGCATTATTCCCAGCCAGAAAGGCGGCGCCGATTGACCAACGAGGGCCACGGCCCTGCCGAACTGGTCGACAAGGCTGCCTCTCTTGACCGCCGATATGATACCCAGCGGAACGCCGATCAGCAGAGATAGCGCGAACGAGGCCGTTGCTAGCTGAAGAGTGGCGGGAAGATGTTCCAGCACGATGTGCATGGCGGGCCGCCCCTGTTGGATCGACTCGCCGAATTCTCCCCGTACTGCGTCTTTGATGAATATCCCGTACTGCTGGTAATAGGGCTTGTCCAGCCCCAGGGCCTCACCCAACCGGTCCCAGTCCTCCATAGTGGAGTAGTCATCAAGCAGAAGGGCACGAGGATCACCGGCGGCCCTGCTCATGATGAAGATCACCAGTGAGACGACGATAACAGTAACGATGGCTACTAAGAAGCGGCGCATCAAGAACTTCTGCATGCCCTTACATCTCCAATCGAAGGCCGTCGATATCTGGTCGGCACAGAGCTGAATGTCCAAGCCGGACGCACATCGAAAGAAATGCGTCCGGCTTGGAGGTTGTCGCCGTCCTAGGGCTTCTCGGCCCTACTTGCTATGGTCCTACCGGTGCTTGATGTACTGATACCCGTTGATGTTTCTGAGGTCCGTGAATTTGATATCAGCCTTCCACTCCTCGATGCGCGGACCCACCGGCCATACAGCGCCAACGCTGTAGAGCCCAATGTAGGTGAGTGCATTGTCGAAGAGCCAATTGCCCAGTTCCGATTCCAGTCGAACCAAGTCCACCGGGTCTACGGCCGAGCTGATCCTGGGCATGATGTCTTCCATCCAAGGGTGGCTCGCGCCAGCATTCCAGGCTGCGTTCTCGGTGATCAGATTCTGAGCTCCGACCGTTACGATTCGGGCGCCAGCGGCGTGGCAGGTGGCCCCCTGGTATGTGCGGGCGACCATTGTGGGCCGCAGAGTGGAATAGGGGAGACTCTGCAACTTTACGTTTAGCCCTACGTCGCCCCACATCTGCGCTATCGCACCGCACGCCTCCACTTCAGCGGGAGCGCCGCGTAACGATGGTGTGAGCGTGATGTCGAAACCGTTGGGGTAGCCGGCCTCGGAGAGAAGCTGCTTGGCACGTTCTGGGTTGTATTCCCAGTCGCCATCGATCTGCGATCCGTGGTTGCCCCAGAACCAGAGTTTGATCGGGTCGGCAAACCCTCTAAGCAGGGTCTCGATGATGGTATTCCGGTCGACCGAGATGGCCAGGGCTTCCCGTATCTTGCGGGCGTTCTCCCACTCTGGGGAGTCTGTATGCCAATCGCTGGAAATCCACGGCACCTCGGGATCGTAGGACGACCGGTTTTCGGTGTCGGGCTTAGAGGCTTCCGTATAGTAGCCTCCGTATAAGTTGATGGCGTAGTCGATGGCGTTGGACACCGATAGCAACTTCGCCCCTTCCACTTTTTCGATCTCTGGGATGGAGTCGAAGGCCATCAGGAATGTGTCCAGCGTGCCGGTCTGGAATCCGGCGATACGTGACGACTCCTCCGGGATCTCTCGGAAGATCAGCTCCGCGAAGGCCGGCGTCTGGTCCCAATGGTCTTCAACTGCCGCCATGCGCCAGAACTCGTTTTCACGGTGCTCTTCCATCGACCAGGGCCCGGTGCCGGCGATGTCACGGTTGGCTGCTTCAACACCGATCTCATCAGACTGGGCTTTGCTCACTACCCAGTTGGAGGAGCCGGAAGGAGTTTTTGCCAACCAGTTCTCTAATGTCACCAATTCCGATAATGCTATGCCAGTATTGACATCAATTGTATAGTCGTCGACCTCGGTGACACTGCCGCCTTCAGCCGTCCAGAAGCCTTTGAAGTCTGGAGTCCTGGCATGCAATTTATTGAGACCCCATCCTTCCTGGTAGGAATAGATCACATCTGCGGCGGTCATCTCGCCGTAGCCCTTGTGGAACTCAACCCCCTTTCTGAGGTTGAAAGTCCAGGTCTTGAAATCGTCTGAGATGCTCCAGGACTCGGCTAGCCAGCCTTCAACCTCTTTGTTGATGTTGATGGTCACTAGCCCTTCGCTGATGGGAGCCGTCTGCTGAACGAAAAGGGCAGGGTTAACGGCCAATGAGGGGTGCCCTTGGAACGTTCCCAATTCCTTCTGGCCCACTGAGAGGGTGCCTGCGGGCTTGACCTTGGCTGCCGGCGCCTTAGCCGCCGCCGGTGTAGCAGTAGGCGCTGCCATCGTAACTCCTGCTACTTTAACTGGCGCTTTCGACTCAGCTTTCGGCGCAGC
>CAXEOX010000212.1:0-3716 GCA_963997925.1 uncultured bacterium
AGCCTCAATGACCTCCACCTGGGTCACCGGGTCGGCCTCGGCACCGCCAAGCTCGGCGGGAAGTTTCAGCGCCAGCAGGCCAGATTCGTAAAGTGCGTCTACCGACGCCTGGGGAAGAGTTCCGTCCTCTTCAGCCTGGTCCGCCCCCGCTTCCAGAACCTCCCGAACGTCCTCGACGGCGTTCAAGAGGACTTGGCGTTTTTCTTTTCTCCCCGCTGGGAAATTCCAGAGCATAGATCTACTCTCTGCGTGGGCCATTGTCGATTATCTGGAGTAAGTCCAGGATTCAAACGGGTCCAGATTCAAGTCTTACCCAGCGTGAACGCCGTCTAGACGGATGATGCCCCGTTCTAACAGGCCGTCGAACTGGCCGCCCATGCCAATCTCTTCCAGAATCGACAGCGCGTCGGCGCCGGGCTTGGAGGCGGGCTTGCCCGGAGCTACCGGGGTGCGAGACAGACGGGGCGCAGGACCCGCCGTGGTCACCAACCCAATCTCCTGGTGGTCACGGGTTAGAGAGAGACCGTGGTCCAACACCCACGGGTCGTCCATCAGTTCGTGAGGATTGGTCACAACTCGATGAGCGCCCAATCCGGCGTCGGTGATGCGCCCGACCCAGGTATCAACAGTGCTAGCCTGGAATCGCTCTTCCAAAGCAAGAGCCAAGGCCTCGTCCTGTACTTGGCCGACGCCGGAAAGACCCTCAACCGCGTCCAAGCGGTCAAGTTCGGATTCCAGAGCGCCGAGGAAGAACCAGCCGTCAGCGGCTTCATAGGCCCGGTGCAGCGGGCGGCTACCCAAAGCGTCCTGGCCCTTGGTCTCGTCCCACACCTTACCTTCATACTGCTGCATGAAAGGCGATTGGAGAGTCATGGCGGTGTAGGCCAAGGCTGCGTCCACGTGTTGTCCTTGGCCGGTACGTTTACGATGCAGCAGGGCTAGGGCGACGGCGTAGGCTCCCATATAGCCGGTGCCGTAGTCGTTCACCGGGTTGGGCTGCACGGTGGGCGTACCATCTCCGCCGAAACGCCGGTCCATGCCGGTGGCCGCTTGGGCGAACTGCTCGTGGCCGGGGCGGCCGGCCCAGGGTCCCAGATGCCCAAAAGCGTTGAGGGACGCATAGATGATGTCCGGCTTTCGCTTGCGTACATCGTCGTAGCTCAGCCCCAACTCCGCCATACGTCCCGCCCGATAGTTCTGAGCGACCACGTCGGCGTCTTCCAGCAGTCTCCAGAAGATGTTCAGGCCCTCATCGGACTTCAGGTCCAACAAGATACTGCGCTTGCCCCGGTTGACCTCGTTATGGCGAGCCACTGTTGAGTCCCGAACCGGGTTGTCTATCTTGATAACGTCGGCCCCGAACTCGGCCATCGTTCGCCCCAGGGTTGGTCCGGCCAGGATGATGCACAGGTCTAAAACCTTGATGCCTTCTAGGGCGGTCCGCAGGAATGATCCAGGAGCTTGGCCGAGGGGTGTAGGCTTGCGTGTTTGAAGCTCGGCGAGGACTTCTTCCCGATGCTGGTTAGGGCTGGGGGCCGGACTCCGGACGCTACCAGGCGTCAGAGACATGCGAGCGGCGACACCCGGTTGCAGCATCTTGCCGTAGGTGGGGTCGTCAACCTCAATCACCATCTGGGATTCGCGAGCATGGTCGTGCTCGAACCACTCTTCGCTGGTGCGGCACATGGCGCCTTCGCTGCCCGCCGCTGCCACCAAGTCTTCCCATTCCTGGGCGGTCCGGGTTTTGAACAGATCTTTGGATCGGGCAGCCGCTTCGTCGGCGAGTTCCCGGTTCGCTAAGAGCCTATCTAAGTCGGTAAGACCTTCAGCGTCCCAAGACGTGATGCCAGCGAGTTCCACAAACTGGCGGAAGTTCTGGTTCCCGGTACCGCCGAAGCGGATGTACCGGCCATCTTTGCACTCGAAAACCCCGCCCCATAGCCCCCGAGTCGAGGGTGGAATCTTGCTGGTATCGTGGACTCGCAGGCCGTGATGGCCGTTGGACGGCAGCATGGCGTCGAACATGGGCACTTCAACCCGCTGGCCAACGCCGTCGTGTTCCCTGGCATTCAAGGCCATGGCGATGCTGACTACGCCTTGAAACGCAGCGTATACCGACGCGATGGGAACGGCGGTGTACACCGGGCGCTGGAAGTCGGCAGCGGTGGTGCGAGTGCCGTAGGTCGCTGCGGCAGCGCCAACCACGCCCTCGAAGGCCCGGACATTGGCCCGGGGATCGTCGGAAGCGAAGCCAGGAAATGAACAGTAAATCAAGCGAGGATTGGCCTGGCTCATCGCCTCTGGCCCTAAGCCCAAGCGGTCCATAACCCCCGGACGGAAGTTCTCGACGACAACGTCGGCACTCTCGATGAGCGCCCGTGCCGACGCCAGGTCTTCGGGCTGCTTCAGGTCCAACACGGTACTGCGCTTGCCCCGGTTCCAGGTAGCGTTAGCAGGGGTCTGCCAGCGGGGTCCGCCAGGAGGATCAACCCGGATAACGTCGGCCCCCTGATCGGCCAGCAACATCCCGGCCAAAGGACCGGAGACGTACTGTCCGAAGTCTATAACGCGGATACCATCGAGAGCACCAGGCATGACTAGCCTCCATCTAATAAGCGAACGTTAGAACCGAGGGACGTTTTGTTTCGTCCCTATGTAAGGACAAACCGAGACAACAAACCCTCGCGCCGCCTCCGAATCTATCGTAGGCACCCCTCTCCCGTGGGTTGAGGGGCCGGGGGTGAGGGGCATCCCAGCTACCGGGCGATGCCGTTGGCGACCCGGGCCATCGCTTCATCTCCGGTGTCGACCATGTATTTCGCTATGGCGGCGACCAGTTGGCCACCGGCGGTATCGCCCCAGAACCAGGTCTGTAGTTCGGGTTCGGAATCCTGAGGCCGTTGAGCCATGCGAGACTCAAAGAAGAAGGCCTTCAGGTCGTCGACACAGTACCGCACGTATTGGGGCAAAGGAACGTCCGCTGGACGTTCCTTCATATCAGTCTCTTCGCCCTTGGCGAAGTCCTGCAAGAATCGAACCATCCCCCGGAACCGGCGCTGGGGTATGCCGCTCAGGCCAACCGCCGTTCGGCCATTCCCATCCTCGATCCAACGCTCGTAGAACGCTCTGAGGGCCGTCACTTCATTGGCCGCGTCCTTTTTTATGACATCCTCGGTCGACGATACCGCCGAAGCCTGTAGGAACTCAGTGGGTCCGGCTTCATCGGGGAAGTCCTCAAGCACCGGACCTTCAGGCCGTTGCAAAAGTTCCAACGCATCGGCAATAACCCGATGCTGGAACTCGGCGTCGTTGGGCTTGCCCAGGGGATAGCCGTAGGGGAAGGGCACGAACAGGGCGCGGGAGGGTTTTACCTTCTCGGCGTGTTCCTTTATAAGGGCGATGCTAACCGTCGGCAGACCGGCGTCCTCAAACACCCGGGCAATCACACTCACGGTGTGGGTGCAAAGGGGTCAAACAGGCACCAGGAAGACCAAGTCGACGTCTTGGGCATGCAGAGCTTCCGCCGCCTGGGGACCGGTTTCTTCAATTATCTTCCGGGGGTCGCGCTGGGCGCCCATGAAAGAGTAGTAGTCCTGGGACAGACTGCCGATAACTTTACGATCGACCAACTCGCGCAACCGGTCCATCGGAAAAGCCAGGTTCAAGTCCCGGTATATTCCAGTGCGGTCCCATCCAATGCTGGTATGGCTGTCTAT
>CAXEOX010000213.1:0-3659 GCA_963997925.1 uncultured bacterium
TTCTTGACCAACTTATTGCCACCAGCACCGCCAGCCCGTGTTTCTGGGGGGAGTTCAACTCTGCTCCCGCTACTCCGGCTCAGTCAACTGCGGCTCCTCTATGACCTCCTTCACTGGGACCCTTATCGTGACCGTCAGTTCAGAGGCGTCCGCTAAACGTATATACTCATCCGGACCTTCGATCACGAATCGCCCGTTACTCAAAACCCTGGCGATACGGACCTGCTGGGTGATGGTTTTTTCTTGGTTCAGGCACGAGCGTTATTGGGCTTTACCATGATGATTAATAGTAATCAATGCGATGTTTTCACTCGCGCCGCAAGCACGCTAATTAAGTATCTTCGTATTTTGTTGGGGATAGGCCGCCCCAAGTTTACCCTCTCCCCCTCAAAATAATAGCTACAAGTCCAATCGAAGACACCGTTGCTACTACAATGATCCCTTGACCAACAGCGTCTATGGCTCCTTCCAATCCTGTGGTGCCCAAAGCCCGCGAGTATACGGCTGCTGCCAGTGCCACACCTATAGAATTCCCTATAATCCTGCTGGTTGCCAGGAATCCCGATGCGCTACTCAGTGACTCCTGTGGCACGAATCCCATGATGGCGCTATTGTTCGCCGGTAAAAAGATGGAAAGACCTGCTCCGCCAATTGTGATTACAAGCAAGTACTGCCATATCGGAGCCTCAGCTCTAAGACTGGTTAGCACGATGAGGCCACACAATAACGCCAGGTGACCTACCAGAGAAGTTGATCTAGTGCCAAACCTGTCTGATAGGGTTCCGCTGATCGGTGATAGTACCAACCGTATGGTGTGGAAAGGTAGTAGTATAAGCCCGGCAATTGACGCGGAATAACCCATTCCGGTGATCAATAAAAATGGCGCTAGGAAATTCCACCCACCATGGGCCATCTGTGCGAAACATTGTGCCGTTACACCAGATGAAAATACCCGACTCTTGAAAAGATTCAGCTGGATTACAGGAAAATTAGCTCGCCGTTCCAAGATGATGAGAGCTAGCAGCCCTAGAGCCGTGGCACCGATTGCAGTCACTACGAAGGGAGATGAAAAACCGAGTCTGCCGCCTTGGTTTATCGCTAAGAGACTTCCTATCATGACTATCGCCAATAACGTGACGCCCGCGTAATCGACACTGTATTTATTTCGCTCCTTAGACATGTCTCCCGTGTCGTCTCTTACGAATCTCCAGACGGAGAATGCCAGCAATAGGTGGGCTGGTATCCGAGCCCAGAAAAGTGCTTTCCAATCAAATATATCGATTAAAATGCCGCCGAGGAAAAAACTGCATCCTAGCCCAAGGCCAAAACCCACGTTGATTAGACCCTGTGCCTTTCCTCGCTCTGACGTTGGGAACGCTTGGGTCAGAAGCGCATTGTCGTTAGCGATGATCATAGAAGACCCAACTCCCGTTACTACCCTAGCCATGATCAGCTGCGCTAAATCTTGGGAGACTGCTGAAAGCCCAAGTCCAGCAGGCACGATCAATGCTCCCAAAAGGTATAAACGCTTCCTGCCGAACACGTCGGATATTCTAGATAACGGTAACAACGGAACGATCATAGCCATGGTAAAAGCGAGATTTACCCAGACTATTAGACTCGCGTTAGTCTGAAAAGCCTCGATCATGGAAGGTGCTCCGATATTGACCATGCCTCCATTCATGATCGTTAAGAAGCCGCCTCCACTGACTACTAACAACAAAATCCATTTATATTGGAATCTGCCAGTGGCTGTTTCGGGGTTGGCGACGGGTTCAGGGTTCACGTTTGTCCTTGGGTTACCAGTTTCGTGTCTAGTACCAGACGGACCACAAAGCCATGACACACGTAGGTAATAGATACGGTGCAGGCCGCGGACCAATTAGAAGGTCGAACAAAAATTAAAGCCCCCTGGGGGATAGGGGACTTTACTGTATTTACGATAGGGCAAAAAAAGAGCGCCTTCACTAGTGTGTGAAAGCGCTCCGCTACTTTAGCATGTTCAGACGAATCTTGTCAATCTTTCGTGCCTGGGATCCTTAAAAGCCTAGGCTGGCGCCGCTGCCCCCACTACCCCACCAGCACCCCCGGCCGGCATGGGACCACCGGGGTACCCCCCAATCGGCGGCGGCCTGAAGGAGCTGCTGGCCAGTTGAACTCTCTGAGTACGAGGCGTCAGCCCGAAGCAGGATGCGCTTGCGGAACCGGGAGTCTGGGTGGGGTGGCGAACAAAACCAATAGCCCTGCCAACGCTGCCGAGCCGGTGAACAGTATGAGGGGCAATTGATAGGACCCGGTAGCGTCGAACATGAATCCGGCTAGCACCGGCCCAGCTGCCTGCCCTCCAATCTGGGCCGACATGGTATAGCCTCGTATAGCCCCCAAATGCTCACGGCCATAGTAATCTGCCCACGCCAATCTCACCAGGATGCGCAGTCCGCCGACCCCGAGCCCCACAGTTGCGGCGGCTAACAATGCATTGCTCAGAGATGAGCTGAACGATGTGCCGAAGGCCGCCACGGCAAGGACTAACGCCACAGCCGACAGCAGGAACCTCACGGGAACTCGCCTCCCCAACATCGCCCAAAACATGGCACCAAACATCTGGAAGATTGCGAAGGCGCTGGCAGCCAACGCCGCCGAAGGTCCTGGCAGTCCCTGGTCGATGTAGTGAGCGACTTGGTGCAGACTGACCCCTGCCTGAACCATGAATGCGGCACCGGAGAAAGCTGCCAGAAACCAGAAGGCTCGAGTGCGAACCGCTTGGCGCACTGTGAAACTAGATTCAGTAAAGCTGGGCTCGGCAACTAACGCCTGGAAAGTTGCCTCACTTTGAGATGAGACACTTTCTGCTTCTTCCGGCCGGTCGGGACCTGGATCCGGTTCCAATCCCATGTCTTCCGGACGCCTGGCCATGAACAGAATCGGGGGGATCACGCCGAAGGCAAAGGTTAGAACCCCCAGGGTTATCCACGCGGTACGCCAATCCCAGCCGGTGATGATGAACTGAGCTAGAAAAGGAATCATGGCGAGACCGGCTCCCTTGGCGACAGCATCCGTGGCCAGCCCCAAGGGACGTCTCCGGATGAACCAATTGCTTATCGCAGTGGTGATCCCAAGTTCAAGGGGACCAGACCAAATCAATCTCCCCGGTACGTAAAGGGCATAGAAGGCCGCCGGGTTACCCACGAACGATAATCCGATAGCCAGCGCCCCCGTCAGCATCGACGCCATGGACAGCATCAGTCCCGACCCGGACCGGTCAAGCCATTTCCCCACAATGGGCGAAACGAACACCGCGCACATCCCACCAAGACTGACCGCACCGGAGAATAAACCCCGAGACCACCCGAGTTCTTGGGTCATCGGCACCACAAATACGGATAAAGTCGCTATCGCCATGACGGTACACGTGGACAAACTGACCGATACGGTGCTGGCGGCAATGACCCACCCGTAATAGAAGGGCAGGGAGTCAGCCAGCTTGTTACGCCACCGGACCGAGTTCAATCTAGAAGGGCTCCTTCGGCATGGTGAATCGTGAAATCAGGTCGTCGGGGACAACGTGGACGGGCATGACCTTGCATACCTTTTTACTACTTCCGGCAAAAAGGAGCAAATCCATTTGCCCTTCAAGGCCAGTACCCCCGGCCTGATGG
>CAXEOX010000214.1:0-3656 GCA_963997925.1 uncultured bacterium
GTGGCCATCGCCATGGCCGCCACCGTGTCCATGGTGGCCGTCAGCGGCCGAATGGCGTGGCGTAGCCATAGGTACTAACAACAGGATGATGGTGGCCAAGACATACAATCCGGCGATGTAGAAAAAGGTGGATTCGATACCCTGCGAGTCAAACAGATAGCCAGCGATGAGTGGGGATGAGGCGGCTAGGGCGAACCTCGAGAATGAGAACACCCCCAACGTACTGGCTACCACGCCCTCACCGATAACATCCAAGGCTCCGGCGGTTAGGATGGGTTGATCGCTGAACAAGAATATCCCCAACAGCGCAATCACGATTATCAACCCTATCCCTTCACCAAATGGCACCAGCAACGCCGTTAGAACGGCAAGGCCAAGCATGCCAGGAATCAGCACCAACTTTCTGCCCAGCCGGTCGGATAAATAGCCCATAACCGGAGTAGACACGATACCGACACCCACCAGAAGGGCGATATGCAACCCCAGTATCGGTTTGCTCATCCCCAATTGAGTTTCAAGGCCCAGGTACAACGCCAGGAAGGGCAAGAAAGCCACGTGGGCCATACCACGAAGACCCGCGACCGTCATGATTCCCCACAACCTGGGGTGGGCTTTGAACGATTGCCGGGTTTGGTTCATCTGCTCGCTGAAACCGGTCGGCGCACTGGCCTGAGGCCCGGTCCTGCCGATGTCTCGAAACGCCCAAAAGACCACGAAGGTCAAAAACAGAGGAACCACCGCGTAGATGCTCAGGATTTCACGCCAACTGAGTACTAATAGCAGTGCACCCGTCAATGCCGGCCCTAAAACATCTCCGACGTTGCCACCGACGCCATGGAATGACAATGCCGATCCTCTACGGTGGGCGAATTGGTGAGATAAGGCTGCCGTGGCCGGAAGGTGCCACATCGAGGAGGCCGCTGCTACGATGGCCATCCCCACCAACAAGGCCGGGTAGACCGGCGAGATTCCCATTACCAGCCAGCCGACTCCAAACAACGCCATGCAACCGGCCAGCACTAATCCCCAGTGCCGCCGAAGCATGTCGGTGACTACCCCGCCAGGCAGGGCGATAATGCCTGACACCATCTCTCTGGTAGTCGCGATCGCCCCTACTTGGACCCCGCTTAGGCCAAATGTGGCGACGACCGCCGGCAACATTACAAAGAAGCTTTGCGTGAACCAGTGGAAGATTCCGTGCCCACCGCTCAGAGCGCTCAAAATAAAGGGAGCGGTCCGCCGCAGCCCTTGGCGTTCTTCCGTTTGATGTTCGCTTACCGGGGTTTCTGCCATGTCTTCATCCCCCTTGTCTGAGTTTTCCGAAGCTAAGAGATTCTAGATAAAGAACTACTTGGCTCCAGTTCACTCCGCTTTCGGAGTGATATTATACTTTGGTGACAAACCAATCAATGGGAGAACCATCTGTCATGGTGGACAACAACGTTGCTCGGCGGGTGGCGGAGCTGCGTGAACAGATAAATCATCACAACTATCGTTACTACGTGTTGGACGACACTGAAGTCAACGACAGCGAGTACGACCGATTGATGGTGGAGCTTCGAGGGCTGGAGGAAGAGCATCCCAGTCTGGTAACTGCAGAGTCTCCGACCCAAAGGGTCGGCGCAAATCCGGCGGACGGCTTTGAGCAGGTTCAGCACCGGTTGCCCATGCTCAGTTTGGGCAACGCCTTCAATGAGGAAGACCTGCAAGCCTGGTACCGGCGGATAAAAGGGTTGTTGGATGACGCGGATTTCAACCTGGTCTGCGAACTGAAGATCGATGGTCTGGCGGTGAGCTTGACCTACCAAGACGGGGTGTTGGTACAAGGCGCCACCCGGGGCAACGGGACCGTCGGCGAGGACGTTACCCAGAACCTGCGAACCATTCGCTCCATTCCAATGTCTTTGATAGGCGAGCCGCCGCCCTACCTGGAAGTCCGGGGCGAGGTCTACCTGCCCATCGAAGAATTCCAGCGTCTCAACGTGGAGCGAGAGAAACTCGGCGAGCCGCTCTACGCCAATCCCCGGAATACGGGGGCCGGTAGCGTCCGCCAGCTAGACTCCAAAGTGACCGCCTCCCGGAACATGCGCATCTGGGTCTACAGCCTCGGAGACATCGGCGAGTCGGAGCGTCCGAGCGAACATTCGGACAGCCTGCGATGGCTGAACGGCATGGGTTTCCGAATCAACCCGGAAAACCGCGTTTGCGAGACCCTGGAAGAGGTCGTCGACTATTATCATTCTTGGGTGGAAAAGCGCCACGACTTACCCTACGAGATAGACGGTGTCGTTATAAAGGTCGACCCATTCGCCTACCAGGATTCCCTGGGAGTAGTGGGGCGGGAGCCCAGATGGGCCATCGCCTTCAAGTTTCCCGCGGAGCAGGCGGTAACTAGATTGTTGGATATCGGCATCAACGTGGGCCGCACCGGGAGCCTCAACCCATATGCCATTCTGGAGCCGGTAATAGTGAGTGGCGTCACCGTCCGGCAAGCCTCCCTCCACAATGTAGAAGACATTAACCGCAAGGACATCCGGGTCGGCGACTGGGTCACGGTAGAACGGGCCGGAGACGTGATTCCCCAGGTTGTTGGCCCCATCTTGGAACGCCGAACCGGCCAGGAAGAAGTATTTGAGATGCCGGTCGACTGCCCGGTGTGCGGAACACTGGTGGTCAAGCCTGAATCCGAAGCCATGCATCGTTGCCCCAATACCAGTTGTCCGGCCCAGTTCTTCGAACTACTGAAGCACTTCGTCAGCAAAGGCGCGATGGACATCGACGGTTTGGGGGAGCAGTGGTGCGGCATCCTGATCGAAAACGACTTGGTCGAGGATGTAGCTGGTCTGTACCGGTTGGACAAAGAGGAACTCCTGAAGCTGGACCGCATGGGCGATAAGCTGGCGACCAAAATCATGACCAACGTCGAGGCCAGCAAACAACGCCCCTTGCACCGCATCCTCTTTGCTTTGGGCATCATCCACGTGGGATCGGAGATAGCGGAGTTACTGACGCAGAGATACGCCAGTCTTAACGAGATGGCCGGCGCCAACCTGGAAGACTTAACAGAGATTCCGGGTATCGGTCCCAAGATTGCCGAAAGCGTCGTAGATTACTTCGCCGTCCCCCACAACCAGCAAGTGCTTAAAGATCTGGCGGATTCCGGCGTGGTTCTCCATCACGAACTTCAGGAGGTCCAAGAGACACCGGGAGACCTGCCCTTCTCCGGAAAAAACTTCGTAGTCACTGGCACATTGTCCGAGTTCACCAGACGGGAAGCCGAGGCTAGCATCAAGACCTTGGGCGGCAGCGTCGCTTCAGCGGTTACCCGCAAGACCGATTACCTGGTGGCCGGAACGTCGCCGGGGTCCAAGGTAGCTGCCGCGGGCCGGTTGGGCACGGAGATTCTCGACGAAGCCGCTTTCCAAAGATTGATCGATCAAGCGTCGACGGAGCCGGAGGCGTGACCTCTTACGGCGAGCCGCGGGTTTGGCTGGAGCAATTCCCCCATGGTCAGGTCTCGCACTTTTATTGCGACCACCAGGGGTTGCGATACCAAGGTGAGGTTATCCGAGCCGACCGCTGGGAGCCCTCTTGGGGCGAACCACTAGCTCAAGACGCCTTCTTCCGTATAGTCCTGCTCCAACAGCGTGGCCGCC
>CAXEOX010000215.1:0-3633 GCA_963997925.1 uncultured bacterium
CGCCCATCAAACCAAGGCGCGCACAAGCTCTATCAGGCAGTGTGACCCATCTTTTACGTCAATCTCTCGTTCAGACGGGCTGCCAACGTCCATGGATCCCCGCCCAGCGATAGGGGTGGGAGCAATTGCTACGCCTCGTGAGTATGTTCCCACACCTTCATAGAGAGCCACCCCGAACGGCAATAAAATTGCTAATGTAACCGCTCTTGAATGGCTGTTTAGCACGGAGTTTGTCGCAGGCGAGGAGATAGAAGTGGGACTGTTACTAGGGGGAGCCATGCAGACGCTGAGACTGGTGCTAGGAGAAAGACCTCGCTGGTAGGGTACATGTGGCCCCGCCAACCGGGGCATCGCTTACGCCAATCTGGGCCAAGATACGAAAGCAGACGCTGACGAAGCCAAAGCTTGTTCTTATGAACTTTGGCTAGTCCTCCTAGACAGCAAATACTGCTAATGGCTTCGCCGTAAGAACCTGGCCACTTTCGGGCCTGAAAAAGCGACCGGAAAAGTGACCAAACTGCCAAAGGCTGTCCACGACGATATGAAGGTATTAGGGAGTTCTAGGCACGAATCCCGAACGCAAGGAAACCAGAAAAACGCATCGGTACTCCCATCAACGGACTTCAAATCCGTTGTGCCACGTGACGAGCGGGTACGGTAGGGTGTCTACCCCATCAGCCCTTGATAACACTCCTGCAACTCATCAAACGTGGGGTATTCCTGATTATACTGAAGAAGACAGAGTGATAAAATTGGTTTTGTAGCGGGCCACCGGTCTAATCCTACGGTGACCCTTATAGCCTTCTCAGTGTTTAATACAGTACGATTGATGACATCGGAATAGTTTGATACACCAAAGGAGCAATCATGAAGTACGACTTTATCGTGATAGGCGCCGGCTCGGCGGGCTGTGTGATGGCCACCAGACTGTCGGAGATTCCCAACCGGTCGGTCCTCCTACTGGAGGCGGGGCCTGACTATCCTGACTTCGAAAACTTACCCGACGACCTGAAATTCGGTTACGACCAGACGGCCTCGGCAATTGACGCGCCCCACAACTGGTCTTTCACCGGTAATCCAAATGCCGAACAGCCTGCAACGATGCCGGTCCCCCGTGGCAAGGTAGTGGGGGGAACCAGCTCCATAAACGGCCAAGTCTTGCTGCGTGGAATCCCCGAAGACTACGACGGCTGGGCTTCTCTGGGCAACGACGAGTGGGAATTCATCAAGGTATTACCCTATTTCAGGAAGCTGGAGACAGACGTCGACATCAAAGACGACTTCCATGGCTTCGACGGCCCGATTCCCGTGCGCCGCCACAAACGCGAAGATTGGCTGCCGGTTCAAAACGCATTTCATAATGCCTGCTTGGAAGAGGGTTTCACCCACGACCCGGACATGAACAACCCGGAATCCGGGGGCATCGGGCCACTGCCTATGAACAACCCGGAGGGCGTGCGTATGAGCACGGCGTTGAGCTACCTCAATCCGCAGCGCCATCGTCTCAACCTGACCATCAGAGCCAACGTGACGGTTCATCGGGTGCTATTCGAAGGGAGCAGAGCCATCGGCGTGGAAGTTGAAAGCGGCGGCGAGGTCTTCACCTTGGAAGGAGATGAGGTCATCCTCAGCGCCGGGGCAATCGCTTCTCCCCAATTGCTGATGCTGTCAGGCGTCGGCCCTCAAGACCATCTTCGAAGCCTGGGAATACCTGTAGTCCATGATTCGCCGGGCGTTGGCCAGAATCTGAGGGACCATCCTAACGTCAGGTTACCCCTGGAAGTCCACGACGATTTCCCGATGGACCCCAAGGCCCCCAGATCCCAAACGGCCCTGCGCTACACCGCCGAGGGTTCCACCTTGCGCAATGACATGCAACTTATGGCGTCTTCCTTCTCCTCTCCCATCGCAGGAGACCCGCTGGAGGCTGAGGGTATCCGGTTCACTTGCGTATTAGAGTTAGCGAATGGGTCCGGAGAAGTAACTCTAGCCTCCTCGGACCCCAACGATCAACCGAATCTCTCCTACCATTACCTGGAGGACCCATTTGACCTCCAGAGACTACGGGAGGCGGTCCGCCTTTGCATCCGTTTCCAAGACCATGAAGACTATAAGAAAATCGTCAAGCGACGGATAACGCCCACCGATGAAGACCTGGCCACCGATGAGACTTTAAACGCCTGGCTGAAACTCAACGTTTCCACATCCCAACATCTGGCAGGGACCTGCAAGATGGGACCGTCAACCGATTTAATGGCGGTAGTGGACCAGTATTGCCGAGTGCATGGCCTTCAAGGACTCCGGGTGGTGGACACTTCGGTGATGCCCAACGTAGTCCGAGCTAATACCAACGCCACTGCCATCATGATCGCCGAACGGGTGGCCGATTGGATGAAGTGATCTCCGGCGGAACTAGCGGATCCTAAACAGGCTTACCCAATAGGGTGATAAAAGGCTATCCCGAGGAGTTCAAAGGATGACTTATTTCGCTTACATCTCCCTGGAAACCGACGACAAGATTCTGGTTTTTACGTTGGATTCCGACACAGGCAAATTGACGCAAACCAGGGCGGCGCCGGTTTCCGGACGCCCGGCCGCGCTGGCGATATCCCCGGACCGCAGGTTTCTGTACGTGGGGCGGCGGGGCGCCTTGGACATCGCCAGCTTCAGTATTGACCAAGCAAACGGCGACATCACTCAGATCGGCTCTGCTCCACTACAGGGCGAGCCCGTGGCCCTGTCCACCGACCGGAAAGGCAGGTATGTCCTCTCCGCTTATTATTACCAACGGACGGTAGGGGTGCACCGCGTCGAAAACGGCGCCGCAGTCACTCCCGCCGTCGAATGGTTGATGACCGCATCCGGGGCCCACTCCATCCAGACCGACCCGTCCAACCGGTTCGCCTTCGTGCCCCACATCGCCAACCGGGGGCCTAATCAGATCTACCAGTTTGCATTCGACGAAAACACGGGCCACCTCACGCCCAACTCCCCTCCTAGAGTGGAACCTACCGAATATCTGGGTCCCCGTCATTTCTGCTTCCATCCTTCCTTGGACATCCTATACTTCACAGACGAGCAAGGTTGCAGTGTCACCGCGTACCGTTTGGATACCGAGGCGGGAACATTGAGCTCGTTCCAAACCATGTCCACTCTGCCCGACGGATATTCCGAGAGCAACTCCTGCTCTCAGATACAGATAACGCCCAACGGCAGATTTTTATACGCCCCCAACCGGGGCCACAACAGTATCGCCGGGTTTACGGTGGACCCTTCCAGTGGCGCCCTATCGGCCGCCGGCCACGTAGCTACTCAGGCAGTTCCCCGGGCGTTCAGCCTGGACCCTCAGGGGAAATTCGTTTACGCCGCTGGGCAGGAGACGGGCAACCTCACCTCCTATTTGATTGACCAGGATACCGGGGAGTTGACACCTTCAGAAATCTATCCGGTGGGCAACCGGCCCATGTGGGTCCTGACGACCGAATTGGGTGACTAGGCGAGAAGCCAATCGGGGGATTTACGGATGAAGATCTATTTTGCCGGTTCGATTCGTGCGGGTCGAGACGACCAGGAATTGTATCAACGCCTTATCCAGAGCCTACAGTACCATGGACAGGTTTTGACAGAACACGT
>CAXEOX010000216.1:0-3630 GCA_963997925.1 uncultured bacterium
TGAGCATCGTGGGGAGATCGCCCCAAACATCGGCCAAGACCGGCGTCTCGGTGGGGTCAACTTCCTCGGGACCTATGAGTACCCACTCGCTGTCGTCCGCACCGACCTTGCCGTAGGCCAGTGATTGACCTTTGGAAGTTACCTCGATGTACACAAGAGGGTTGTCTTCCAACTGGAATAATCGGAGGTAAGGAGGTTCGAGGGCCAGACGGTTTATGACTTGGGCCCAGATCGCCGGCACGGTGAACAAAGTCGGATGTCCGACCAGCCTAGCGTAGGTGTTGTTCTCGTCTGGCGTGGTGCCCCCCATGTGAAACTCGAAACTCTGGCCGCCACGGTCGGTCACTTTGACGATGGAGATAGGCGGTTCCAATCCGTAGGATGCCGGGTCTTCGATGGTTTCGGTCAAGTCCCGGTTGACCCTAGGCCCGCTAAGCAACAGGGGAGTGCCGCTCCACTTTGCTTGGAACACGGGAATCTTAGGTTCGCCCTCTATATACCATCGGTTGCCTCCGGGAGGGCGGTCGTATACCACCGTTTGGCCCTCGGTGGAGACTTCGATGTGTTCAATGGTGTCTTCGCCGATGCGGTAGAGCCAGGGCTCCTCCGGTGGCCGGTCGTTGGGGCCAAAGATGCGGAACATCAAGAATGCGCCACCAAACAGCAGCAGGATGGCGACCAGTAATATGGATAGACGTAGGTTCATTTAGCGCCCAGCGCCCCCGTTGATATGTAGAATATTCGCGTTGGTCATGATATCTACCGGCGCACCCACCAGACCAAGGCGGCCATCAGGCCCATCAATCCTGGTAGGAACAACCATGATGTCCAACGTACGAAGTTAAACTCGTTTCGGTTCAGTTTGAACTCTCGAAATGGGAAAACCTTCTCCCGGATAGACACTAGAGAGAAGTCCCCCAGAAGATAGTTGGCGGAGTTCAGAAAAAGATCGCTGCCGTCGTCTCTTCCGAAGAAGCTGTTCGAGACGAAATCCGAGTCTCCGAAGACCACCAGTTTGTAAGCAAGCAAAGGAGACCTGGACCCGGGGGCCTGCATGCCTACTGGGCTTAGGCCGTCTTCTATCAACAACGCGGGAATGAAAATGTCTCTGGGGTCCGAATTATCCCCTTCGTCCGTGATAGGTTTCGTTCGCTCCAAGTCCTGAATGAGATAGCTGTTGCCCGACGTGGCGGCCAGGATAATGGGGTTCCTCTGTCCGTCGTTCTGGGGAAGCAGGGCCGTGGCTGAGGGCATTGATATATCTCCGAGCGGCACTCCCTCTGGCTCGACAATGTCCAATACCACACTGTCTGGATTAAATGTGTTCAATATGAGGTTCAATGGATTGCCCTGGTCTGAGCTGCTCTGATCCAGGATGTAACCGGTCGCTATCCCTACCCCCCATCGAGCTATAAACTGGCGGAATGTGATATCGGTGTCCACGTCGGCCAGGAAAATCACTCGCCCGCCTTCTAATCGGTCGACCAACTGTTCGACAGAGTTTCCTATACTATCCGTAACGGTTTTTAACTGCACGCCCTGCAAATAACGGTCCAAAGCTTGGGCATGGGAGACAGGAATCTCGCCGGTCGGGCGGGGAATCACCAACAAACCGGCGTCCTCAGGCACTTTTACATCTTCGCTCGACGCAGACCAGGTTAGGGTTTCCACTCTGTAGTTATCTCGCTCCAAGCCCTCACGCAGCATGCTATAGCCGTCGGGACCGGTATTGGTAACACTGCGTTCTCCGTGGCCAGCCAGGAAGTAGACCGCTTTCTGCTCTTCCTCTGTGGCGACTAGAATACCGGTTACCAGGTCCTGCTCCAATTGGCTGTAAGCGTCATCAGTACGCCGCACGACGTCGAATTTTTCAGATTCTAATGACTCCACAACCACCGACTCTGCAACGAAAGACAGGCGGCGGGCTTTGAAGTAGGTAGCGGCAACGTCAGGATTCAAGTCCGGGTCGACAACGCGAAACGTAAATTTCCCAGAGCGTGCATTAAACTCCTTCAGAGTGTCCTCGACTTTGATTCGCCTGGAAGCCAGGTCTTGGTCTAGGGTCATTGCTAA
Source organism: uncultured bacterium (assembly GCA_963997925.1). GTDB lineage: Bacteria > Chloroflexota > Dehalococcoidia > Lucifugimonadales > UBA3495 > UBA11650. The sequence goes on from CAXEOX010000216.1 coordinate 2,074, forward strand.
GTCTTTGTAGAATGCGGTAGCCTGTATCGGCCTGTCCAGATCGTCAAGGATCTGCTCGGTGCGGCTGTTCAGGCTGAATTGGTTGGTTGCTGTTAAATCAAACCGTTCGTTTTTCTCGAAAGTGATGATTCCGATGAGCAAAGTGATACCAATGAACGCCGCCACCATAATCGTAGAATTGACACCGTAGCGCCCGGTTCGGCTGAGAAAGGCGGCCGTCACTGAGCTCAAGAAAATCAATGCCACAGTTCCTACGAGAACTAGGCCGACGATGATGTCTATCGCGCCATAAAGCCTCATAGAGCTGACGAACAACACGACAACCAATCCGGAGAACAAGGCAATCACTCCGGCTATGACCATAGGGAAACGGTAAGTGCCGATGACGTCCAGAATTGGCTCCAATAAGCTGAAAAGAGTCCTAGAATCCTCTTCTCCTGTCCTTGACTCTACAGCAGCGCCTGGTGAATCGACGGGGGTTTCTGCCGGCGATTGATTGGGTGAGGTTGACGAACGACGACGGCGCCAATCTCTAGGTTCTGGATTCATATTACCTCCACCGCCGGGATTCGAGGGCTCGAATGGTGACGAAGATGAAGGATGAAGTGACAAGCAGATAGTAGGCTATGTGCTTTGTGTCAATCACACCCCTATCGAAGTCGTTGAAGTGGTTCTTCATGCCGACTTCGTTGACGATAGTGGCAGGCAATCCCGTCAAGGTTCCCGCAGCAAAGTCAGTGAAATAGAGCACCAAAAGGATGCCCATAGCTACGACTGCCGCCACTATCTGGTTGTTGGTCAGAGTAGAGGTCAGCATCCCGATGGACAGTGATGCCGCTCCATAAAGGGCCAGTCCCAGATAGCCAGACCAAATGGGGCCCGAGTCAGGGTTCGCAAAGATGGCCAGTAAAAGCACAAAGTAAAGCGACGGTGCGACGGTGCTTACTAGAAATACAACACTGGCTAAGTATTTGCCCACTACAATTTCCCAGTCCCTGACCGGAGACGTTAGAAGAAGCTCAATGGTCCCCAATTTCTGCTCTTCGGCCAACAGGCGCATTGTAAGGGTAGGGGTCAACAGGGCAAAGATGATGGTGGCCCCTTGAAAAAACCCGCTCATCGACGCTTGCGGTACGGGATCGCTTAGTCCCCTCACAAAAAAGAAACTGGCCAATGCCAGAAAAATCATGGCTACTATATAGGCGGTGGGGCTGGAGAAGTAGATCTGAATCTCTTTCCAGGCCACCGCTTGCACGGTGCGCATCTCTTAGATCTCCTCGTGGGCTGTTAGTCGTAGGAAAATCTCTTCTAGACTCATCCCTATGGTATTCATGCTGAGTAAGCTCCACCCATTGCCAATCACCGCCCGAGAGATGGCGTCTCTCAGATCCTGACCCTCAGTGGCTTGAATGGTGTAAATCTCTTTGCCTTGAATCGTACGGTGGGACGCATTGGCCACACCGGGCAAAGCTCGCAGCGCCGGCAACACCTGGGACACCGGTCCGCCGATCTCTACTTCCATCTGTTCGGACCCCTGCAACCTCTCGGCCAGGTTGC
>CAXEOX010000217.1:0-3603 GCA_963997925.1 uncultured bacterium
CGGCTGCGGAAGCTGAACTTCCGGGCCATGTCCAGAAGCTCTTCTTCGGTGTACTGGCTGGTCACAGGGATACCTCCTCTTCTGCTCTGGACTAGGCATTGGACTGGGCCTGCGGGTGTGTATTCTAGGCCAGGTCAGTCACCCACCGGTACACAGCCACCCTAAAGCGTCCTATACTATCGGCATTATCTGGGGAATCCCGGCTGAATCTTCAGCAGTAGAATGCCCCTGCGAGCCCGAATCGTCCTTCGCGCTCAGCTCATAGCTTTCCAGTCGAAAGAAAGCTGGCCTAAACCGGCAGAAGAGAGAGATACGGATGAACCGAAACCAGTTCCTGCGGCTCCTCAACTATGTACGCCACTTCTGGTATCTTCTGCCCTTCGTCCTGGTGAGCATGATTGCCGCTACGCTACTGGATCTGGCGGCGCCCTGGATCACTGGCGTAGTCCTCATCGATAGAGTGATTATAGCTCGCGAAGCTTCTTTGTTGCCTTGGGTTGCGTTGGGGCTTCTGGGAGCGGTGATTCTTCGGCAAGTCTTTGAATTCGCTCACCGGTATTTCCTGGCGTTATTGACCCAACGTACCATTCATCGCCTTCGTTGCGACCTTTATCAACATATCGAAAGCCTGCCTATCGGTTTTTTCGCCGGGACTCCCGTCGGTGACATGGTCTCTCGCCAGGTGAGCGATGCCGATGCGATAGAGGAAGGTTTGAAGGCATTCGTCACCGAGGCGGGCGTCCATCTGGTTATGGTGTTTGGAGTGCTGGGACTGCTATTCGCCTTGAACGTCCAGTTGACGCTGGTCATCTTACCCTTTTTGCTGATTCTAGCGGTGGTGATGCATATCTTTCGGCGGGTGGTTAAAGGATTTTCCCGCCAGGTAAGGGACAGTATGGGCCGATTGGCCACGCTGGCCACGGAAACTCTGTCAGGTATCGCCATTGTAAAAGCGTTCGCCATGGAGCGGGCTGAGCTGAACCGGTTCAGTGGGACGTCCCAAGAGATATTAACCTCCAGCGTGCGGCTGGCCCGCCTTGAAGGCTACTATCATGTTTCTGTGGAGATGATTCTCATAGGCAGCGTAGTGTTGGTGATTTGGCTGGCTGCTCCTAGGGTACTGGCCGAGCAAATGACCGTGGGCGCGCTGGTCGCTTATTTGGGGTACCTTGCCCGGGTCCAGGAACCTCTTAAGGGCCTCAGTAAGGCTAACTTCAGGATTCAGAAGGCCATGGGCGCGGCTCAACGTATCTTTGCCGTGCTAGATGTCCCTACCGAGGATTCTAAGTCTACCGGGACAGTTATTCTGCCAAAAGCCCAGGGACACCTTCAGTTCGAGCGAGTCTATTTTGGGTACCGCAACGACGAACAGGTGCTGAACGATTTTTCCCTAGAGATCCATCCGGGGGAGGCGGTAGCTTTGATGGGGCCGAGTGGGGCCGGTAAGTCCACTGTAGTGAACCTATTACTCCGATTCTACGCTCCTAACCAGGGGAGAATCCTAATGGATGGTCACCCATTGGACGGTTTAGACAGCCATTCCCTCCGCCAACAGATAGCGGTGGTGAATCAAGACACCTTCCTCTTCTCAACGACCGTTGGGGAAAATATCCTCTACGGCAAGCCCGAAGCCAGGCACGAAGAAGTTGAACAAGCGGCGCGCGCCGCAAACATACATGACTTTATCGCTACCTTGCCCCAGGGGTATGACACTACAGTGGGACAGCGAGGAGTGGCCCTCTCCGGTGGCCAGCGCCAGCGCATCGCTTTGGCCCGAGCTTTCTTGAAAGACGCTCCCGTTTTGATTTTGGATGAGGCCACCACCAGCGTGGACTCGGAGGCTGAAGCGCTGATTCAGGACGCGTTGGCCAACCTGATGGGAGGCCGGACCACTCTGATAATCGCCCACCGCCTGTCGACGCTCCACCACGCCGGCCGCATCATAATCTTGGAGGATGGGCGTATCGCGGAGGAAGGGTCGCATCAGGAGTTGTTGGATGGAAGGGGCCTTTATAAAAGGCTATACGACCTGCAAGCACTTACTTAACCGCGTCTGGAACACGGAATGTTAACGCTTCGCTAACGGAACATGGCTTAGTCCGGGGAAGTCGTTATGATGTCTCCTTCTTTGATTATCCCATCACTCAAAATTTCGCAACTGATGCCGCCGTTGTCCCATAGCTCCTTGTACAAACCCGGTTGCTCCAGAAGGTTCTCCAGATAGCGGCACGGCTGGGTGATTCGGTGGGCCCGCAAGCGCACCTGCCCCACAAAGAACTCGGTGCCGATGAGATCGTTGATTTCAATGCCTTGAGTCAGAACATTCCGGCGGGATTCTTCGGGCTTCACGGTTATGTCGAATTTGTCCTGGAGCGACTTCAACACTTCACTGCTGATGAGGGTGACCTGCCGTCCTGGTTCAGGCTTTTTCGAGTAAGTTCCAGTGCCCAGAAAATACCGGTCCCCTTCTAATCCTTGTCCAGCTAACGCATTCAGTTGCTCGACCTTTTTCATCGGAGCCTCCCTACACTCCACGATAAAAAGGGCAACAACACTGCCGGCACTAAGCTCTGAATCGGGCATAAAGGTACCTCCTAAATTACCTATGAAGGTCCGTAGAAGGCTCGACGACCACCACTCATCTTCCGGTCTCGCCTTCTCGAATCCTCATATCTTCCCGCAGTTTCTCGGTGGCCGCGAGGTCCAACTCCAGGATTCCGGGATCTATAACAACACCATACTCGCGTCGAACGTGATCCAAAGTTAGTTTCTCTTGCCGGACGTCGTCTAGCACGGCGTAGACGTCCCGTTCCAAGGGGTCGCCGTAACCGCCACCCCCAGCCTGGATCATCCGGTAAACGTCCCCTTGCTTTAGCGTAGTCAGGTATTTGCCGGGCAACTCTTGGGGTTCGGTATCGGGGTTGAGGTAGTTACGGGTCGGCGTCCCGGGTTTGCCGCCTTCCACTCCCCACGGCAGAAAGTCAGTGCGGTCCGTGCGGAGTTGTACCGTGGCTTCATCGGCCAAGACGCGGAAATCTCGGATCAAGCTAAGCCCTCCGCGGAACTTGCCCGCCCCCGCCGTGTCGGGATAAAGACCGAACCGCTCTATAAGCAGCGGCTGCTCCGACTCGATGCTTTCTATTGGCGTGTTTGCCATATTCAGCACCGGACAGGACAACCCATCCGCGCCATCGATGTGGGGACCGCCACCCCGGGGTCCATCGTTGATGAACTCCAGGTAGACCCAGGCCTTACGGTTCCGGTCGTAGCCGCCGAAGCTGACTCCGACCTCGCCTCCACCCCAAGCCGCAGGCACCTTGCCCGGCATAGCCTGAGCCATGGCTCCGAACAGGGTGTGGCAAATTCGGAATCCAGCCAGACCCCGAGCCGCCACCGGCGCCGGATGCTGGGGATTCACGAAGCAGCCTTCCGGAGCGGTGATTTGGAACGCTCGGAAGAACCCGCTATTCGACTGGATGGCCGGGTCTATCAAGCACTTGAAAACCGCGTAGACGTTTGACTTGGTGTAGGCAAAGTTGGGGTTTATGGAGCCTTTGGCTTGAGGTGAAGTGCCGTCGAAGTCCACGAATATTTCATCCCCGT
>CAXEOX010000218.1:0-3574 GCA_963997925.1 uncultured bacterium
AAAGCCGGCGCCGAAATGACCTATCGCCGGTTCCCTAATGGGAGCTTCAGTGATTGGCACAACGCTCCTCGCATCCAATACGTCATCGTGCTGTCTGGTCAGATGGAGATTGGAATCGGAGACGGGTCCAATCGGCTGTTGGACCCAGGGGACATATTGCAGGTGGAAGACGTTACCGGACAAGGCCACACCACCCGCTCTGTGGGTGAGCGCGTCTCGGCCAGCGTGCCCCTGCCAGGTTAAGGCGGGTTGGCAAGTCTAGCCATCGGCCTCCACTCGGGCAATCGGCCGGGAACGTTGGATTCCCCTACGGAGGGTACAAGACTAACCCCCGCCGCCCCGTATTCGATACTCGGAATAGATGGCCGCCATGAGTGGTCACATAAAGCGTATCCAATCCGTGGCCGCCGAAGGCACAGTTGGTCGGCCAATCGACGGGCACTGGGTGCGTCTCCAAAACCCGCCCCGAAGGAGAGAACACGTATAGCATCGGTCCCGGTCCGGCCTGTCGCCATCCACCACAGGCGATGATGTTCCCTTCGGTGTCCAGGCACATGCCGTCCAGTCCTCGGTGTACCCCGCGGGAGTCCTCTCCAAAGACATGCAACACGGAGAAATCTCCCAGAGTGTCGTCGTCGCGGAGGGGATAAGCGCGCAGGTCCCTTACACCTTGATAGTCGCTCTGTATCAAATAGAGAATCCGCTCATCAGCGGACATCAAGATACCGTTGGGTGCGGATGTTCCGTGGGTCATGCGATTCAGGGTCCATCCGCCTTCAGCCTTTGCATCAGGGTCCAACCGCAGCACAGAACTATGGTCCAATTCCCTTTGCTCAATGGGAATCCGCCCGTTGGGGTCGGTGAACCAGATGCGCCCTTTTCTATCGATGGCCAGGTCGTTGGGCGTGTTGTGGCGGCTTCCGTTCAAATGGTGAGGGAGAGCGGCGCTGGTCCCGTCAGGATAAAATCGCAAAATGCATCGGCCTTCGCCTGAGCACCCGTAGAGGCTTCCTTCGGCATCGAACATCAGTCCATTGGTCCCGCGGGTCCCCGTTCGGTATTCGCTGCATTCGCCGGATTCGGGGTCGTAGCGCATGATTCGGCTGTTGGGAATGTCGGTAAACAACATGGCCTGGCCGTCCCAAGCCGGGCCTTCAGACGTTCCTCCGTAGGGCCCGGCGACGAGTTCAAACTCCCAATTCATGAATCCTCCCATCGGCCGGCGTCGACCGGCATATTGGCCGTTAGGCTAGGTCGCTCGATTTCTCCCACAATGTTTCCAGCAGGGCGCCGGGCGTCATGGGGAGGTGGTTAGTACGAACTCCGATCGCGTTGGCGATGGCATTGGCCACGGCCCCCATGGGGGGCACCAATGGAACCTCGCCCACGCCCCGCACTCCGAAAGGATGGCCGAGGTTGGCTACCTCTACGATGACGGTATCGATCATCGGGAGGTCGAGGCTTGTGGGCATTCGATAGTCCAGGAAACTGGAATTCAGCATCTCCCCTTCGTGGTCCACGAAATACTCTTCGTTGAGGGCCCAGCCGATGCCTTGGACCACGCCACCCTGTATCTGGCCTTCGACGTAGCTCGGGTGAATGGCTTTGCCAACGTCCTGTAATGCGGTATAGCGAAGGATATCCACTTTGCCGGTTTCCGGATCGACTTCCACATCGACTATGTGGAGGCCGAATGCGTTACCCACCCCGCCCGGGTTCGCGGTTGCCCGGCCCACTATGGGGCCGCCTGTAGCGTTGAGCCGGTGGGCGATTTGCTTCAGTGTGATCTTCAGCTCGGGGTCTTCTTTGTGGCTTAGCTCGCCGTTCGCAAATTCCACGTCGGCCTTGGTCACGTCCCATATGGTGGCTGCGCGCTCGATCAATTGGTTGCGCACGTCCTCCGCAGCCTGGTATACAGCGGTGCCCATCTTGAATGTAACCCCGCTACCGCCCGCGCCCGAACTGTAACCGATGGAGTCGGTATCGGCGATGGATGGTTTGATATCAGTGGCCGGAATTCCAAGAACTTCGGCAGCGTGCATCGCCATTGCGGCCCGGCTACCGCCGATGTCTGGAGACCCCTCTACCAGGCTGATGGTCCCGTCTGAATTGACGCTTGCTGTCGCGCTCGCAGGGCCGGTCCCGTTGAACCAGGCACCGGCCGCGATCCCTCTGCCACGGTTCGGGCCTTCCAGCCGAGCGGCCAGGTGAGGGTGTTGCTGAGCAGCTTGCAGAACTTCAACCATTCCAATCCGCCGGTACGCGGGCCCCGCAGCCTGTCTGGTTCCTTCAGCCGAGGCATTTATCAGACGGAATTCGATTGGATCCATGCCGATTCGGCCACAGATCTCGTCGACCAATGACTCGCTGGCGAATGCAGCGGGTGGGGAGCCCGGCGCCCTGTAAGCAGCCGATTTCTGGCTATTAATGACAACATCAAGCCCTTCGATATAGACGTTGGGGATATCGTAGGGACCGAATATGGTGCGGCAACCGGAAGGAACCGGCGAACCGGGGAATGCTCCGGCTTCAAAGACCAAATGGGCTTCCGCTGCTGTGATCTTTCCAGCGTTGGTGACTCCCATCTTCACTGTAATTCGGGTGCCGGAAGTAGGGCCGGTGCCGTGGAAAACCTCGGTGCGGCTCATGGTGATCTTGACCGGCTGGCCTGATTTGCGGGCCAGCGCCGCCGCCACCGGCTCCAGATAGCAGCCGCCCTGCCCCTTCCCGCCGAATCCGCCGCCAATCTCCATGGGTATGATCTTTACTTTGGAGACGGGCAGACCGAGCAGCGTGGACGTATGATCGCGCAGCGCAAAGTGGCCTTGGCTGCTCGCCCATATGGTCACCGTATCATCCGCATTCCATTGGGCGGTGGCGGAATGAGGTTCGATGTAACCCTGATGGACGGGCTTTGTGTGATACTCCCGCTCCAGGACTAATTCCGCCTCCTTGAACCCTTGTTCCACGTCCCCCATGCGGAACTCAAACCGATTGGCGACGTTGGTTTGCAGACCATTTTCGACGTTTCCCCAGCCGCCTGAGCGCATCGCAGGACTGCTCATGGTAAGGAGCCGGTCATGGAGAATCGGAGCCCCGTCCTCCATGGCGTCCAATGCGTTCAACACCGGCGAGAGGACTTCGTAATCAACGTCTAAAAGGGCTAGCGCTTCTTCGGCCAGGTGGGGGCTGGTAGCTGCCACAGCCGCAACGGCATGGCCATGGTACAGAGCCTTTTCGCGGGCCATGACATTTCGGCTGTAGAACCCGTAATTAACGGGGGCGCCTTCCTCTTGGTCGGCCACTTCAGCAGAGACTTCCGGCAGGTCGGCGGATGTAACGACGGCTTTCACTCCCGGCAGCGCCAATGCCCGGCTGGGGTCGATGCTTCGGATACGGGCATGGGCGTGGGGACTACGCAATATCTTGCCGTGCAGCATCCCGGGCAGGTGTATATCGGCGGCGTAACGGGCGCGGCCCATCACTTTGTCGGGACCGTCATGCCGGATCGGACGAGTACCTACGACGCTATACTCCTCGGTTGATAAAACCATGTTTGGCTGATAATCGAGCA
>CAXEOX010000219.1:0-3464 GCA_963997925.1 uncultured bacterium
CCCTTTAGCTTCTGTCATTCCTAGGCTAACGCCTAGGAATCCCTTTGCAACTGGTGCAACACCGACGAAGAGCCAACGCTTCTCTCAGGGTGATAAGGTTCGGCGCGCTCGCAGATTAAGCTATGCCCCTCAACGTTTCGTCCCGGGTTGAGCGAACGCCACCTACACCCATCTTGGCGTCAGGCATTGGCGTATTCTCAATCATCACTTGGCTCGACCAGATATGCAGAGTGGCTTAAATTATTGTTTATGGGGAGACGGACTCTGGCCCTTCCCCCAGTAACTAACTCAGAGTCTCCCGTTGTGACTGGTTCCCCCAGGTTGAAGAACGGTAGAAACTTGGGCTTAGGTCCGAGTACCAGTCCCTGGGCCATGTCTAAATATACGCCGTCCAGCATCATGTTCAGTAACTGGTGGCTCTCCTCCGGCGTCGCCCCCCCAAGGCCTCCAATCTAGAACATCGATACCCGCCTACTAGCTGTCCAAATGGCGTAAGACAGGCCGCCACGCTCCAAGCCACAGCGCAACTATCAAGCTCCCAGCTGCACCTCCGGTGATGGCAACGGGCCACGATACGATATCGGCCGCCATGGCTAGGGGCAGCGCACCGAGATAATGAAGAGCCGGAGCAATCTGCAATACGCTCAGCACCCGGCCCCGCAACTCAGAGGGCACGTTAAGCTGGATTAGGGTGTTCGACAATGGGGTGAAAAAGCCGAAACTAGTCGCTCCCACGAACAATAAAATCGCCCATGATGCCCAGTACCAAGGCGACCAGGCGAACAAGGTCAGGACCACAGAAAGCAACATCACCGAAGCCATGAGCAGCCGCGCCTTGTGTCGAAAGTCCCCCAGCGAGGCTAATATCAGATTTCCAAACAGTGATCCCAGCCCCGCCGCCAGCAACAAGAAACCGGTCTCGCCCGCTCCAATTTCCAGAACTTCTTTGGTAAAGGCGGGCATGACCTGACGATATGACACAGCGAAAAATGCGAATGCCAGCGTCATCCCTATTACGGTATACAAGACCGGAGTTGTCCGAATGCATCTTAGCCCTGCCCGGAAGTCTTCCAGCACAGTGGCCTTCTCGGCGACGGACCGAGATGGCAAACCTCTGATCAATAGCAGGAATACGATTCCCGACAGATAAAGCCCCCCATTAACCAACAGCGTCGGACCGATTCCCGCCAGTTCGATGATTCCCCCTGCCACTGCAGGCCCCATAATCTGCCCTGTTTGATGAACCATGGAATGTAAGGCGATGGCATTCGATATGCCATCCCGGTCAACTAGATCCGGCACTACGGCCATGCGGGCCGGGCCGTTCAGCCCTTGAATCACTCCAAGGAGGAACACGATGGTGTAAACGTGCCAAATCTCCAGCAGATCGAAGATTCTTAGGACGGCAAGGGAAAATATCAAGACCGACACACAAAAACGCGTGGATATCAACAACTTGATCCGGTCATAGCGGTCGGAGATGATGCCGCCCAATAAAGCAAAGAACATGCTGGGGAGACCGAAGGCGAATATCACCAATCCCAGCTGGTAGGAAGAACTGGAAATATCCAACACCAGCCATCCAAGGATGAGGAATTGCATACCTTGGGCCATGGCCTGGGTGGCGCCGTTTAACCAGAACCAGCGGAAGTTGCGGTTACGAAAGGCGAGAAGTACCTGAAATCGTTGGCTGACCTCGGAGGTCTGTGAATGCGCCACTACACCTCAGCCCCGCCGTCTATAAATAGGGGTAATATCGCCACCGGTCCTCGTCACCGCTAAAGTCGATAACCCATGCTTCATGAAATAAATTCCACCCATCCCAGGTACGCAACTAGACCACAGACGCTGTGGTTTATATTAGAGTAGTTAGATATCTAATATACCCAATGATGTTCACAAACTGCGGCGAAGGAACAAATCGATGGCCCAAGCTCCCGAACAGTTGGATCCGAGGGAAATCATTCAATCGAAACCTCGGAACATTCCACAGATGATGGTTGGGTTGTTATTTGTCATTGGTATAGTTTTGGGGGCATTTTGGGGATTTAGGGAGTGGTATGCAGACGATGGCTCTACCGATTCCGTGCCGACATTTGAACAGGTTACTGTTGAACTCGGCAATATAGCTACGACGTTGACAACCTCCGGCACCGCTGTTGCTCGAAAATCCGCTGAATTGAATTTTGGGTCAAGCGGGGTTATGGAAACAGTCGAAGTGGAGTTGGGAGACCAAGTAGATGAAGGAGACGTGCTTGCTACACTCGATGATCGAGATGCCCAAAACGGTCTCATAATTGCGCAGAACAACCTTCTAGAAGCGGAATTACGGCTCTCCCAGTTATTGGAGGCTCCATCAGAAGCAGTTTTGTCGGAGGCAGAAAAGACCATTTCAAGTGCTATGTCCCAAATAGCCTTGGCACAATTGAACTATGAAAACGCACTTGAGCCTCCAACTTATTCCGATATTTCATCATCGGATGCTAATGTCACACAAAGGCAAACAGAAGTCCTTTCCGTAAATCGCCAGGTTCAGTCAGCTTATACTGATTTGAAGCTAATCCAACAATCCTTTTGCAACCTCAACCAAATACAGCCTGAAATATTGATTGACGATGCTGAAACTGTTTGGAACGAGGTCGACGGTACAGACGTATCTCTTCAATTGGATACTGGTGCATTTGTACAAGGGAGCAACTCTCTTAAAGTAGAGCTGCCTCATTATTTAGAACTTGAAAGTGTGATAGGACATAAAGAACTTGAAAGTGTGATAGCGAAGAAAACGTTTGCAAAGTTGGATTTATCGGAATTCGACCAAATAGAGTTTTGGGTCAGATCCGATACTACGATTGGGAAGGGTTATTTTGAACTAACGCTCTACGATTCTTCGCCGTTCTTAACGCCACTAGAAGTTTTCTCAATACCAGCGCTAGAAGAGGACGTCTGGACCTTGGTTAGTTCACCGATGTCGAAGTTAGAAAGCGACATTGAAATCAAAGGAGTCGGAGTCAGGTTCTCAGCAGACACGGCGCAAATGTCCTCGAATCGGACTCTCTGGTTAGATGAAATCAAAGCGCTAGGTCTTAGCCCGATTTGTAGCAGTGATAGTCTTCCCCTATCAGAAACATCAATAAGGTTCTTAACTGATACAGTCGATTCAACTACATCTAGCAATATTACCGTTGCGGAAATGAGCAAAGATTTCATGAAAAGCGACAGTAGCTATGCGAACACTCTTGATAGCCGCGATGTGGCTGCTGCCAACCTTGTTTCTGCAACCGCTAAACGAGCATCACTAGATGTTCCACTCTCAGAATCCGAGTCTGCCCAATTACTAGCAGCTATAGAGCATGCCGAAGCTACTCTAACTAGTGCTCTTAGAAAACGGGATGATCTGTTGGATGGTCCCTCAGAAAACGAGATTAAACTTCAAGAATTAAATATCGCGAAAGCTAAGCAATCCG
>CAXEOX010000220.1:0-3434 GCA_963997925.1 uncultured bacterium
CCCATGATGTCCTGGATGGGGCCTCCAGCCAGGCCGAAGAGGGTTTCGACCCCTTCGCGAGCGATTGCCTGGGCGACTAGTGAGCTTCCTTCTACTTTGGCCAAACCTTGCCTCCTAAAATTGAATGATTACTTTTAATCGAGGAAACCGCGGGGCTGGCGGAACCCCGCCAGGTTTTCTTGGGCCTGTTTTGCGCCGGGCACAATAAGACATAACATAGCTCCGGCGCAACAGCAAAATTATACATTCCGTGTCAATTTGACGGACTGGGGCGTTTCTTGAAGATAACTGGCAAGACACCGGCGAATTCAAGCTATCAGGTCTCTCAGGAGGGCTAAATCGCCGCATTGACAGCCCGGATGCACCCCTCTACACTGCTTCTGACTATAGGGTGCGGGACGAAGTTGCGCTTAAACACCCTCACTTTTCGGGCTGTAGATGCCCGCCAACCGGCTAAAGCATCACTGAACCCACTCTACCCTTGGGAGGAGCGTGTTGACTGAATACGGAGGAAACGGGCCACTCAAAGGTATAAAAGTCTTGGACTGGACCATGTGGCAGATGGGTCCGGTCTCCACCTCTATGATGGGAGACATGGGTGCCGACGTCATCAAGATAGAAGCACTGGATGGCGATGCGGGACGTGCCGTGCGGCGGGCAATCACCCTCGATACTGGCCTAGTGGCCGCCCGGAACGCCTACTTTGAGTCGGGAAACCGAAACAAACGGGGCATTGCAGTTGACCTAAAGACGAAGGGAGGCGTGGAAATCGTCCAGAAACTCGTCGAGAAGACGGACGTATTCGTCCAGAACTTCCGTCAGGGCGTGGCCGAGCGGTTGGGGCTGGGCTACGACACTCTGAGAGAAATCAACCCGATGCTGGTATACGGTTCAGCGTCCGGATACGGTCCCAACGGGCCGGACTCGAATCTTCCGTCTTTCGACGGTTGCGGTCAAGCCCGAAGTGGCCTGATGATGTCGGCGACTCCCGCGGGTGCATCCGAGCCTAACCGCGTGACCCAGGGCGCCTCGGACCAGATGGGCGCCATCATGTTGTGCCTGGGAGTTCTGGCGGCGCTGGTGGCTCGGAACGAGCAGGGCATGGGTCAGAAGGTCGATTCATCTCATCTGGGGTCCAATATGTGGCTCCAGGGAAACGGAATCACCATGAGCCTGCTAACCAAGGGCGGCAAATTTGGTTCATACGAGCGGAAGAAGGCGGCGAATCCTCTTTCCAACTTGTACCGGTGTAAAGACGGTCGTTGGGTTCAGATCATGCATCTACAACCGGACCGCCACTGGGTACCATTCTCCAAGGTTATGGGGATGGAAGAATACATCAACGATGCCAGGTTCGCGACCATGGATGACCGAACGCAGAACAACACCGAATTGGTAGAAATAATCGACCAGCGGTTCGCAACGAAATCCTTTGATGAGTGGGACAAGACGTTCCGAGAAGCCGGAGATTTCATCTACGCCAGAGTGCAGGAGATCGAGGAGTTGCAGGACGATCCGCAAGTGATTGCCAACGACTACATAACGACTTTCGATCACCCGGCTCTGGGCTCGGTCAAGATGTGCAATCACCCGGTGACCTATAGCGAAACGCCAGCGAGTATCTACCGGGAGGCTCCCGAACTAGGTCAGCACACCGAAGAAATATTGATCGAAGAACTGGGCTACGACTGGCCGGACATCGAAAGATTGAAGGATGCGGGAGCTATCCTCTAGGTAGAAGCTTCCCTGAATATACCTAGCGCAAAATCGTATCTGGAGGCAGAATGGCAGAAATAGACGGTGGACATCTCTTTGCAAAAGCCCTCAAGCAGGAAGGGGTCGAATATGTCTTCACCCTCAACGGTGGGCATATCTACAACCTGTACGAAGGGTGTGTCGACGAAGGCATCAGGGTTATAGACTTCCGTCATGAGCAGGTGGCGGGCCACGCCGCGGAAGGATGGGCCAAGGTTACCGGCAAGCCCGGTGTGGCTATCGTTACCGCCGGCCCCGGCATAACCGACGCTATCACGGCGATGGCCAACGCTTTCCAGGCCCCCAGCCCCATGATTCTTATCGGCGGGAACGCAGCCATCGGGGAACACCTGAAGGGCGGCCTCCAGGACTTTGACAGCGTCACGTTCATGAAGCCCATCGCCAAGTTCTCAGAACAAGTGAAGCGGGTTGAGCGGATCCCCGAATACATAGCTGAGGCCTTCCGCCAGGCTACCTCCGGAATCCCCGGCCCTGTCTACCTGGAGATGCCCATCGATATAGTGAACGGCAAGTGCGAAGAAGACGAAGTCCGTTATCCCCTGCGTTACCGCACCGATGCCAAGTCCTATGGAGACCCCGCCTACATCTCCCAGGTTGTGGATATCCTCAAAACCACCGAACGGCCCATGATCCTGGCTGGGTCCGATGTATGGTGGAGCGACGCTGCGGAGGAACTGCGTGAGTTCGTCGAAATGATTGACTCTCCCGTCTTCCTCAACGCCATGGGCCGGGGCAGCATGCCCGCCGACCATCCCAACATCGGCAGCCTTGGCCGCCGCTACGGGTTGGTCAAGTCGGATACGGTGTTGTTGATCGGAACTCCCATCGACTTCAGGTTGGGGTATGGCTCTGAAAACATGTTCCCCCAGAACCCGAAGCTGATCGAGATTATGATGGACGGCACCGAGATTGGGAAGAACCGGGACGTGGACGTGGGTGTGGTTGGCGATACCAAAGCCGTCCTGCGGCAAATCATGGACGAACTCGAGAGCACCGGCTACAAGTCGCCTGGTAAAGGCTGGGTTGAAGAGGTCATTACCGAGGACAGGGCCCTGAAAGCAGCTGACGAAGAGATGCTTAACAGCACCCAGGTTCCGATACATCCCATGCGGATGATGAAGGAGTTGAACGACTTCCTAGACTACGACGCCACCGTCATCGGTGATGGAGGCGACTGGGTGACCTTCGCTGCCAGGGTGCTGGGAATCAATCTTCCCGGCCATTGGCTGGATCCGGGTAGCTTCGGTTGTTTGGGAGCTGGTAGCGGGTTCGCCGCCGCAGCCCAACTGGCCCGGCCAGGCAAACAGGTTGTCATCATGTATGGAGACGGCGCGTTCGGGCTGACCGGTTTCGATGTGGAAACCTACGTTCGGTTCGACCTGCCCATCGTTTCGATAGTCGGTAACAACGGAGCTTGGAACCAAACTACCCAAGGAACCCTGCGCCGGGGTGCCCGGGCTATCGGCACCTACCTGTCCCAGGACACCGACTATGCCAAGATTATGGAGGGCATGGGTGGACACAGTGAGCGAGTTACCGATCCGGAGCAGATTCGTCCGGCTCTAGAGCGTGCCTTCGCTTCCGGAAAGGCAGCCCTGTTAGACATAGTTATTGACCCGGACGTTTCCTACGGGAACATGGGTGGCCGGTCCAGGCAA
>CAXEOX010000221.1:0-3411 GCA_963997925.1 uncultured bacterium
GCGTAGCCCTTCACCGTCTTAGGGAAAACGGTGAGGACAACGTCGTCACATAGGCGGAGATAGAAAGAGACTATTTCCGTACCAGACTCCAAATCACGCCCGAAAAAATAAGGGCCGGAGGACGTCATAATCGATGCCTCCGGCCCTATGCTGTTCTGTATTACCGCCAGCTACTCTCGAATCAGCCGGAGTCCAGACGCCAAGTTAATCAGGCGTACCCGCGCTCGCCTTTGTGTTATTTTCATGCCGCTCTTCAGAAAGCGGCTTTACCTCAAGAATCGCTTTGATAATCTCAACCTGATCGGAGAAGGAGGTCTGGGGCGGGGCAAGACCTCTGAAAACTACTGATGTGAACCAACCTCGAGTAATCCCTTATTGGGCCCGCCGTTCTGGGCCCCAGTGTCTTCGTCACCAAGCAACCTGGCTTCCAGACTTGAATCCTATAGTATTGGCTAATCCGTAAACTCATGGTACATATGGTGATACGGCGTGACGGTATATGCCGGGTTTGGCTGAATGATGATTAACGTGTTCCTAAGGAAGGTCAAAAATCCCCCCAACCTCCCTTTAATAAAGGGGGACCAAGAGGGGATTTTTCCTCCTCTCAAGAACCGGGTTATGGGGCTTCTGATTCTTGCTGCTATGGTTTTAGCGGCGCTTCCCAGCTCTACCATCATCGCCCAGCCCCAGAGCGGCGCCGGTATTGACCAGGGCATACGGGTCATCGTCCATACCGCCAAGCCCTACAAGAAGTTGGTTGACGCCATTGAGGACATGGGTGGGACGGTGACCATCCAGTACCAGAATGTCGACGCCGTCGCTGCCCGATTGCCCTCGTCCGGTCTCAAGGTCTTGGGGGCGCTGCCTGCGGTGACGCGCATCGAGAAAGACCGTATGGTCGAGTTGCCGAAGCTGCCGGAAGAGTACCTGGAGCCTCGACCCCTAACGGTCAACCCCTCCCAACTGTTGGACCCTCCGTCGCTAGCCGCCAAGATTGGGGAAATTCCTGACGGGTTTCCCAGCTACATAACCTCGGTCACCGGGGCCGCCGATACCTGGGACGAGAACGGCGCGGGGGCGGGGGCAATCACGGCGGTGATCGATACTGGGACCGAGGCAGCCCACACTTGTTTGTCGGGTAGGGGAGACGTGGGGCATCCGGATAGCCGGGTGATTGAAGGGCCGGACCTGTCGCCGGACGCTGGCACCGAATTTGAGGGATCAACCCTCCCGACCAACAACTTCCATGGCACCTTCGTGGCCGGCGTCATTGCGTCACGTTGCTTCATAGTGCTGGACCGTAGAGTGCCGTCGGACGCCGAGCTGGCCGCGATATTTCAAGAGCATCTTCCAGAAGAGAATTTCTTCACCACAGGCCAGTTGATAATGCTGCCCTTGGTGGGTCTCGCCCCCGAGTCCAGCATCTACGCAGTGAAAGTATTCCCCCACACCGGGTCGGGCGTTTCATCGTCGATAATCGAGTCTGCCATAGACCACGTGATAACTAAGAAGAAGGAGCATACCTCCGGGTTACCCGGAGGTATGGATATCGACGTTATCAACTTGAGCCTGGGCGGATCGGCCCGATTCGATGGCCGGACTCTGGAGGATCAGCTTGTGGACGCCGCCACCGATGCCGGTATCCTTGTCGTTGCCGCTGCGGGCAACGATGGTCCGGCGCCAGTTTCCGTGTCCACTCCGGGCACGGCCTTTAGCGCATTAACGGCGGGGGCGTCCAGCGACCCGGTGCACACCCGAGTATTCTGGGACATCACTTTTGGTCCGGGTCAAGGCCACGCCATGTACCCGGACGACGAGTTCAGGCCCGCCGACTTCAGCGGCCGGGGACCCTTGGCTGACGGTAGGGCCAGCCCTGACGTGACAGCGACCGGCGTCTTCAACCTGTCCCTGTTCCCCCAGGATGGCACCGGATTCGCTTCCGGGACATCTTTCTCCACGCCCGCCGTGGCCGGAGGTGCGGCGTTGTTGATGGGCTGGGCTGAGGCGAACGCGCCCGAGTTCGGCCCGCTGGTAGTTCGCAATGCCATCATCGACGGGGCCTCGCCACTTAGCCCAGAGTGGAAACGGCGGTCTCAAGGAGCCGGTTATCTGAACGTGGCGAAGTCTCTGGAGTTGATGAAATCGGGAGAAACCAGGGATGAGTTGAGGCAATCGGCTCCCGATGAGGATATCCCCAATGTGGTTCTGCGTGGTGGGAGTTATAGCATCGACATTCGGGACTTGCAGCCGGCCCGAACCGTTGACCTGATATTTGAGATAGAGCCCAGCACTACGTCGGTCACCATCGATTTCAACGGCGTGAGCATAGACCCCAACCCGGTACCGGCGGCCCTTCCCAACTCCATCGAGGTTTACGTGAAGGGGGCCAAGCGAGGCGGCCTGCCTTATCTGGTTTACAGCGCCAACGTCGTCGGCCGGGCTCGGCTGACCATCGGCGATGGCACCGTTGGACTGCAGGGGGCTATCTTCGGGGCCTTTGTGAATAGGTCAACCATGGAGCCGGGACTGATGAAAGTAACGGTGCAAGGCGACTGGACCAACAACGGCAATGTAGGAGCCAAGGTAACCATCAGAAGGAACGGTGGGAAATCCACCTTGGAACCCAACGACCAGATCCAACCCGGTGACACAATCTTGATACCGGTTGACATACCCAGCGGGACAAGCCGGACCTCATTTGAGTTGGGCTGGCGGCAGAATTGGGCCCGCTTTCCCACCAACGACCTGGATATGTTTCTCTGCGCTCCCGGCTTTGTCCTCCACCCCGATTTCAGTGGCTCGACGCTGAATTCGCCGGAGCATCTCACGGTTTTCGATCCGGCCGCCGGGACCTGGTACGTGATGGTCATGGGATTCGGAGTGTTTACGCCTCAGGACGCCTACTATCTAGACGTGGATGTGGCCGCTCCCGCAGATACGCCGCCGAACCAGCCTGCTTCTCACCAGGTTGTCTACGATGAAGTCGACCAAGCCGACGAGTCCCATAATCCAGACGGCCACAACGAAAAGATATTTCGTGGGGAGCCCTGCTTCTGATTAGGCCGTCCGGCCCGAGTTAATGTTGGACAAACCGTCCGGTCCTAAGCGCTGCCGCCGTTGTCGAATTGGATGAGGATGCCGTTGGGGTCCCGAACGTATATGTACCGGAAATTTCCTTCCGCATCGACGAAAGACTCCCTGGGTCCAGCCGGCTCAACTCCCTTGGACAACAATTCCTCGGCAAGCGCGTTGACGTCGGCGACGCTGATGGAAAAATGGGTGATGCCTACTTGGTCAAGAAGAATCGGGCTCCCGTCGGGTTCTTCTCCGGGATGGCTGGTCAGCGTGAGGGAAGGGATGGGGAGACCCTCTCCGGAACTCAAGCTGACGCGTCTGCGGGTTTGGCGGGCG
>CAXEOX010000222.1:0-3396 GCA_963997925.1 uncultured bacterium
TGTCGGCAGGTCTAACGGCCTTCTTGCAGTGGAGAGAAGAAACCGGCTTCCGGGATTAGCTCCGGCAATATCAGCGTGACCACGGTTGGGATATGGCAGAGTCTGACCGCATCAAATGGAACCAGCAGTACGCGCAAGCAAGTGAGATTAATCTCGCGCCGCCGAAGTGGCTCGCAGAAATTGAATCTTTGCTGCCCCGGCAAGGTTGCGCCCTGGATATCGCGGCCGGGGCCGGTCGCCTGGCGATATGGATGGCAGGCCAGGGCCTTGATGTGCTGGCGGTGGATATCTCGTCGGCCGGGCTGGAACTAGCCCGCCAGGAAGCCTTGGCCAAAGGGCTGAAAATCAATACTCAATCAGAAGACTTGGAAGCTGAGCCGTTGCCTGACGGTCCGTTTGATGTCATCACCTGCTTCAACTACCGGCAACGCGACCTGTTTCCCCATATACGAGAGCGCTTGAAGGTGGGCGGATATCTGTTGGCTGAAGTCGCAACCGTTGCCAACCTGGAGCGCCACGCCCATCCATCCCTCAGATATCTAGCTGAGCCTGATGAACTCCTCCGGGATTGCGGGCCGTTGGAGATTATCTACTACCAAGAAGGCTGGTCGGATGACCACGCTTCGGCCCGTGTGCTTGCACGGAGGGCCTCCTGACAAGCATTCTGAGCACCTGGACCGAGTCTTGTCCGATTCTGAGTCTGTTGGGTAGAATTTGGGAGTGATATAGCATGCGGCGCATCCTGGTCACTGGAGCCTCCGGTCAGATCGGTTCGGAATTGGTGCCGGCCTTGCGCGAGAGATACGGCGATGACGACGTCGTCGCGGTCGGCCACTCCGCACCCCTCACGCCGGAAGTCACCCAGGGCGGGCCGTGCACCTGGCTGGACGTCACAGATGCCGATGGTTTGAAGCAGGCTATCTCTCGCTTCAAGATAGACTCGGTTTACCACTTGGGTTCGATTCTTTCGGTGTTGGCGGAGCAGAAGCGGCGTCTTGCCTTTGATGTGAACGTCACCGGCTTGTGGAACGTTCTGGAGGTAGCCAGCCAGATGGGCTTGGAACGGGTAATCGTCCCAAGCTCCATCGCAGCCTTTGGCCTGGACACCCCTCGTGATAACACGCCCAATGACATCATCCAGCGGCCAAACACCCTCTACGGCATCTCCAAAGTTTTCGGGGAACTGGCCGGGAATTACTTCTACGAAAAACTGGGGTTGGATGTTCGAGGAGTGCGTTTGCCCGGCATAGTCAGTTGGAAGGTGGAACCTACGGCAGGGACCACTGATTACGCCGTCGCCGCCTTCTACGGCGCGATTCGGACTGGAAGCTATACAAGTTACCTGAGACCAGGAACTTATCTGCCGATGATGTACATGCCCGATGCCGTTCTTGGTTTGATGAAAGTGGCGGAAGCGGACATCGCGGACCTAAAACATCACGCAGACTTCAACATCAATTCCATGAGCTTTGCCCCAGAAGAACTGGCGGAGGAAATCAGGAAGCGGGTTCCTGGATTCACCATGGATTACGAGATCGACCCGTTGCGCCAGTCCATCGCCGACTCTTGGCCCAACTCCCTGGACGATTCCGCCGCACGAGAGGAATGGGGTTGGCAACCGGAGTTCGGCATAGAGGCAATGGTCGACGACATGCTATACAACCTGTCAAGGAAACTCGGTCCACTCCCGTAAATGCGGAGTGTCTCGGGTATTCGCCGGACGCTTAATGCTGCCCTACGGCTCCCTTTACTTTTCTAGGGCTCAGTTGTGTATTTCAGTCGATATTTGGCCGGAGATTGTGCCACTCCGTGTTCTGCTCAAAGGTATGCCCTATTCGGCACAACAACGGCTCGGAAAGGTGCTTCCCGACGAATTGGATGCTGAGGGGCAGTCCCTCACTGTTCTGCCCGCAAGGCAAGGATATGGTAGGAGCCCCGCTGAAGTCGTAGGGTACCGTGAACCGGCCCCAATTAGGGTCGTCCAGTAAAAATGTGGACCCGTACATCTCGTCCAGAGTGATAGGGAAGGGAGGGGTGGTCATCGTGGGACAGCCTATTACGTCGATATTCTCGAAGACGTTGGCCAACAGACCCCGGCAGGCTGCCCGAACGTTATTAGCTTTGGCATACTCGGCCCCGGTAACTGCTGCGCCCTTGTCCAACCAGCCTTGAAACCACGGACCGTAGTCGTCACGGCGTGAAGGATAAGTTGCTTCGTGGGCGGCCAATGCCTCCGAGGTGCAGAGGACTCCCCACGCATCCATGTAGCCACTGAGATCGGGCATCTTTATCGGAACTATCACGGCGCCCAGCCCTTCTATGACCCGAATACCCGCCAACACACTCTCCACTAACTCCGGGTCGGTGTTTCCGGAGATGTACTCTTCGTCCAAGCCGATTCTTAGGCCGCGGACTCCTTGGCCGATTCCCTCCAGCATGTCGGGTACCGGGGCGGGCAACGTCGTGGGGTCGTTGGGGTCCAGGCCGGCCATGGCTTGAAGTATTATTCCGGCGTCGGCGGCGCTACGAGTCATGGGGCCGATGTGGTCCAAGGATTCGGCCAGAGCGAGCACGCCGTAACGGCTGACTCTCCCCCAGGTGGGCTTGATCCCGACGATGCCGCAGGCGGCGGAAGGGAATCTGATGGAACCTCCAGTATCGCTGCCCAACGAACCGTAACACAGCCCCGCCGACGTGGCGACGCCGGAGCCGCTGGAAGAGGCGCCGCTCCAGAGGTTGGCGCCCCAAGGATTCACCGGCACCTGAAACTCAGGGTTGTAACCGGCCATGGCGCCCTCTGTGAGGTTGAGCTTGCCCAAGATAACCGCACCGGCGGCGTTCAGCTTCTCCACCACTGTGCAGTCGAAATCCGGGACGTTGTTTGCCAAAGCCTTGGTGGCGCCCATAGTCGCCACGCCTTTGGTATAGCACAGGTCCTTGACGGCGATGGGCACCCCGTGGAGCGGCCCCAGATAGTTTCCTGCGTAGATGGCCTGTTCCGCAGCTTGGGCTGATGCCATAGCCTGTTCGGCCATGACGGTGGCGTAGCTTTTATATATCGGGTCTTGCTCACGGATGCGGCTGAGCATCGCTTCCGTGACTTCCACGGGCGATAGCGCCTTTGTCTTAATCAGGTCTGCCAACTCGGTGATTGTTTTGAAGTGTAGAGTCGTCTCGCTCATGGGTGCTCTCCTCTTGTCCGAGCTTCGATTCATCAGAATTGAAATAGTTATTGTTGCCCGCCCGTTCGGGCCGTTCCAGATCAGGCGGGCCCGGTTAGGCGGATTCGATCTCCCCTATGAAGTCCCGCACAGTTCCTGCCAGCAAGTCAGGAATCTCTACCTTCATGTTGTGACCCACGTCTTCGAAGATTTGCAATCGAGCCTTCGGCATCTG
>CAXEOX010000223.1:0-3297 GCA_963997925.1 uncultured bacterium
GCCGTCTGCTCCGAAGTTGCTATGGGACTGGTAGTCGGGGCGGGCGCAGGAATAACTGTTGCCTCTGGAGCCGGCTGAGGAACCGGGGTGGTCTCACTTGCACAAGCTGCCAATAGGACCGCCAGAAGTGCAAGAACGACTCCCCATACTGCCCGTTTATTTTTACCTGCCTCGGCTGCCATGAAACCTCGTTTCAACTAAGGCCTCCCATGTGTGACCGTTTTCTCCCCGGTTAGAAAGCCTTCAGAGTGGCGGTATTGCTACTTCGCCGGTGTATATCTGGAAGCTATGGGGGATATTAAGCGGCAGAATGGGAAGTAGCACCCAGAGAATTACGGGGCAAGCAGGCTAGCCCAGGACAATGCCTAGTCAGATAAGTGTTGGCCAAGGGGCGCCTAGAGTGGTGATGGGACGGTATCGCGGACCATGCAAAGGTGACTGAGATCTCTTAACGAAGCAGTTTAAGTGGGGCTGCATACGGAAAGGAAACCA
Source organism: uncultured bacterium (assembly GCA_963997925.1). Lineage (GTDB taxonomy): Bacteria > Chloroflexota > Dehalococcoidia > Lucifugimonadales > UBA3495 > UBA11650. The sequence goes on from CAXEOX010000223.1 coordinate 493, forward strand.
AGAATCTTGAGGGATAGGCGATCGCCTAGACCAGGCCGTGCTGGTTGGCGTAGAGCGCCGCTTCAGTCCGGTTCACAGCGTCGGTTTTGTTCAGGATGTTACCTACGTGGAAGGACACGGTCCTCACGCCTATGAACAACTCTTCGGCTATCGCCCGGTCCGTCTTCCCGGCCGCCATGAGCCGCAGAACCTCTACTTTCCGCTGGGTCAAACTGTCGGGATAGGCTGAGAACTTCGCAGGTTGGGAGCCCAACTCCATTTGGAGCGCGGCCGCCTTGTCCATCAAAGGAATCATTCCCAGTTCGGTGGCGATGGATAATCCCACTTCCAAAAGGGCGGCGGCCTTTGCCCCTTCTCCCATCTCACACCGGTGCAAGAGCGAAGCGTGGTTGTAGCAAGTCCAAGCCAGCTCGGGCCGGTAGCCCGACTTAAGGCAGAAAGCGTACCCTTCTTGGAAATGAAGGGCAGCCTGCTCCTGCTCGCCCATGGTCTGAGCCAGGAGTCCCAGGACCCGGTCACCAGAAATCCGCAGGTAGGAACCGGCGGCGGATTTTAGTCTAACGTATAGCTCCTTCACCGCATCTAAATCTCCTTGGAGCACTGCCATCAAAGCCAGACCGATTTCGGCGAATCGAGAGACGAGAGGGGTCGCGAATTCCGATGACAGCACCGTCGCCGCCGCGCTTTCAGCGATATGCAGTTGGTCCGACGCGCCGGTGATGTGACCAACGATTGGTATCGTCAGAGTTGCCGACGCGTAATCATATCTGGGTCCGGGCATTACCTGGCGCAGGGACTCCACAAGCCGTCCCTGGTATCCATGCCCCTCGATCCCATCGCCAATCTCGTGCTCCAGTAACATTCTGGCGCCCAGGAGACGGACGTCCGACGGCGAAACCGAGAGCCCCCGCATGTTAAAATCTTGGGCAGTTTGCCAGTTCCCTTGGTAGCTGGATACCATTTCGTTGAGCCAAAGAGCCGTGGCCAGCCAGTAACTGTCATGCAGACTTTCCGCAGCGGATAGCATGGCTGCAGCATGGGGCTGAGCTGCTTGGGACTCGCCTATTCCCAATAGCGCAACCCCGACCCAGAACCGGGCCGACACTTCCGACAACTGGTCCTCGGCTCGGCGGGCCAATTCTATTACGCGTAAGCCCTTGGTTACCGTCCCTTGCCACCGTAGGTGCCAATAATCGACGGTTGAAGAGTAAGCTAGGGTCCTCATCTCCAGCGCCAGGTCTCCAGTAGGTTGAGCGATGGCCAAGGCGCTATCACACGCCTCCATCGCACCTTGATAATCTCCTTCTTCCAAGCCCATCACCAGGACGTACCTGGAATAAAGACGGCCGGCTTCCGGAGAATCGCTGGGCACGAGTTGCAAAGCACGGGCAACAAGCTCCGCCGCAACCCTGAGGCCAGGCAGAGGCTGCATAGCATAAACCGCAACGCCTACTGCGTGAGCTACATCATCGGTCTCCGCATAGAAATCGAACGCTCGGCTCAGACTAGCGAACGCGACATCTAATTGTTGCCGGCCCAGCGTAGCTGCCTGGGAGCGGCCAAGGCCGAACAGAAGAGCCGCTGTTTCAGAGTCGGCCGCGGGCGCTGATCCATGAACGCCCAGGCCCTTGGCGATCAGTCCTCGCCGAAAATGTCCGAGAGCTTCTTCTTGGGCATAAGCCTCAAGGGCCCGTTCTCCGGCAAGCATGATGTACTTCATCAGCTTACCAGTTCCCACCACCGGCTCGGCCTCGGCGAAGTGATAGACCAGGTCACCGGCGTGGGACTCAGCAACGTTCCCGTACATCTCTTCCAGACCTTCTGCGATCCGGGCGTGCAAACGTACGCTGCGGCTGGTGGTCACCTCCTCCGCCAAAGTCTGTTGAATCAGAGAGTGGCGGAACTGGTATCAGTCAATCTGACCTGGTACGCCCTCTATCAAATGAACCGACACCGCCTCGTCCAACGCCTGGAGCAACTGGTCCTCGGACATTTCGGCGCTGAGAATACTCAACAGCCGGAAATCAAACTCCCTTCCGACGATAGAAGCGGCGGTCAGCACCTCATTGCAACGCTCGGACAACCGGTTGAGACGCTGCCCAATCACATCCCGGACGCCCTCGGGGATTCTTATCCCGTCAGGCGTGCCAGCGTGAACGGCAGACAATTCTCCGCTTTCCGACAGCAGCCTGATGGTCTCGGTCATGAAAAAAGGGTTGCCTTCAGTGTGAGAGTAAAGGGCTTCAACCAGCCCTGACGTGGGCTCGATACCGGCGCTCGCTTCGATCAGTCGCGCGGTATCCTCAATGTCCAAGCCCCGCAGTAGAACCCGCTGGAATCCCCCGGGAACGACCAGGATATCTGACCCAGGGTCTCGGATAGCGGGTGCTGTCTGGACAGATCTGCGTCGCGGTAGCAGCCAACCAGCAGCAGCTTCCCAGACTGGGCCGGAGCTAACTCCCGAGCTAGGAATCTCAGCAAGAGCAAAGACGGTCTGTCCGCCCAGTGAAGGTCGTCAAGCACTAGCACCAATGGCTGGCTCTAGGAGGCGTTTTTGAGGAAGGCAGTTATGGAGTCAAAGAGCCGGAACCGTGCTGCCTCAGGCTCCAGGGCCGGTGGGGACGCAAGATCAGCTATCTTATTGTGTATCTGGGGTACAACGTCGGCGATATTGGCTGCACCGTTGCCCATCTCGGAGCAAAGTTGCCGAGCGTCGCTAGTTTCAACGTAGGTCCGGATTGCCTGGACCAAGGGCCAGTATGGTGGGGCACCCTCTTCTTCGTAGTTCCAGCCCCAGAGAACCTT
>CAXEOX010000224.1:0-3211 GCA_963997925.1 uncultured bacterium
AAGAGATTACTTCTTGCATTGATGACATGCACGGCGCAAATGAAAAGGACCCGGGTTTCCCCGGGTCCTTTTCATTTGCGGTGCTGTGCTTACTGTGCTAGCTATTTGTCCAACCAGATCTGGTCCCACAGTAGATACTGGCTCCGGGTAACGGGGTCGACGAAGCCCTTGATCTTTGTGTTCACCGGCCAGCCGAAGGTTAAGTGATACGCGATGGCCCACGAGTTGTCCTCCATCAGGATGTCGTTGACCTCGCGCACCAACGCCTGACGCTTCGCCAGGTCGGTCGTGGTGCTTATCTGCCCCCAGAGAGGTTCGGCCTTCTCATTGTAGTAGGAAGTCCTTCCCATTTCGTTCGTGGCGCCTTTCTTGAGGAACGCACCCAACGCGTCCGGGTCCGGGAACGGTAAGGAGTACGCTTGGATTGCGATGTCGTACTGCCCTGTCCGGTACAACTCATATCCCGCTACACTCTCCAAAGACCGGGTAGTGAATTCCCAGCCCAGCCATTTATTCAGCTGGGGCTTCACTATCTGCATGACGTCGCAGAACTCGATTACCAGCCGGCAAGAGAACTCCATTTTTGTCCCTGGGCCAGCGCCCGCCGCCAAGGCTAGAGCCTGGGCCTCTGCTATGTCGTCCGGGTGCTTCTCTCCGTTCAGCTCACGCACGCCGGGCATCTGCAAGGCCTCTTCGCAGGGGAAGCTCCAATCGAAGCCGCAGGTTATGGGCGTTCCAACGCCGTTTCGCCCGCCGGAGATGGTCTGGTTTATAGGTTGCCGGTGTAAGACCAGGTTAACGGCCTTCCTCACCCGAGCGTCATCGAAGGGAGCCCTTAATGTGTTCATCATTACGCCCAAGGAGGCGACGGGGGCGCTCGCAAAGATGACCCTCAGCTTGTCTTCGCCCATTTCTTCCTGAAGTGCCAGCACATCGGGAATTTTCAGGTTGCTGACGAAGTCGCTGCTCAGGTGGACTTGCTCGGTCTTGTAGGCGGCTATGATGGTGCCTGCGTCGAAAATAGCGTAGTGACGTAGACCGTCTAGGTAAGGCCGCCCCTCGATGTGATAGTTGTCGTTCCTCACAAGCTCGGTGACGATGTCCTTGTCGTATTTTTCGAACTTGTAGGGTCCAGTGCCTACCATGGTCCCTTCATTGGGGACCTTGAATGTACCGTGCTCGGCGCCTGCATCGTAGGAGATTACGGGGAAGCGGTGTACGGCAAACGTCGTCAGGAAGGCGCTAGTGGGGAATTTCACGTTAATCGCCAAGGTTTTCTCGTCCACTGCCTCCCAATCCTTCAGGTACATCATGGCGACTTCCGAATCGGGGAAAGTACGGCCCGCAATCTCATCCCTTGCCTCGGCGAACTCGATGTCGTCGGGCGTGAAGGCGGTCGTGAGCGTATAGAGGACGTCATCCATGTCCACGGGAGTGCCGTCGTGCCACATCATGTTGTCCCGCAGCTTGAAGTTGTAGGTAAGGCCGTCCTCGGAGAGGGACCAGCTCTCAGCGACGCCGCCTCTAAGGTCCAGCCCTTCAGGGGTATCCGGGTCGAACTCCACGAGACCGTTGAAGATACCACCTATGTGGGCCATGGTGTTGTCTGCGTTGTTCCCCCCGTAATAGGTATCGGAGCCCGGAGACTCGAAGCTCTGGAAGTTTGCGATACCTCCCCGCTTGGGGGCCGCACCTGTTCCCGGCACCGCTTTGGCGGCCACCGGCTTAGGGGTGGGGGCTGCGGATGAGGACTGCTTGGGAGCGGATTTTGCCGCTTTTGCTGGTACCGCGGTTGGTGCTGCCGCAGCCTTGGAGGCTGCTGGAGCTGCTGACTTGGGAGCTGCGGTGTCGTCAGAGCCGCAGGCCATGAGCACTAGCAATAGCAGCGCCAGCGGAATGAAAATCACTGTCCGCGGTTTTCTTAGGAATCCGTATGACATTGGTTGTCCTCCATATTTATGATTTCCCTCGGATTTGTTTTTGCCTGGTCATACTCACGCTTAGGTTCCGTGCAACGCCTAGTTCGTAGCCGTTCTAACCACCATTAGCAATGGATACCGACTGCCCGCTAGCAGCCTAAGCCTCCCATTCGCCCATGGCTTCCGGAAGCCTGTCCTACTGCAACCCCCTGAGCCTCGGATCCAAGACGTCACGGAGGGAGTCTCCCATGACGTTCCAGGAAAAAACGACGATGGCTATGGCCAAACCCGGTACCACCGGCAGCCATGGTCCGATACCTATGTAGTTCTTAGTAGCGCCCCGGAGCATCCCGCCCCAGGACGGTACGTCGGGCCCAACCCCCAGGCCCAAAAAGCTGAGAGAAGCCTCGGCGATAACCGCGACGCCCATCAAGAATGTGGACGTGACGATGAATATCGCCATTACGTTGGGAATCATGTGGCGAAGCATTATTCGCAGGTCGTTCGCCCCCACCGCGCGGGCCGCCAATACGTAGTCAGTCTCATTGATGGCCAGCGCCTGCGACCGAATTATCCTTGCCGTGCCCGGTATGAAGATGATTGATAATGCGATGATTACGTTGTTAATAGAAGACCCCAAGGCAGCCATCAGCGCCATTGCCAGCACAAGTGCGGGGAAGGCTATCAAGGCGTCGATCAACCTCTGGACCAACAGGTCGTATATCCCGCCGAAGTAGCCGCTGGAAACCCCGACCACCATTCCAATCGTGCACCCTACCAGAGCGCTGATCAGGCCCACCCTGATGGATATGCGGGCGCCCTCGACAATGCGGCTGAAAACGTCCCTTCCTAGATTATCTCCGCCAAAGTACATTTCACTGCTGGGCGCGGCATACAATTTTTCGTGATCGGTGATGTAGGGATCGTGGGTCCGTATCGCCGGGGCGAATATAGCGATGATCAAGATAAGCAGGGCCATCGTAGCCCCAAAAGCGCCCAAAGGTTTTGTTCTGTAGAATTTGAAGATGTGCGCCCTCAGCTTCGGCTTCGGTCGCAAACCTGCTATGGGCTGCACCTGCTTTGCTTCTGGCTGGAGGCTCATACTTCATACTCTCCAAACGGTTTGGATTTCCATGTTCAGTTGTACCTGATGCGGGGGTTCAGCAGTCCATAGAGCATGTCCACTACCAGGTTGACTATCAAGACAATGAATGTGATCACGACGACAATGCCTTGTACCATGGGGAAGTCACGGTGGTTAATCCCACCGATGAGCAGTTGGCCCATGCCAG
>CAXEOX010000225.1:0-3181 GCA_963997925.1 uncultured bacterium
CCCGGGTCCTTTTCATGGCGGTGTTGTGCTTACTGTGCTAGCACTTGTCGCACCAGATCTGGTCCCATTGTATATACGAGCTCCGGCCAGTGGGGTCGATGAAGTTCTGTATCTTGGTGTTTATCGGCCATGCTACGGTCGGGTGGTACCCGAAGGCCCAAGAGTTATCCTCTATCAGATGAGCGTTGGCTTGAGCCACCAGCTCCTTGCGCGTCGCGAAGTCCGTCTCCGTGTTTATCTGCGCCCAGAGAGGTTCGGCGTCCGGATTGAAGAAGAATGTTCTCTCTGTGTGCGAGGTGCTATTCTCCCTGAAGGCCGAAGCCGAAGCGTCTGCGTCCGGGAAGGGGAAGCCGACGGCTTGTATTGCGAAGTCGTATTCTCCCGCCCTGTAGAGGTCATAGCCAGCCGTGCTCTCCAGAGACCTGGTAGTGAGTTCCCAACCGAAAGTCTGTTGGAACTGGGACTTCACTATCTGCATCATGTCGCAGTACTCGATTACCATGCGGCAGGAGAACTCCAGTTTTGTCCCTGGACCAGCGCCCACCGCCAAAGCTAGAGCCTGGGCCTCTGCTATGTCGTCCGGGTGCTTCTCCCCGTTCAGTTCACGCATGCCGGGCATCTGTGCGGCTTCCTCGCAGGTGAAACTCCACCCAAAGCCGCAGGGTATGGGCGTCCCAATTTTGTTTTTCCCGGCGGAGAGAGTCATGATTAAGGGTTGCCTGTGTAAGGCCAAGTTAACGGCTTTTCTCATGCGGGGGTCGTCGAAGGGCCACTTTTCAGCGTTCATCATTACGCCCATCGAGTAGGGTGGGGCGACCGCATAGGCGAGCCTTAACTTGTCGTCGCCCATCTCTTCCTGAAGTTTAACCAAATCGGGAACTGTCAGGTTGCTGACGTAATCGCTACTCATCATCACTTGCTCGGTCTTGTAAGCGGCGACGATGGTGCCTGCTTCGAAGATTGGGTAGTGACGTACGCCGTCCAGGTAGGGACGTCCTTCTATGTGATAGTTGTCGTTCCTCTCCACCTCGGTGACGATGTCCTTGTCGTATTCAACGAACTTGTAGGGTCCAGTGCCTACCATGGTCCCTTCATTGGGGACCTTGAAAGTGCCGTGCTCGGCGACCGCATCCTTGGAGATTACCGGGAAGCGGAAGGCGCCGAACGCGACCAGGAAGGCGTTGGTGGGGAAGTTCACGTTAATCGCCAGGGTATTCGGGTCCACTGCCTTCCAGTCCTTCAGGTATGTGGAGACCGTTTGCGAATCGGAAAGAGTACGGCCCGCGATCTCCTCCCTTACCTCGGTGAACTCGATGTCATCGGGCGTGAAGGCGGTCGTGAGCGTGAAGAGGACGTCCTCCATTTCCAGTGGCGTTCCATCGTGGAACATCAAGTTGTCCCGAAGCTTAAAGCTGTAGGTGAGACCGTCTTCAGAGATCGACCAGCTCTCAGCGACGCCGCCCCTGAGGTCCAACCCTTCACGGGTATCCGGGTCGAACTCCACGATCTGGTTGAAGATAGAGCCTATGTGGGCCATGGTGTTATCCGCGTTGTTCCCACCGTAATATGTATCCGAGCCCGGAGACTCGAAAGACTGCATATTTACCCAGCCTCCCCGCTTGGGGTCATCACTGATCCCCGGTACCACGGCTTTGGCAACCGGCCGGGGCGTCGCGGTTGGGACTGCTGCAGAGCCAGATGAGGACTTAGCAGGAGCGGATTTTTCCGCTTTCGATGGTACCGCGGTGGGTGCTGGTACCGCGGTGGGTGCTGCCGCAGCCTTGGAGGCTGGAGCTGCTGACTCGGGAATCGCGGTCGCAGAAGAGCCGCAGGCCACCAGCACCAGCAATAGCAGCGCCAGCGGAATGAAAATCACTGCCCTCGGTTTTCTCAGGAATCGGTATGACATTGGTCGCCCTCCAGAATTGTATTTTCCCTTGGATTCATTTTTGCCTGGTAGTAATCACACGTAGGTTGCATGTAACGGTAGCCGTTCTAGCCACACTTAGCAATGGATACCAACCGGCCGCTAGCGTCCCTAAGAGCCTCCCGACCGCCAATAGCCCTCGAATACCTGGCCTACTGGGTCCCCCTGAGTCTTGGGTCCAAGATGTCACGGAGGGAGTCCCCCATGACGTTCCAGGAAAAGACGAGGATGGCGATAGAAAGCCCCGGTATCACCGGCAGCAAGGGTGAAATACCTATGTAGTTTTTAGTAGCGCCCCTGAGCATCCCGCCCCAGGAGGGTACGTCGGGACCAACCCCCAAGCCCAAAAAACTGAGAGAAGCCTCGGCGATAACTGCAACGCCCATCAAGAATGTGAGCGTGACGATGAAGATCGCCATTACGTTGGGAATCATGTGTCGAAACATTATGCGTAAGTGGTTCGCCCCAACCGCATGGGCCGCCAATACGTAGTCAGTCTCCTTTATGGCCAGCGCCTGAGAGCGAATGATCCTTGCTGTGCTTGGTATGAAGATGATTGATAATGAGATAATCACGTTATTTATAGAAGACCCCAAGGCCGCCATCAGCGCCAATGCCAGGACAAGGGCGGGGAAGGCGATCATGGCGTCGATCAACCTCTGGACCACCAGATCGTATAGCCCGCCGAAGTAGCCACTGGAAACACCGATTACCATTCCCAAAGTGCACCCTACCAGGGCGCTGATTAGGCCTACCTTAATTGATATGCGGGAGCCCTCTACGATGCGGCTGAAAACGTCCCTGCCCAAAGTATCTCCGCCAAAATACATTTCACTGCTGGGCGCGGCATACAATTTTTCGTGATTGGTGAAGTAGGGATCGTGGGTCCTTATCATCGGGGCGAATATGGCCACAATCAAGATAAACAGCGCCATAGTTGCCCCAAAGGCACCCAATGGTTTTGTTCTGTAGAAGTTGAAGATGTGCGTCCTGAGACTCCGTTTGGGCCGCAACCCTGCTAGGGCCTGCTCCTGCACCCGTGTTAATTCTGGCTGGAGGCTCATATTTCATACTCTCCAAACGGTTTGGATTTCCATGTTCAGGTGTACCTGATGCGGGGGTTCAGCATTCCATAGATCATGTCCACTACCAGGTTGATTATCAGAACAAGGAATGTGATCACCACGACAATGCCTTGCACCATGGGGAAGTCACGGTGGTTAATCCCACCGATGAGCAGTTGGCCCATGCCAG
>CAXEOX010000226.1:0-3102 GCA_963997925.1 uncultured bacterium
ACACTGGTGGGCAGAGTATGACCGACCTTGAAGAACCCTACGCGCTGACCGCGACGGAGGCCCTCCGTCGAGTCGAGGCGGGCTCGCTTTCGGCGATGGAGTGGGTTGTGTCCTGCCAAGAGCGAATTCGTCAACGTGAGCCTGAGATTCAGGCTTGGGCTAACCTCAATCGGCGCGTGGTTGACGAAACCGAGGCCCGCTCACGACAGCGCCAAAAACCTTCCATCCCCGTTGGTGTGAAGGACATCATCGATGTTTGTGGTCTGCCGACGATGATGGGGACGGATTTCCATGACCCTGCACCGGTTACGCGCGAGGGCGGTTCGGTTGCGATCATGCGTGAAGCCGGCTGCGCGTTCATGGGGAAGACCGTAACCACGGAACTCGGGCACCGGCACCCGGGAGCAACACGGAATCCCCGGGACACCCGGCACACGCCAGGGGGCTCATCGTCGGGTTCAGCGGCCGCCGTTGCCGACCTGATGGTACCATTGTGCCTGGGCACCCAGACTTCCGCCTCGGTGATCCGTCCGGCCGCTTATTGCGGGGTCATCGGCTACAAGCCCACCTATAATGATTTTGATAAATCGGGTATTCTGGCGAATGCTCCATCAATGGACACGCTCGGCATTCTAGCGAGATCGGTGGACGACGTCGGATTGCTGCGTCAGATTCTATTGGAAGGACCCGCGGAGGAAATCCGCAAGGCTGACCACTCGGGACTGGTGTTCGGGCTACTATCCGGCCCTCCATGGGAGACGGCCGACCCCGAGACTCGGAATCTGATCGAGCGGTTCATGGGCGAACTTGCTGCCAACGGCGCCCGGCTCGTAGACGTTCGGCTCGATCGGAAAATCCCACGCCTGTTGGAACTGCACCGGCTGGTCAGCGGCTACGAGTTCCGGCGCAGCATCGCATTCGAGCGGATTCATCATCTAGACCGGTTGAGCTCGGTGTTGCGCGAGGGCCGCCTCGCCGACGGCCATCAGGTCGACAACCGCGAATACCAAGGCGCCATCCAGGAGGTTACAGCCCTACGCGGGCAACTGGCCCAGACTTTTGAGGAGGTCGACATCCTAGTATCACCGAGTGCCGCGGGGCCGGCCCCGGCGACCCTGGAGACGACTGGGGAGGCGACATTTAGCTCGGCCTGGACCCTTGCGGGAAATCCAGCCATCACGCTGCCCTTGTTTTCAGCGGTGGGGTCCGGACTGCCTATCGGCTGTCAGTTCATCGCTGGCTTTGCCAATGACGATATGTTGCTGGCAGCGTCCAAATGGGTCATGGACGTCTTCGGGCCTAGCTGATTGTTCTTGCTCGCTCTGCTCGTCGCCGTCGCCGAGCTCGGCTGGTGGGTTTGTTGTGGGCTCAAGGGTCTGGCAGGAAAGATGAGCGCGCTTTCTCAGATGTATCCGATACTTCGGGGCTGTCGTACGCTGACGCAGAATTTCCTTCGCCTTCCCGGTTTTCTCGAAGTGTTGAAATAAACGGGGCCGGTGAGATTGTGTTGCGGAGCGTCTTCCAAATGATCAACGATTGGAACTACAATCCTTTGCCGTTGTATTATGCATGCCCCATCAGAACGGGACCGCGAATAATCTATTTGAATAACATGGAGAGTTTTATAGCCTAAAAAACATTAATTGTGTTACGATATCGGACTTTGATAAACACCGTCGTCAGAACGGTTTGTTACAATCAGATCCTCCAAAGGCTTTGCCTGAGGAGTGTCAGCCTACAAACCAAACAAAAGGAGTTGTTATGTTACGATATCGGACTTTGACAACCGCCTTCATCGGGGCAGTAATCTTTATCGCATCTGCCGGCGTCACGGGCGCCGTAGAGCCGGTTAAACTTCGCTGGGCATCTGATCATAGCGGTCCACCGCACCCAGCTGCTATCGCAGAAGTCTATTTTGCCGAGCAGGTGGAAAAGAAAATCCCCGGTAGCAAGGTGCTAATTTACTGGGCCAAGTCGCTTTACACCGTCCCGCAAGGCGTGAAGGCCCTGACCCAGGGCAACCTGGAAATCCTCACAGGTCAATTCGGCAAGACCGCTAGCATCGAACCTCTCGCAAACGTGCTTTTGGGCGCCGGTAAACTGACCACGGTTGGTGCCATCGATGGCGTCGATTCGACCAAGACCTTCAAGTATCTAGTGGACCACTTCAACAAAGCACACGACATCACCATACTTGGTGCTGGACACCTGAGTATGTATATGGGCGCCGGTGCAGTGAAGGGACGTTTAATTGGACCCGCCGATTTTGCCGGCAAGAAGGTACGTTCTATGGGCCCGGCTGAAAACGCATTACTGAGCGCCTTGGGTGCCAATCCGCAGGCGATGGCCTTCGGCGACGTTCCGCCAGCCTTGCAAACCGGTGTTATCGACGGTCTTCTTACCTCGCTCGGTGGCTTCAACGCCGTGAAGGAACAAGCACCGTATTTCACGGTGGCCGGTCTTAACGGGGTTGTTGGCGATTACTACTGGTTCGGCGCATCGAACCGTTGGTGGAATAAGCTTTCGACGGCCCAGCGCGATATCCTAGCTAATATCATAAAGAACGACTTCATGCCGTTCCAACGCTCTATCAACTATTGCAACGACAAGCGGACGCTCGACAAGTTCATCACCAAGGACAAAAATGCCCCCGGCATCTATGTCTTGAATCAAGCGGAAGCGGCCGTCATCAAAAAAGCTGAAGGTGGTGCTACCAATGCTTGGATCAAGACTAAGGTGAACGATACGGGCGACAAATTGGTTGACCAGTTCACGGCGGAAGCCGCAGCGTTGGTCAAGTCCAATCCTCCGGGTTCCCACGCCCTCGAAAAGACTGATTGCTCGAAATTCGAAGAATATTTTGCACGCTACGGCAAGGGCACCGCTCTTTTTAAGGCCAAGAATCGGAAATAAAACGGTTACGGCGTATAGGACTTTTATGGGCTGCCGCTTTGACGGCAGCCCATAATATCTATGCTGACCGGGGCTTTCGCTGATCGGGGGTGGACATGGATGGGTTCCTCGCTTTTTCGCTCCGTATGAAAGAGGCGGTTCATTCGATACTTGGGTGGATTGCATCGGCCATGCTCTTGGGTCTGACAT
>CAXEOX010000227.1:0-3084 GCA_963997925.1 uncultured bacterium
GCGGTGGGCACCACCCCCGATTAAGTCCAATCGGGGAAGGCCTTTCACGCGTGTAGGGGCAGGTTTAAAACCTGCCCCTACAATTTTCCGGGATTGCATTTTTTCCGTGCTAGCCCCCCTTTCGTAAAGGGGGGTTGGGAGAATTAAACCAGCTTCATCTGAAACCCAGTCTCCTGGACCTGGGCACGCTGGCCGTCTAGATGCACCGCCGGGTATCCCATGCCCCGCAGATGGGCCGCAAGTTCCGGGAAGCCGTTAACGGTGTACACCTCTTTGGGCTTAACCTGTTGAACGTATCCAACAAGTTCGTTGAAGTCCGGATGATCGCTGAAGGGCAGGCTGGCATCGCCCCGGCGGGCCCATCCATTGCTTCCATCCACTGCCCAACCCGTTAACTCCATGACTTTTAAGCCACGATGTCCATTCACCGCTTCCTTCATCCGGCGACCCGGAGGGCAGAGCAGCACGGCCCCTTCGGGCCATTGTCCGTTGAACAGCTTTAACTCTCCGGGGAATTTAACTCCTGCCTGCTGATAGATCTGGGCGATCTCGTAAACCGGCTCGTCCACCATCATGTCGAATCCCTGGCCTAACAGGTGGTGCAAGACCTCTTGGGATTTTCCCAGTTTCCATCCCTGGACCACCGGTTTCTCTCCCAGGGAGAGCCAGCTTCGCAGAGTATTGCAAGCGGTGTCCAACACTCGGTCCTGATTCGGAAATACGTACTTGGGCCGGCCGTAGGTTGCTTCGATTATGAGGGTGTCGCAGGGCACCACTTCCAGCGGCTCGTTGGTGGGACTGGATTTAATCTTGATGTCTCCGGTGTAAAGCACTCGCTCCCCGGTGAACTTCGACTCGATCAACACCTGAGCAGACCCCAGGCAATGGCCGGCGGGATAGAGCGTAAGAGTATATTTCCCGCGATCCAGTGGCTCGTGATACTGGAGCGTGATTGGATCCGACTTCTTTAAGTATTCGGAAAGAAGAAGGCCCGTGTTCGGCGTCAGGACGGGACGCAGGTGGCGGGCGGTGTGGTCGGAGTGGGCGTGGGAAATCAGGCTGGTTTCCTTCTTCCGAAGGGAGTCCAGCCACAGGTCTATCTCTGGCAGATATACGCCGCGTTCAAATACTACTTGCAATATACTCAGGTCTCAGGAGTTGCCTTCCCCGCCGCTAGCTTCTCGGAACAGAGGGAAGCAAGACCGATAGATGACTAGATGCGCGGAGGCACAAAGACCGAAAATCGGTCGAGATTTCGGCAAGTATACCATCGCCCGGCGCTCAAACGAGGCAATATTCAGACCGTTTTCCACCCAAAGTTATGTAAACCGGCAAGTCTGTCGTACAACACCCGGATGTACGGTATAATCTCCCAAGCGCTCGACTTGGACACGAGTCCAAAAAATCTATGGAGAAAGGTAAGGATATGCCTGCACAAGTTGGCGATACAGCCCCCGACTTTACCCTTCCTTCGGTTAGCGAAGGGGACATCACCCTTAGCAGCTATAAGGGTGAGAAGCACGTGGTTCTCTCGTTCCACGTGTTCGACTTCACATCTGGTTGAACCACGCAAGCTACCCTCTTCCGGCAACACCATGGCCGGTTTGAGGAGAAAAATGCTCAGGTTCTGGGCATAAGTTGCGACACAGTAGCGGCACACAGGGCTTGGTCCACCGCCATGGGAGGCCTCCCCTACCCTGAATTATCGGACTTCCATCCCAAGGGTAAGGCCACCACCGCTTTCGATCTGTGGAACGAAGAGCGGGGCGCCAGCACTCGGGCAGTAATCATCGTGGATAAAGGCGGCGTCATTCGCTACCGCCAAACCTACGTTCCCGGCGTGCTACCCGACCCAGTGGACATCCTGGCTGAGATAGACAAGCTCGGCTAACTTACGAACAGAGAGCCCAAAAAGAAAGAGGCCCGGTAAACCGGGCCTCTTTCTTTTATATCGATTCAGTGTCGCGGGGCTAGGTGCTGATTTTCTCGATGGTGTAGTTCAAGGTACCCTTGGGCACGTTGATCGCAACCTCTTCGCCCAATTTACGGCTCATCAACGCCGCACCTACTGGGGAGACTGTGGAGATTTTCCCGGTGGAGGCGTCGGCTTCCCGAACGTCCACCAGGGTGTAAACCACCTTCTTGCCTGAATTCATGTCTTTCAAAGTCAACTTCGCGCCGACAACTACCTTTTGCTGTGCCGTTCGGCGGCCAGTCTGCATCACAACGGCGCTGACCAAGCCGGCTTCCAGTTCCCGAATCTTGGACTCGATGATGCCCTGGCGCTCCTTGGCGGCTTCCAGAGGGGCATTCTCGCGGAAATCCTTGTCTTCCATCGCCCGGCGGATGTCTTCGACGATGCTTATCCGCTCACCCTTGAGCACCTCAACCTGAGAGACCAAGCGGTCATACCCTTCTTGACTCAACTGGGTGGCGTCCTCGTCACCCATCCCCGCGCCAGACGATTTGTTGCCGGTCGTCTTTCGTGTCCTGGGGACACGAAGATGTGCCGCCAGTCCGTTAACGATCCAGCCTTCGTCCTTGAGGTAGGCCAGGAAGGGTTTCAACGGATTCAGCCGGAGAGCCGAATCAACGCCTCCCTTTCCGATGTGTTGGGCGTAGTCGGCAACCTCAGATGGAGAAAGATCATCTACGCCTCTTTCGCGTCCGCACCAGGCCACAAAGCGGCCGAGCTCTTGATGCCCATCTTGGGCTTTTTTGCCACCCTTCTTGGCGGCGATAAACCGAGTTAGGGCTTCAGAGAGAGAAGGGCCGCTTTCGCTAATCAATTGCAATACCTCCAGAATTTCCAGCCTCTGCTGAACATATCACCGTATATCCATCACCCAATCCGCCTCCCTAACATCGTCAACTCTCACTTGGGACAAGGACCGTTGCTCGTTCGGTTTAACGGGGTTCTACTGGGTGGGCAATCTGGCTACGTTGACTGGGGCGGTCCGCCGGGTTTTCCCAGCGGCCTGGGGTCTTTCCGATCCACCTTTCGGCAATCGCCATAGAGGATCGTGCGGGACCCGGATTTCTGGCCATTCGGCATTTCCAGCCGACTAGACGGATTGAAATTTC
>CAXEOX010000228.1:0-3077 GCA_963997925.1 uncultured bacterium
GAGTTGAACTCCTTGCTCATCCGCCGTGGCGGAAGCACTCCGTAACCTTTCCCAAGCTCTAGGGCAACTTGCCGACGCTCTGGACAACGAAACAGGGCCCGACCGCTCTCGGTGATCTGATGTTAGATGGCAATAGACTTGAGTGTCGAGAGTTGATGTATGGCCAACCACCCCAGCACTTAACCTTCCAAAGATCTCGATGGGTTAAGATCGGGTCGATTGCTTGGTTGCAAAGATTGGTTTCGGGATTGAGCCTGGACGGGGAGAAAGATCTACTAAACAATACGAATCCCGGTTGGTCGGGATGTAGCGCAGTGGATAGTGCGCTTCGATCGGGACAAGGATGCCGGTGGTTAAACTCTACTCACCCCGACCACAATTCCACTCTATCCCGTCGCATATATCAGTTCTTCAGATAATCCCCCCACTTCCTAGCTTCGTACCATATTGAGCATAGGAAACGAACCGGCACCTGTTCAAGTCACCGCTAGTCTCCACAGCCAGTGAGCGTTCCCGGCAATGTTCGACCCTACTCTCCCAATACCTGGATAGCTTTTGCTTTATTGTTCTTTGGCTCGACTAGACGAATTTCCAGCGCGGCATTACTATGTGGAATCCGGCACGTACAGGAGAACATCTCAGATGGATGTAAGACCGTTCACCATAGCAGTGGAAGACAGCGTTCTGGAAGATTTGCGTAAGCGCCTGACGAACACTCGATGGCCCGACGAGATGCCCAACACAGGCTGGGACTATGGTAGCAACCTCGATTACATCAAAGAGTTGGTTGAGTACTGGCGCACAGACTTCGATTGGCGCACTCAAGAAGCCAAACTAAACGAGTTCCGCCACTTCAAGTCTGAAGTTGACGGCCTGGACATCCACTTCATACATGAGAAGGGCAAAGGCACTGCTCCCATCCCGCTGGTCATCACCCATGGCTGGCCTAGTTGCTTCTTCGAGATGACCAAAATCATCCCCCTGTTGGCCGATCCGGCCAGCCACGGCGCCGACGCTGCAGACTCGTTCGATGTGGTCGCACCATCCCTACCCGGCTTCGGGTTCTCAGACCACGCCCAAGATCGGGGCATGGAGGTGCAGCGGGTTGCCGGCATGTGGAACAAACTCATGACCCAGAACTTGGGCTATCCTAAATTCGGTGCTCAGGGAGGGGATATAGGCAGCGGAGTGACTGCCAGATTGGGGTTCGCCCATGCAGAAAATATGTATGGCATCCATCTGACTTCGATCACCCGGCCAACCCCTTATCTGGGCCCCGGGTCCAGTCCGATCACAGAGGAAGAACAAGCGCTTATTACCCAACGTGCCAAGTGGTTCGACGAAGAAGGCGGCTACAACCACATCCAGGGGACCAAACCCCAGACCCTGGCCTATGGGCTGAACGACTCTCCTGCAGGGTTGGCGTCCTGGATAGTGGAGAAATACCGGACCTGGAGCGACTGCGGCGGTGACGTGGAGAAGAGGTACACCAAGGATGAACTGCTGACCATCGTCACCATCTACTGGGTGACCCAGACCATCAGCTCATCCACCCGGATGTACTTCGAAAACCAGAAGAACCTCTGGGCCATGGGTAAAGACCAGAAGGTACCGGCGCCCGCTGGGATGGCCATGTTTCCTCAAGAGATCTCTAAGCCGCCAAGGGAGTGGGGCGAGCGCTCCTACGACGTTCGGCGCTGGACTGAAATGACGAAAGGTGGGCACTTCGCCGCTCTGGAAGAACCCCAGTTACTGGCGGAGGAGGTCCGGGCCTTCTTCCGGGAGTTCAGGTAAACCAGAGGTAAAAGATTGCTGGAGGACCAATGGCTTCATTCTAAGAGCGAGCCCAATTATATAAGAACGAGTCCAAGAGTTTTTAGGAATACCTGATAAATCTCCCTGCTGAGGATTGGAAAAAGCAAAGTGCCTGCGACGAGTGGCTCGTCTCAGATGTTGTCGCTCATCTGGTAGGGAACTCCGAGTTTTATGCCAGCGCCGTAACCCAAGGCCTGGAGGACAAGTTCTCACCGCCGGAAGGGAGGCCCAAAGCATGAACTGGCCACCTGCCCATCAGCGCGGGTGCTCTGGCCAAGTCATCCATAGCCGCCAGAGAGAGGCTAGGCGGAAAACTGCTGGAGACGTTCATAGAGAAGGATAACCATCTGATTGACCTACTCACCGGTCTGTCCTTAGAGGACCAGGTCAAACCCTGCTATCGTACAGGAAGCATCGTACTGGCAGGAAATTTCGTTGACCTACGCTTCAAGGAGCTCGTCCTGCACCAGTGGGACATTTGATCCGCTATCGAAGAAAAGGTCGTCCTTTCCGCCCACAGCCTGGAGTCCATGGTTATCTTGATCCGGGAGACTTTCGCCTCTGGTTCACTGCGCTGGGCCTTCTGGGCCGGGCCTGCGCTGGACCGACCGGTACGCTACAGGTTCGATGTCAAAACCCCGGTGCCAGTGACTGCCGACATTATCGTTGAGGGAGATAAGTTCCGTTACGAACAGGTCCCGCAAGGCGTAGCAGACGTGACCTTCCGCTGCCACACTCACCTATTCGCCCTTTTGATGTACGGGCGCATGAAGGCTGCTGGAGCTATGGCCGCCGGGCATCTGACCATAGTAAGGAGATAAGGCATTGGCTGAACTGTTCAGCCAATGGTTCAAGGGGATTTAGTCCGGAGTGTTCAAATTTAGGGTGTCGCCTGTCAGTCGGCAGATGGACCGACCATTTA
Source organism: uncultured bacterium (assembly GCA_963997925.1). Taxonomy (GTDB): domain Bacteria; phylum Chloroflexota; class Dehalococcoidia; order Lucifugimonadales; family UBA3495; genus UBA11650. The sequence continues at coordinate 2,738 of CAXEOX010000228.1, forward strand.
GTAAGACCCTTCGAAGAGGCCGAGCGCGGCCGCCTTGGACCAACATTGGCAGTTAGAACGAAGCCGGCCCGTCTGGTGGGGGAGAGTTTCGTGGAGCCGATCCAGAGTCGAACTACACCAGAAACACGGGTTGGTGGTGACAATCCATCAAAGGCCGGTCAATAGCCCGGATAATGTAAGTAAGAATCCCCACCGATGCTACGCCCCCAGTTTCTCCAGAAGGGACAAAACCCGATCCATCAACGGACGCGTGCCCGGCGCGCCGATTATCGACGCAAACTTGCGTTGACCATCTATGCTCCCAGATTTCCTGGCGGCCCGAGGCAAACCTAAGTCGTCA
>CAXEOX010000229.1:0-3076 GCA_963997925.1 uncultured bacterium
TCGGCTAAGAAATGCCCACAATCAATCGGCCCACCTATGACGTTCGTGGCTCGATCGCGCCAAACCTGCAACATATCTAGACCTCTGCCAGTCTGCCAACCAGGCCTCTTTCTCATGTCTGATCCCCATAACGCAAGCACAGGGCAATCAAGTCTGCGACCTCTGTCGATTTCATCATGCTCCAGGTCCAGAGATATAGCCCGATAGTCGGCGCAACTGGCCTTGATGGTCGCTGGATCAGAAAAGCATCGGAGATATTCTGAATATGCTTCCTCTGTTATAGATCCTTCCCTCGCCGTCCAACGATCTAGTAAAAAATCTAGATAGAACTTTGCGTTGCTTCCGATGAGACGTTCCGGTAAGGGTTCAGGCTGACGCATAAGGTGCCAATGGAACCATGCGAATGAAAGGTCGCTGTCCATGGAGTCGAAAGCCGCCTGAGATGGAGCCACATCCAACGAAGTAAAGGTCTTAACTCTTATAGGCGAATCTAGAGCCATCCGATGGCCCACTCTTGCACCCCTATCGTGCCCAATCACATGAAATAGTTCATGCCCCAGTTGTAACATCACCTGTACCTGATCGGCCGCAGTACTCCGCTTGCAATACACGTTGTCATCACCGTTGGCGTCGGGTTTCCCGCTATCGCCGTAGCCTCTTAGATCCGGGGCAACCACCGTATATGAATCAGCTAACGCAGACGCCACCTTATGCCACATCACATGGGTTTGCGGGTAACCGTGTAAGAGCAATATAGGAGGACCATTACCTCCATACACCACGTTTATGGTGATTCCTTGGATATCTATAACAACCTGGGAGAATCCATCGAACATCGCCTTATCTTCTCCGTTCCATTGCTCATTTGAGCTTAATCAAATTTTGACGAATTATTAATCAACAAAATGTGGGGTGATACTTACTCGTCCTGATAACGGTCCTCGAGGCGAACGAATTTCCTGCCTACCTGCACCCACAGACATGGAAAGCTCCCCTTTTATTTCCCGGTACTTTCATGCCCATGATTTCCCTAGTGTTAATTCATCCATGCTTTCATGGGTGCCGTACACTGATTTGCGGCATCCCTGCATGCCCAACGACACTCATTCGCTATAGTCCGCCCGATCATACTGACGCAGATAAACAGGCAGGAGGTCTAGGTGATTATTACTGTGCTGTTCGGCCGCCATCTATTATCAATTCCGTACCCGTAACGAACGAAGATTCATCGGAAGCCAAATAAAGAACTCCATAAGCGATCTCTTCTGGAGTGCCTATTCTGCCTAACGGCACCCGGCTTACTCGTTCTGGGTTAGCTGCTCCAGCTCCGTGAAGCATGGGAGTACTAACAATCCCAGGATGAACTGAATTGCATCGGATGTTTTCGTGAGCATACTGAATCGCTATGGACTTGGTAAAAAGGCGTGTCGCGCCCTTGCTAGCGGCATAGGATGCTGGAGTTTCCGGGCTCGGCACGATACCTGCACCAGATGAGATGTTAACGATCGAGCCTCCTCCTGAAACGCGCATCATCGGAATGGCATACTTCGTCCCTAAGAATGCACCTTTGGCGTTGACATTCATCACACGTTCCCACTCATCGTCAGTGATGTCTTCCACGCGATTCGATCTCGCATATTCAGGGACGATACCCGCATTATTTACCAGTATGTCCAATCTCCCGTATTCGGTCATAGCGACGTTAACAGCGGCCTGCCAGTCTTCCTCTTGCGTCACGTCAAGGTGAACATATATGGCGTGCCCACCTGATTTTCCTATGTTGATCTCAACTTGCTGTCCCATCTCGTCCAAAATGTCGCCAAATACCACACGGGCCCCTTCTTCGGCGAACATCATTGCCTCTACGGCGCCCATGCCCCTTGCCCCACCGCTGATTAGAGCGACCTTATTTCTTAATCTCATACTCAGTCATTTTGTTCACTTAAGAGCCGGTATTCGCTGCCAACTAAATCCCTCGTTCAGCTTCAAGGCCCAGAGCAACCTTTCCGTACGCCTGGCCGCCCATGTCCATGATTAGCGCGTCCCGGTGGGCCACGGCGTGGGCATCCCGATGAAATCTCTGCAAGGCCTCGGTGTCGAATAAAGCGTGGCCTCCGCTCAGGTCGAATAGCCGGTTGACCGAGCGTAGGCAGAGTTGGGTGATGAATGCTTTATCCCGCCGGTATCGCGCCCGTTCAAGGGGAGTGAACGTTTCCCCGGTGTTCGCCTTCTTGAACATTTCACGGATGTCATGGTGCATAAACACCCGGCCGGCATCCACCTCTGCGGTAGCCTCGGACAGACGGATCTGAATGGCTTGCGATTCGGCGGTCTTGCCAGGACCCGACGTTCCGATAAGGCGGACAGTAAACTCGTCGATCATACCCTGGGCCAGGCCTACCATTGGGGCTACCAAGTCCCATCCAAGCGAGACTGGTATGGGTATGAGATAGCAGGCTTGCCCGTGTATCTCCCATCCGGTCCAGTCACCGTTTCCGGCACTAGCCACGTCCAGCACTCTGTGGGAAGGTACAAACGCATCCTCGATAACGATATCCTTGCTACCGGTGCCCCGCAATCCGGAGACGAACCAAGTATCGACGATCTCGAAATCCTGGCGGGGGACCAACATCCAAGTGCGTTCTCCAATCCCGGCCGCGCCTAATATTAGCCAACTGGCGGAATCGCATCCGCTGGAGAACTCCCAACGGCCAGTCAGACGATACCCGCCGTTCACTGGCTCGGTCTTGGAAGTTCCCGGAGTTAAGGAGCTTGAGAACAAGACGTCTGGACCGTCGGCAAATAGTTCCTCTTGCGCTTGTAGAGGCCAAAATCCGGCCATGTAGGCGTTGGCCCCCCAGACTGAGTAGCACCAGGAAGAAGAAGCACAACCCCGGGCCAATTCCTCTCCCACCTGGAAAACCAAGCCGTCGGCTACGTCCAGGCCGCCGAACCGATTCGGGACTTCGATGCGGTTCAACCCCGCCGCTCGAAGATCTTGAACCGTTTCATCAGGAATGCGGCGAAGTTCTTCGGTATGAGCCGCACGCGATTTCAGTACGGGCACCATGTCCGA
>CAXEOX010000230.1:0-3014 GCA_963997925.1 uncultured bacterium
GCACCATCCTCAAACAAGACGGCGCGATCACCAAACCCCTTGACCCCCAACGTGTAAAGAGCATGGCGTAAGATCTTCGCCGAATCGTCTTGACCCAGGCGGAGTTGACCAGCAACCACCCCAAACGTCATGTTGAGCCAGCCGCAGCGACGAAACATCTGGGGTGGGGACGGCGCCCCGGTTCACTATTTCCCCCGCTTTTAAAACAACGCTCTTCCCCTAGGCGTACTGCCCGGCGCAAAATCCGGAGGCCCAGGCCCACTGGAAGTTATAGCCGCCCAGAGGCCCGGTAACGTCCACCGCTTCCCCGGTAAAGAACAGGCCGGGCGCCTTCACCGACTCCATCGTCTTGGACGAGAGGCCGGCGGTGTCCACGCCGCCCAACGCCACCTCCGCCTTGCGGTAACCTTCCGTCCCCGATGGCGTTATGGTCCAGGCCTTCAGCGCCGCCGCTATGGAGTCCAGTGCGTTGTCCGGCAGCCTGTTGATGGGCTGGTTGTTGAGGGCCGTCCCGCCCATTGGGGTCTCGCACATCGCCCTCACGAAGTTCCGGGGGAGCAACGACGAAAGTACCGTCGCCAGTTCCGCTTTGGGCCTGGCCAGCCGTTGCTCCTTTAAATGTGAAGCTAGGTCAAAGCCAGGCAGTAGGTCCACCCGCACGGGTTCGCCATCATTCCAATATGAGGAGATCTGGAGTATGGCAGGGCCGCTGATGCCCCTGCGGGTGAACAGCAGGTTCTCTTCAAAACGGACGCCGTTGCAGGACGCCACGCAGGGTATGGATAATCCGGAAAGCTCGCGGCAGAATTCCAAGTCCGGCCCCTTGAAGGTAAAGGGGACCAGGCCGGGCTGCCCAGGGGTGACCTTCAGGCCGAATTTCTCGGCGACTTCGTGGGTGAAACGGGTCGCCCCCATCTGGGGAATCGACTGGCCCCCGGTGGCCATGACCAGTGAGTTGGCGGTTACCGTCGCCAGGGAGGTCTCGATGGAGAACCGGTTATTCTGCCCGCCGTTCTGTTTTATCTCCGTGACTTCGCACCCCAGCCGGATGGTTACCCCGGCCCGCTCGCATTCCGTCATCAACAGGCGAACGATCTCCTGGGAGGAGCCGTTGCAGAAGAGCTGCCCCAAGGTCTTCTCGTGATAGGGGATGCGGTGCTTTTCCACCAGGTCGATGAAGTCTTGCGGCGTGTACCGGGTCATGGCGGAGATGCAGAAGAAGGGGTTTCCAGACTGATAGTCTTCGGGAACGGCCCACCGGTTGGTGAAGTTGCACCGGCCGCCCCCGGATATCAAGATCTTCTTGCCTACCCGGTCGGCGTGCTCCAGGATGAGGACCCGGCGTCCCCGCTTCCCGGCCTCGGCGGCGCACATCAAGCCGGCGGCTCCGGCGCCAACGATGACCACGTCGTAGCGCTCCGCTCCGCGCCGGTTGCCACGTGGCTGGGACGGTGCGGCCCCGGGGCGGCGCTGGGCTGCTGATGGGCGCTTGGGCATTCAAGCCTCTAGGGCAGCGGCGGGATAGCGTCACGGGATAGTGTGTGATGAAGGAGAAGGCAAGCCCAACCCAGCTTTTTATTCCGGCCAGCTTGGCCTGGCCGCCATGATACAACATAGCTGGGTGCGCCAACCGCGGTGTCAGGTCCCGGCGAGCTATGCTTGATGCGGGACTCCTGTCATGCCGTGAGTTGGTGCCCTTGCTCAGGCAGTCGGTGTACAGCCGTCTTGTTGGCTACGAGGACGACAAGCAGCGAGCACCAATACCATGAGCCGGTTCGAGGCGGAGGTGCTTACTGAAGGGCACAACCTGGAAGAATTGGCCCGCATGAACGCTCAGTGGGTGGATGGGGCTATGACCCATACACCTCACCGGCGGGCAATGCTGACATTCCAAGCGCAGTCCAATTTCTTAGTCCGTATGGATTAACAACAACCTCGTGCTCATTCCTCCTCTGGATGAGGCCAAGCACATGACGAGGCGGAACATCAGTTGAATAAACCGTCGTACCGGCGTAACCAACAAGCTTTAGTCGAGCAGCGAACCACTCCGCCCGGCCCAAGTCTGTCGTCCACGATAACCTCCACCGGGTCTCCAAAGTGCACCCTCGATACACGGTTAGCTGTTCATCCGGTTTCACCAAACCCGGTTCGTCAGTGACGAATTCCGTGGTCTTAAAAAGCTTAAGCCAGTAGCGCATACCAAACCCATTATGTGGGAATTCTACGTCACACCAGACATCTGGGAGCAACTCTCCTAGCTGCTCATATGTAGAAGACTCCCGACCTACCCAGCGGATACGGAAGTTGGTCCTAGAAGTTCTAAACACATAAACCCCGCCTGGGTCACCGTCGCGCTCATAATCCAACAAGTTGAACTTACGTTGCCTTTCCGTGTTGTCGTATTTTTCTGGCATCCACTTCTTTTGACGCATGTCTATCTTTTCTGCCTTAGATGAAATACCGCTTGACACCTGCTCCCATTTTTGGTCAATTGTCTAACGCTGCTACCAGGGTATTACCGATCAATTCACCCAATGTTCTTGTCTCACTGGCAAGCGGTTTAGCGTATCTCTGTAGTTGCACAATACCGGCGTGAACCGGTCAATAAGGGCTGTGAGTCGCTGATTATGTGTTGGTTCAAGAAGGTACACCATTTTGTAGCTAAGCCACGGACGTAGTTGGCCGCGTTCATCCCGCGCCGGGCGATGTCGGACCTGCGGCCGATGCCGCCACCGGGTTCTCTACGCTCTATCTGCTTCTCTTGTTCTTCTGGCATGGGCTTTAACCGCTCGACGGGACCCATTTGAACACCTGTATCCGGTTGTTGCCAGCCTCAGCCACGTAAACGTTGCCGTTACCGTCTATCGCCAGTCCCCTAGGGTTATGAAACTGGCCGTCTCCCTCGCCTTCGCTGCCCCACTTGCGCAGGAACCGGCCCTGGGGGTCGAACACCTGTATCCGGTGGTTGCCCCAATCAGCCACGTAAACGTTCTCTCTGCTGTCGATAGCGATGC
>CAXEOX010000231.1:0-3009 GCA_963997925.1 uncultured bacterium
GACAAGGATACGGGGACCACGGCAATGTGGGAAAGCGGTATGGCTACGGTCCTGGACCTGGCGATAGACTAAGGCCCCGTCTTAAAAGATCGGTACAGACTACTTGGTTGAGCAAGCCTAGGTGTGTTGGCCAGGAATGATACCCAGCCGATAAGCGACAAGGCTGCACTGGGATTAGATAGACCAAGTGCAGCCTTCTACGTTTCTGATGGATACGGGAGTCAGGACATCCCTTGTCTCCGTTGATTAGACCTCACCACTCAAGATATGAAGGAGGCCCTTTGGTAAGGGCAGGAGATTCGGCCTTATTGCACTCATCAGCAAGGTGCTCTCCCTTACAAGGGGATTCCTGTCTCTAACGAAGTTCGTCGTTGGTTCACTATCACCCTCCCTTCGATTCAAGGGCATCTAAAATTACATCTGGCGTAAGCGGTAGACTGTTCATCTTTACGCCGATTGCGTTTGAGACGGCAATAGCCAACGCCGGCAACGGAGGAATAATGGGCGCCTCACCGACACCTCGGACTCCAAACGGGTGTTTCGCATTTGGTACCTCGATCATCACCGCGTCGATCATGGGCAAATCGAGCGAAGTCGGCATCCGGTAGTCTAAGAAACTGGAGTTCAGCATGGTCCCATTTTCGTCGTATACGTAGCCTTCGTTCAGAGCCCAGCCGATACCTTGGACGGTGCCTCCTTGAATCTGACCTTCCACGTAAGAGGGATGGATAGCGGTGCCAACATCCATAAACGCAGTGTAGCGTAATATATCAACCTTCCCGGTCTCAGGGTCCACTTCAACGTCCACTATATTTCCTGCGATGATCGGCCCGCTTCCGGGAGAAGCCTCTGATATCGAACAGGAAATCGGGCCTCCCGTCCCCATCAATCTGGCCGAGAGAGCTTTGAAAGTGACTGTGTCTTCGGTTTTAGCACAGTAGAACGTTCCTTTGTCGAAAGAAATGTCTTGCTCTTCCATCTCCCAGATAAGGGCCGCTCTGGCCTTCATCAGCCGGATTATCTCTTCTGCGGCGTGGATGGCTGCCCTACCGGTATCGAAGGCGGTCCGACTTCCCCCAGTGACCCCAGTCCAGCCTATGGTGTCGGTATCCACCACAGTGGGGCATACATCCTCAGCTTGCAGGCCCAATATTTCGGCCGCTTGCATGGCCACGGCGGTACGTGAGCCACCGATATCCACAGATCCGGTAACCAGGTTGATCGTGCCGTTGTTGTTTACGGTTATCGTAGCTGACGATGGTTGGCCACCCTGCCATCGATAACCCACTGCCACTCCACGCCCTTGGTTCGGACCGGCAAGGGGAGTCTCATAATGAGAGTGATTTTTCATGGCCTGTTCCATCTCGGTGATTCCGAAATGGGGATGGGCGATCCCGTTTGGCATCCGGTCTCCTTCCGTGACCGCGTTCTTCAGGCGGAACTCCATAGGATCCATGCCAAGTTTCTCGGCCAATTCATCGATCAAGGGTTCCACGGCAAATGCGCCTTGGGGTTGTCCCGGTGCGCGGTAGGCTTGGACCTTCTGATGGTTGGTCACGACGTCGTAACCGTCAACCAGGAGGTGTTCGATGTTGTAAGGCCCGGTTGCGCATAGGGCCCCGCCGCCTACGGGGGATCCAGGATAAGCGCCAGCATCGAAGGCCATCCACAGTTCTACGGCGGTGATTTTCCCGTCGTTAGTGGCACCGATTTTCGTGCGCATAAGGGAGGCGGACGCTGGCCCTGTTCCCTCGAAGACATCTTTCCGGCTCATCACAACCTTAACTGGACGCCCACTCTTCTTAGCCAGCACCGCGGCCACCGGTTCCAAATATGTTGTGATTTTGGCTCCGAAACCACCACCGATCTCGGTGGGAATCACCCTTACCTGAGACTCTGGTATCTCTAAGATTGCGGCCGATGATGCGCGTATTGCGAACGAACCCTGAGTACACGTCCAAATCGTGAGGCGTCCGTCTCCGGCCCAGGTTGCAGTCGAAGCATGGGGCTCTATGTAACCCTGGTGCACTGTCTGAGTGGTGAACTCTCGCTCGACGATGACATCCGCTTCTTGGAAACCTTGCTCAGTGTCGCCGAGTTTGTGTTGGATGTGGCTGGCGACATTGCCTTTTACACCGGTGTCATCTCCTTTGAGCAATCGGTCGTGTGTGAAATGGGTGCTTAGGTCATCGTGAATCACCGGAGCGTTTTCTTTCATGGCTTCGGCGATGGATAGGATGGGCTGCAGTACTTCGTAGTCTACTTCAATCAGGCCCAGAGCCTGTTCCGCGATGTGTGGGCTAGTTGCTGAAACAGCCGCCACAGCATGCCCCTTGTAGAGAGCCTTTGTAGCAGCCATGACGTGCTCGGCCATGAGCCGGGCACCTCCTTCCGTTAAGTCCATAGTTGCAGAGTTGATTATAGGAAAGTCTTTGGATGTCATCACGGCGGTCACGCCGGGCAGAGCTTCAGCCTTCCTGGTGTCAATCCCTTTAATGATGGCATGGGCGTGAGGACTCCGCAGGACTTTGCCGTGAAGCATGCCGGTAAGCTGTATATCAGCACCATACTTGGCCGCTCCGATAACTTTATCCACACCGTCGTGTCGAATTGGCCTAGTACCGACTACCTCATATTGCTTGGCCTGCTCAGACTGTTGGCCGGTGGTGGTTGTAGTCAATTTCATTCCTCCGTATGGTGTTATTGGAGTATCAGAGAACGAGACCTCTAGGGAGTTTCGTTCTACTATATATTGAGGAGCCTAGATGTCAATCTGCGCTTCTAGTTCCTGACCTGAGGGAGTACCTCAGTGTTCCGCAGTGCCTAACGCGCTTCGTTTATGCCCGTCAAGGACTATCACCGACGGGAACCAGGAATTCCAGATTCGGCATCGTTAGTCCCCGTTAAAGAGGACCTGTTTTTACCGATTTCATACATCTAGTTGTTGCCAGCGATCTACTCAGCCGAAGATTGCTTATTATCGTCCGTAGAAACACTAGTTGGCCGCTG
>CAXEOX010000232.1:0-3005 GCA_963997925.1 uncultured bacterium
GACCCTGCTCAAGTCGGTGGTGCTGGGCTACGACGTGGGCAGCCGGGTGATGCGGGCGTTACGGCCCAGGACCCCTTCGAGGGCGACCGTGGGCGAGGATTTGCCAGTCACGCCATGGGCGGTGTCTTTGGCGCGGCGGCGGCCGCCAGCGGATGCACCGATCTGAACCCGGTCCAGATTCGGCACTTATTGTCCTACACTTCCCAGCAAGCCTCGGGAATCACGTCATGGCAGGCCGACGTGGACCACATCGAAAAGGCATTCGACTTCGCCGGAATGCCGGACCGTAGCGGCGTGACCGCGGCGACCATGGTGGAGGCCGGATTCACCGGAGTGTGGGATGTTTTCGAAGGCTTCAACAATCTGTTCGACAGCTACACTGTCAACCATGACCGGGCGGCCCTGCTTAACGAGTTGGGCAGCCGCTATGAGGTGATGCTGACCAACATCAAACGTTACTGCGTCGGCTCCCCGATCCAAGCGCCGGTGGACGCATTGTTGAACATCATACGCGAGCACGGGGTTGGTGCCGATGATTTAGATCGCATGGTGGCGGTCACCGCCAACGGAGAGAACCGTCTGACTGGAGCCGAGCAGTCCATGCCGGATATCAACATGCGGTATCCATTGGCCGTATCGTTGCTGGACGGCGACTTGACCTTTGAGGCGGGGCATGATGTCCAACGGATGACAGACCCCAAGGTTGTCGATATCACCAACCGCATCGAAGTTCGGGCGGACCCATCTCTGATTACTCCCGAAAGCCCACGCCAGGGGGTCATAGAGTTCACCACCAAAGACGGACGAGAATTCCGCAACCACGTGGTGGTGGTCAGGGGCGCCATGGAGAGTCCGTCGACCAGCGATGAAGTGGAAGCCAAGGAAAGGGACCTGTTAACCGGGGTCCTGGGCCAAGACCGGATTGACCGGCTCATCGCCGCGATCTGGGACTTGGAATCCTTGCAGAGTGTTCGAGACCTGCGGCCCTCGTTGACGGCCTAGTTCGAGGCCTTCCTACGGTGAAATTAAACGACCCGGCGCCGTCCAGGCCGCCGGGTCGTTTTGATTCCCTTTTGAGGCGCTGGTAATCTTAGCGGCGCTCGGAACCTCGAAGCCGGGGGTCGAACAGATCCCGGAAGGCGTCTCCGACCAAGTTGAACGCCAACACTACCACCACGATCGCTATTCCGGGAGCTAAGGACAGCCAGGGGGCAATGGTCAAATAGTCCCGTCCCATACCGGACAGCATCCGGCCCCAGGAAGGATGGGGCGGCGGCACTCCGACGCCCAAGAAGCTCAAGGAAGCCTCTTGTAGGATAGCGATGCCGAGGCCCGCAGTGGCCACCACCAGGTAGGGTGGGATGGTGTTGGGCAGTACGTGCCGGAAAACTATGCGCCTCCATCCGGCTCCCGTGGAGATCGCCGCGGCGATATAGTCCTGGCCCCTGATGGAGATTGCCGATGCCCTCACCACTCGTGCCGATGTGGCGATAAGACCGATGCTGATGGCGATGATGATGTTGTTCAAGCTTGACCCAAGGGAAGCTACAATCACCAATGCTAAGGCCAGGGTCGGAATGCTTTGGAGGATGTCGATCAGCCGTTGGCTATACATGTCGAACTTGCCGCCAGCATAGCCGCTGGTTAGACCCCAGACCGCTCCGAATCCGGTGCCAATCATCACGGAAGAGAAACCCACGTATATGGAAATCTTGGCCCCGCCGATGATGTTGCTAAGTACGTCCCTTCCAAACAGGTCGGTTCCCAGCGGATGTCGCAGATTGGGGCTTTGCATCTTGGACATAAAGTCCATATCGATGGGATTGTAGGGGGTCAAGAAAGAGCCGAAGGCGCTGAGGAAGAACATCAACAGCACAACGCCGGCCCCAACCGCGCCTAGAGGTTTGTGGACCACAAACCTTCTCAACCAGGCCCGTTGATATTTCCACCGGGCTCCACGTGGATTGAGAATGTGGCTTGCCGATGGCGTGCTCGGCTCTATATTCATACTTTCACCAACAAGGCCTAGGATTTTAAGCAAATCTGATTCGAGGGTCAAGGAATCCGTAAAGTAGGTCAACGCCCAAGTTCACTATGATATGGGCGACGGTTATGAAGAGGACCAGAGTCTGAATCACCGGGTAATCGCGTAACCTAACCGCGTCTACGGTGGCAGCCCCCAGTCCCGGAAGATTGAAAACCACTTCGGTTACCAGGGATCCGCTGATGAGTCCGCTTAGTTGGGTTCCGGAGATGGTTATCACGGGAATAGCAGCGTTCTTAAGGGCATGCCGCCACAGAACGGCCCGGCTACCCAGACCTTTGGCGTTGGCCGTACGTATGTAATCTTCCCGCAGGACTTCCAACATCGTGGTCCGCGTCATACGGGTTTGGAGCGCCGCCAAAGCGGTTCCCAGCACCACGGCGGGAAGCATGAGTTGGGAGAAATTCTCTATAGGGTCTTTCCATGGAACAGAGTATTCCAGCGCCGGCACCCAGCCAAGTATAGCCGCCAGATATGTCATCACCAGGATGCCGAGCCAAAAGTTTGGAATAGCCAGCCCGACTATACTCATTAGGCGCGGTATGTAATCGAGAGGAGTGTCCTGCTTAACCGCAGTTAATATCCCGATGGGAATCGCGATGATCCACGAGAGTACAAGGGCCATGGCCGAGAGTTGTAAGGTTAGAGGGTAGCGGCGAGCGAGCAACTCATCCACCGGTTGCCTGGTCCATAAGGACCGGCCCAGGTCCCAATGGGCCAAGTCCCACATCCAGGTCGCGAACTGCATGTAAAGCGGTTCGTTAAGACCTAGGCGTTCGCGCATCTGCTCAATCGCAGCGGCGCTGATTTGTTCTTCGCCTTCTGAGCCACCGATGGCAATCAAGGTGGCTACGTCACCGGGCACCACCCGCATTATGATGAAGATGAGCACGGCGGCGCCTATGATTGTGGGAATCCCTAGAGCCAACCGCTGGGCCACATACGTGCGCACAGTAACGCT
>CAXEOX010000233.1:0-3000 GCA_963997925.1 uncultured bacterium
CAGAACAACATGGTCACGACACGCCGTTCGCCTTGGATACCACCGCTGGATCGGGCAGACTCTAGCTTCTCAAGCAATTCTCTGGGGATGTATTGTTCCAATTGGGCACGGGCGGATGCGGCCTCGGAAGACTGGCCCAACTGATAGACGCAGTTTAGACAGAATCGAGCTTCGCTTGGCAGTTCGGTGCCGCATTCTGGACACGATGCTGCAAGAGCGCTTCCGCATGACATGCAGAATTTGGCGCCCTCGGGATTAGAGGTTTGGCATTTACCGCAGTTCATGTCTCCCTCCTAAACAGGGGCCAGACGATGATTTGTCATAGGATAGCAGAGATTGAGCGCAAAACAGCCGGTTTACTGGTTAAGGTTAAAGCACCTCCTACTATCGTATGAAACTCCGGTGCGCCGGAGGTCTAGCCGGTGTAAAATCAGGAGCAGATAGCACTCTGCAATCACCACGCCAGCCATTAAATATTTGGGGGATCGCCGGTTTGAAGCTGAGCATCCTGGACCAGAGCCCGGTGAATGGGACCGAAACGCCCACTGAAGCCTTTCAACACACCATTGAGTTAGCTCAGAAAGCTGAGGAGTGGGGGTATCACCGCTTCTGGGTGGCCGAGCATCACGGTTCCAGCCGGGTGATGGGGTCGTCCCCGGAAGTTCTGATTTCCCATCTCTTGGCAAAAACCTCGCGTATCCGCGTCGGTTCCGGTGGGGTGATGTTGCAGCATTACAGCCCATATAAGGTGGCGGAGAACTTCAACGTGTTGGCGTCCCTCGCTCCCGGCAGGGTGGACCTAGGGATCGGCGGAGGTCCCGGCGGCATGCCCGGCTCTACCAGAGCCTTGCAGCAGGACCTCTCAACCGAGGCGGCACCCGTGGCGGAGAAACTGGCCGAGCTGATCCAATTTCTCCACAACCGGCTGGATGAAAGCAACCCTCATTTTGGCCTGCGGGCCAGTCCCGCGCCGCACCATCCGGCGGACTTGTATGTTCTAGGCACCACGCCGACCAGTGCGGAAACGGCGGCGAAACTGGGGTTGCCTTACGTCTACGCTTTATTCCTGAACAACGACGACACCGTGATGACCGAGGCGGTAGAGACGTACCGGAAGGTCTTCGATACCTCCCTGGGCACCGAACCTCAGACTATGCTGGCGCTGCCGGTCATCGCAGCCGACTCGGATGATGAGGCTGAGGAATACGCTTCTCAGATCAAGCTGGTCCGCATCTCCACGGAAAGCGGCCGGACCCTGACCGTCTTTTCCGTGGAGGCTGCTGAAGATTTCTGTAAACAGTCCGAGGAAGAGTGCACCTTTCAGGTTCAAGAAGGGAACGTGATTCATGGCGCTCAAGAGAGAGTCGGGGAGCGATTGGCCGAGATTCAGCGTCGTTTTCAGGTTGATGAGTTAATCATCCAAACGGTCATCCCGGACTTTAAGAAGAGATTCCATTCTTACGAATTGTTGAGCGGGGTACTGGAAAATGCCCTGGTCTAAACAAGCATCTATATACGCCAGTGGTCCACTTGGTTATGGTTCTTTAATCACGATGAAAGGGTAGGTCGGAAGATGACGAATCAGCGGATGATGCGTCTGGGCGCGTTTCTAGCGGGAACCGGAAGCAACATGGCCTCTTGGCGGCACCCCGATGCCGTGCCCGATGCCGCCATTAATCTGGACTACTACAAGCAACTGACCCGAAGGGCCGAAGAGGCCAAGCTGGATTTCGTGTTTTTCGGCGACGGCCTGTACATCAGCGAAAAATCCCACCCCAACTTCCTCAACAGGTTCGAACCCCTGACTTTGCTGGCGGCCCTAGCCATGGACACCAAACAGATCGGTCTCGCCGCCACTCTGTCCACCAGCTACAGCGAGCCCTTCACGGTCGCGAGACAATTCGCGTCCATCGACCACATAAGTGAAGGACGGGCCGGTTGGAACATCGTTACTTCACCGTTGGAAGGGTCGGCGCTTAATTACAGCAAGGCGGAGCATCCCCAGCACGACCTTCGTTACCGCATGGCTGTGGAATACCTGGAGGTGACCAAGGGTCTGTGGGACTCGTGGGAGGACGACGCCTTCGTTCGCAACAAGGAAACTGGCCAGTTTATCGACCCGCACAAGCTGCACCGGGTGAACCACAAGGGGGAATTCTTCTCCGTGCAGGGGCCGCTTACGATCTCCCGGTCCAAGCAAGGGAGACCCATCCTGATTCAGGCCGGGTCCTCCGAAGCCGGCAAGGAGTTCGCGTCCCAGGTCGCCGACGCTGTGTTTACCGGCCAGGCCACTATTGAAGATGCTCAAGAGTTCTACCAGGATGTGAAAGGCCGGGCGGTAAAGCACGGCAGGCGTTCCGAAGAAATTCTTATGCTCCCCGGTTGCAATCCCATAGTGGGGGCAACGCCGGAGGAAGCGGAAGCAAAATATCAAGAGATTTCCAACCTGGTGGTCATTGACGACGCGCTCAACTACCTGGGCCGGTATTTCAATGACATAGACTTCACCCAGTACGATCTGGACGAGCAATTCCCCGACCTTGGCGACTTCGCCCGCAACGGTTGGGAAAGCGCGACTGACAGGATAAAAAAGGTATCGCGAGAAGAAGGGCTGACCTTGCGTCAGATGGCGCTGCGGTCAACGACTCCGAAGAGCCCTTTCATCGGAACTCCGGAGCAGGTGGCGGATACCATGCAGGCCTGGTTCGAGGCCGGAGCGGCGGATGGATTCATGATGAACGCCTCGGTCTTGCCCCAGGGATTCAACGACTTCGTTGACCTAGTCCTGCCGGTTTTGAAAGACCGAGGGTTGTTCCGGACCGAGTACGAGCATGACACCCTGCGGGGCAATCTAGGATTGGCGAAACCAGCCAATCGGTACACTAGAGAGAATTCGGTCAGGTAAAGTTTGAATCTGAAATCTAAACTCAAAGCCAGTTTTTGACCGTTCGATGTGTCTAGCTCAGGGACGGATATGGCGTCCGTTGTCATTCCGATCCT
>CAXEOX010000234.1:0-2970 GCA_963997925.1 uncultured bacterium
ATGATTGGTAGCGCGTGCGGGATTCGAACCCGCGATCTCCGCCTTGAGAGGGCGGTGTCCTGGGCCAACTAGACGAACGCGCCACGCAAGTGGGTGGAGTGTAACTCAGGCCCGTTGGTTGAATCATCGTATCAGAGGTTCTCTTGGCTTGTAAACCGGCTCAGACCGTCTATTAACTCATGTTGTACGGGCCGGGCGGACGGCCATTGATGTTCCAGTCCCTACCCGGCCCACTTCGATGCCTAATTACTCGGCCTGTCCTAAGGGGTCGCTACAAAGTCTCCGAACATGGTGAAGTTGTGTCCGGGGAAAGTGCACACGAACTGGTAGGTGCCGGCGGCTGGCACGGTGAAGTTGACTTCCTCAGTCGTGCCGGGATCCAGCAAACCCGATTTCGCAAGCACTCTGTCATCGCCCTCGGCGACCCACGCTGCGCCAGGACCGGCGGCGGTCCCGTCGGTGGCTACTCCGTCTTTGGTCCCGTTCTGGACCAATACCCAGTTGTGCTGGTTGATGGTCGACATATTCTTGAAAACCACCATCACCGTATCACCCGCTTTGGCCTCCAGCTTGGCTTGGTCGAATTTCAGACCATCACCATCGGTGGCTATCGCAAGCGCGCCCGCAGTGGCGTTAGATGAAGGCGGAGCGTCAACGGCTGCCGGAGCGGCGGCGCCGACCACCAGGTTCAACTCGGTGGCCTCCCCGGAGGTCCAGACAGCGGTAGTGGTGCTATCCTTGCCAGCGACCTTGAATGTAACTTTCCTGTCGGAGAAGAGAGTGCTGGTTCGCTGCACTATCATTATGTTGTAGAGCCCATTCTTAACCGTGGCCCCCGCAACTGATTCCGGTACACCTTCCAGAAACGCCGTAACCTGGGTTCCTTCGGCGGCGAGGACGCCGTCGATAGTCACCGTCCCGGCGAAGGCGTGGGGCGGGATGGGGCCCCCCGGTTGCCCAAAAGAGGTCTCCGGCGTATTCAGCGGGGTCGGGACCGGAGCCTGCGTCGGGACGGCGCCTCCCCCACATGCAATGGCCAGAAACGACATGACAGCCAAAAAGCCGGTTAGTTTTAGTATTGTCTGTGACACTATTCCTCCTAAATCTATGGAAATCCGATGAAAACCATACTTTGTTATTTTTATCACAATCTCCCAAATACTACAAGGAACCATGGCCCAGTGGGGCTCTGTACCAATTATAATTCAACCATTCTCCGGTTCCATCAACATCGTACTATGGGAGTACGGTGGGACGGAAAATCGAGATTCGTCGTCCAACTGTTAACGGTCGGCACGCCATCGGTGCATCCTTGTCGAGATTAAAGTGATGCGATGCCGAAGGTCTCGTATCATTAATCGCCGTGCGGCGGCTCTAAGAGCCAGATCGTCGGACAGGGCATAACGACTTCGAAGGAGTGAACTTTGGAAGTAGGGAAGTTCCCGGCGAGTTTGCTGGAAAGAATCCTGGCCAAGGTGGACATATCCGACCCCCGAGTGGTGGTGGGTCCCAGGGTGGGTGAGGACACCGCGGTCCTGCAAACAAGTGGGAGTCTTCTGGTGGCCAAGAGCGACCCAGTAACGTTCGCCACCGACCAGATCGGCTGGTACGCAGTCCAAGTCAACGCCAACGACGTTGCTTGCACCGGGGGAACTCCCAAGTGGTTCCTGGCCACTTTGTTGGTGCCGGAACGGTTCACCGAGGACGAAGCGGAGGCCGTGTTCGACCAGATACTGGAGGCTTGCCGGTCTATAGATGTCTCGCTGGTCGGCGGACACAGCGAGGTGACCTACGGCATCGACCGCCCCATCATCATGGGGACAATGCTGGGAGAGGTGGAGCAGGATAAGCTGATACTTACCGGCGGCGCCCAAGAAGGCGACAGCATCGTCGTTACCAAGGGCATCGCGATAGAGGGTACTGCCTTGCTGGCCCGGGAAAAAGCATCGCAATTACTACAGGCCGGGATGAGCCAAGAAGAGATCGACAAGGCGGCGTCCTTGTTAAGTGTACCGGGTATAAGTGTATTACACGACGCCCGAGTCGCCTGCGCCTCAAGCCAGGTTCACTCCATGCATGATGTAACGGAAGGGGGGCTGGTAACCGGCCTGAGGGAGGTCGCCAAGGCTTCCGGGTTGGGGCTGGCCATCGAAGAAAGCAGCGTGCCGATCCTATCCGAATGTCAGGAGGTCTGCGAAGCCTTGGGCTTAGACCCGCTGGGGTTGCTGGCTTCAGGAGCACTGCTGATTACTTTGCCCACTGCCGATGTACCTGGATTGCTGACATCCCTTGAGGGCGAGGGTATCAACGGATTTGAGATTGGGACGATGATAGAGGCGGCAGAGGGTCTTCAGATGGTCGAATTCCACGGGGAGACGCCTTTGCCCGAATTCAGCCGGGACGAGTTGGCCCGGTACATGTCCTCAGGAACTTAAGCCAGAACTAAGCAGAAATGCTCCGTTACCCTTTTCGGTACACTTCAAAAGCTTCCATCAATTGGGGGACCGTGGCGTTGGCGCCACTCACGGTAATCGCTACCTTTTTACCCTTTAATCGGTTCTTGCTCTTCACCGCTCCGGCCGTGGCTGCGGCTCCAGCGCCTTCGGCAAGGGTGTGTGCTTTCTCCACCAGCAGGCCCATGGCCGAACGAATCTCATCGTCACTGACTAGGATGAAGTCGTCCAGATGTTCCCGAAGGATCGACTGGGGCAGATCGTAGCCGACTTTGGTGGCCAGCCCTTCAGCAAAGGTCTCCACCGGCGACTCAACCGGCCGGCCTTCCTTCCAATGCACGTAACCACCAGGCGCGGCTTCGGATTGGACCGCCAAGACCTGGATATTCGAGTCAATGGATTTGGCCACCACGCATGCGCCGGAAATGCCACTCCCGCCACCTAAAGGACCGACAATGACTTCCACATCGGGCAAGTCTTCCACCACTTCTAAGGTCTGGGTGGCAACCCCGGCGAT
>CAXEOX010000235.1:0-2926 GCA_963997925.1 uncultured bacterium
CGTACTTCAAACCTGTCGGTTAGCCACCTTCAGGACTGGTTAATCTCTGGAGAACGCCTAGTCAAGTCAGGTTGTTTCGACCAGCCTGTATCCTAGGCCGCGCTCAAGCAGCAGATAGCGGGGTTGCTGGGGTTCTGGCTCTATCTTGCGGCGTAGGCGGTTAACGTAGGTCCTGACGTAGTCACCCTCTTCGCCGTAGTCCGGCCCCCAGGCTTCCTGCAACAAAGTCCGTGGCGCGACGACTCGCCCGGCGTACTTGATGAACACCCGCAACAAGGCCCACTCCCGGGGTGTTAGCTGCTTTCCGCAGTCGTGGCTGATGACTCGCAGGCCGTCCAAGTCGACGAACAGGCCGCCGGTCCGGTAATTCCAGGTACTAGGTATGAACTCTTCTTTTGCTGCCGGGGCGGTTCGCCTAAGAATGGCCCGAGTCCTGGCTAACAACTCCTCTATCCCAAATGGTTTTGTGATGTAGTCATCGGCCCCATGTCCAGCGCGGTCAGCTTGTCCGCAGTCTCGTCTCGAACGCTGAGAATCATGATTGGGACCTGAGAGATCTGCCTGATCAGCCTAGTGACCTCCAGACTGTCGGGTTCTGGCATGATTATGTCCAGAATCACCAGGTCAGGAGTGTCGATCTTTAGGGCCGCGACAGCCTGAGAACCGCCGTCGAATTCCTTGACCCGGTATCCCCGAGCCGCCAGGTTAACCGACACTAAGCGGGCTATCGCCGCATCGTCGTCCACCACGTAGATGAGGTGGTTATTCGTGGAAAATTGTGCCATCGGCCCTCGTCACGGCGCCCGTTAATCAGAGAGAGAAATAGAGGTTCACCGCCGAATGGGCCAGCACTTCAGCGGCGGTAATATACCGCCTCCGGGCTACCGTGTCAATAACGCGGATGTATGTTTGTTCCGTTACGGGAACAATCACTATCAATGTCGCAGATTTGTCCGACATTTCTATTTTCAACTTAGTAATGATTCCAACTCGATGAACCGTATTGGGAAAACGTAGTGCGGTGACAAATCGCTAGCCGTCCGCCCTTAAAACGGGTTTGTAGGCGTAGCATCGGGGATCAACCGCTGCGAGGTGTTTTGGGCGCGGAATACCCCATAATGAAAATGCCTCGGGTTAACGTGGGAGAACAAATCAACCTGACAACCCCTATAACTAAATGGGGGGTTGCCCCGTTGTACATGGGTGACAGCGGGTCAAAAATATCAGAAAGGCTTAACTGATAGCACCAGCCATCGATGGAATTACCCGGCAAAGTACGTTTAAAACACGCGTAATTGCTTGAATGGGTATGCAAGCCCGGCGCCTGTCATGAATCTTTGTAAGGGAAGCACGGTGGGACAAGTTTGCCCACTGGCGTTGTCTGCCGAAGTACCGGGACGTTAACAAGGGCGCATCTCCTGAGTGAAGCATGGCGATACTTGGCTACTCGTGATGTAGAGCGGAGGAAATATGGGACCGATTGAAGACAATCATCGGCTGATCGAATCAACGGTTCCGGCGGTCCTGAATCCACCAAGTACCGGAGACCAGATGCTGGAAACAAATAGATCGATGGAGCTAGCTACCCTCTCCGACATCGCACGAATCATGTCGCGGGTCGTAAGCTTCGATGAAAAGGCTTCGCAAGTCGTAGAGAGGTTGGCCCTAGTTTCAGAGGCGGACTGGGTCGGACTTAGGATCCCGGACGAACGTTTGTTAGGCCTGAGATTGGTTGCGTCGGCAGGTTACGAAACTGGACGTTCGCCTTACCCTACCTGCTGGGTTACAACCAAGGTATGTCCGGCCGAGCGTTTCAGGCGTCCAGACCGATCGTAACCCAAGACTACCCGAATCATGCCGACGCCCTGCAATACCATGTGGGCGCCGGTGAAGAATCTACCCTGGCTCTGCCCCTGTTGTTCGATGGAAGAGTCACCGGTGTGTTTACGTTTGGAAGCCGGGAATTCGGTCACTTCACCCCTGAACGCGTGGGGTTGCTGGAATCGGTGGCGTATCAACTTGGACCGCTGCTAGAGAACGCCAAACTACAATACGAGTTGGCGGTAACCGACGAAATCGCTCGGATCATCACCTCTACCCTGGATATCGGAGACGTATATGACCAGTTCGCCGTCGCGATGAAAGAACTGGTTAGTTTCGACCGGGCCTCTATCGTCACCATCGATTCCGAAGAAGGAACTTGCACGACAAGGTACGTCCATGGGGTGGACATGCCGGAGCGCCGGGCAGGCTCAACACGACCCTTGGACGGCTCATGGACCCAACACGTTTTGGTTTCTGGAGTGACTATCGTCCGGGCAGACTCTCCCCGAGGCCACCGGCGCCGCCCTATGGACGAGGTTTCTGAGCGCATCGGGTTTAAATCCAATATTTCCATCCCCTTGATCAGCGCCGGGGAAGCCATGGGATTGTTACGGATCTACAGCCGAACGTCAGGCGCGTTTGCGTCACGTGAGCAGGCGATTTTAGAGCGCCTTGCTAACCAGATTGCCCCCGCAGTCGCCAACGCTCAACTCTACGAGGCCAGAAAGAGGGCTGAGGAAGAGGAACACCGTGCGGCTGAGGGAACCAGGGTGATGGCTGAGATCTGCAGAGTCGCCGGTCACTCACTGAACATCGATGAAGTCTATGCCCACCTTGGTGAAGCCGTCAGAGAACTCATACCCTTCGACCGCATGAGCTTTTCCTTGATCGACCAGATCGAAGGAACCACAACTCCAACATGGGTGATCGGAGATGACATCCCCGGCCGGTTTAACGGCGACAAGATTCCCTTAGCTGGAACGCTTGCCGGTGAAGATTCTTTTAAAAGATCAGCCATCATCCTGGAGGCCGGGGAAGAGGAGGACCTGCGTGTGCTTTTGCCCGGGCTTCTTCCGGCTTTTCGCTCCGGTCTGCGATCCTT
>CAXEOX010000236.1:0-2915 GCA_963997925.1 uncultured bacterium
GTCGAAGGCCCGGCTGGAGCCGACGATGCGAGGCAAAAAGAAGGATAAACCGGAGTCCGGGCTGAGGCTGCGCTCTATAAAGACGGTCTTGAAGCGGGCGCTTTCCGATCCGACCCGCATATCGCAGGCTAGCGCCAGGGACATTCCGGCCCCGGCGGCCACGCCGTTCACGGCGGCGATTGTTGGCTTATTCAGGTTCCGGTAAATCTCGATTGCTTGGCGGCCAACCCAGTGGTATTCGTCGATACGCTCTGTCCTTGGCTGGCGTTCCGATCCGGTGCGGTGAGCGGTTAGGTCTACCCCCGAGCAAAATCCCCTTCCCGCGCCGGTCCAAATCACGACCCGAACTCCATCGTCTTCTCCAAGTTGGCGGCATACCTGCATCATCTCTTTGTGGAGTTCAGGGTTGATGGCGTTGAGCTTATCGGGGCGGTTCAGGGTCACCACGGCGACCTGGTCCTCAATCTCCAGAAGCAAGTTTTCGAACGGCAAAGTGCGGCTCCTTTCTGCTAGACATTTCCATCGGCGTGACTGTCTTCTGAGGGACGCGTTTTGGCCGGATGTTGGAGGGCTTTACTCTTCAGCCAGTTTGTTTAACTCGATCTGAGTGAGAAGCCAAACCGCTGGATTGAACAAGAGCCATAAGACGTAGATCAGCAAGAATGGGTACTTGCTGTCTGTAACTTCGACGATTGCCTTACCGTGTTTCCAGTAAGAAAAGAAAGAGCCAAAGGGTATGAACAACAGGATGGTCCATAGAATCGGACTGCCAGCCAGTTTTTTGTATTCCACCATTTCTTTAGAGGTCGCATAGAACCAGTAGATTCCGTACATGCCGAACGTCACGATGAACAGTAGAATCTGAACCAACCTGTTGCGGCGCTTCATCAAAGCGTTACCTCTTAATGGGCTTATCGGACTCATTGATGAGGCTATAGTCTTAGGCGGCCAACTAGGTGGTGAGACATAAGGTGTAACATCCGCAGAGGAATGCCTAAGTATACCATCGGGTAGGTGGTCCCTTTGGAGCCTGACGTCCTATAGGTTCACTTCGTTTTGGTAATGCGGTCCGTAACTTCGATTTAACATTTCCGTAATATATACGAAACGTTGATGCGGTATTATTCCATATCTTCAGGTTTCGCTAATCGACCGGGAAGATTTCAAGGCGATGTTCCAGCTTACTTCGTTAATCTTGTACTAACAGATTGGGGGAAGGATAATGGTTAACTCAGGCGACACAGCCTTTATTCTGATTGCATCGGCTCTCGTGCTACTTATGACGCCCGGACTCGCATTGTTCTATGGGGGATTGGGCCGACAGAAGAACGTGGGATCCACGATGATGTACAGTTTCGCAACCATCGGAATCGTCGGAGTCGTGTGGGTGCTGTGGGGCTATACCCTGGCCTTCGGTCCGGACATCGGCGGATTTATCGGGGGTTTGGATTACTTCGGCTTGGCTGGAGTCAGCGCCTCCGAAGGCGCGGACCCCGACGCAAAGATCCCGGCCCAAGTGTTCATGATTTTCCAGGGTATGTTTGCGATTATTACCCCGGCTTTGATAACCGGGGCTTTCGCCGAACGGATGAAATTCAGCGCTTTCGTAGTGTTTACCGTACTGTGGGTGACCATGGTGTACACACCGGTGGCTCACTGGGTTTGGGCTTCCGGCGGCTGGCTGTTCGAAATGGGCGCCCTGGACTTCGCTGGCGGAACGGTGGTTCACATCAACTCAGGTGTCGCGGCGCTGGCTGCCGCGATTATCCTGGGCAAGCGTTTGGGATGGGGCAGAGAGGCGATGGAGCCCCACAACCTGCCGCTGGTCGTGCTGGGCGCGGGTCTGCTCTGGTTCGGATGGTTCGGCTTCAACGCCGGTAGCGCCCTGTCCGCGGGCGGCGATGCGGTCAACGCCTTTGTTGTGACCAACACAGCAGCCTGCGCCGGTATCATCGGCTGGGTTGGCATGTCATGGATCTTCTCCAAGAAGCCCAGCGTCATCGGCGCCGCCTCCGGCGCTGTTGCCGGACTGGTAGCAATCACTCCGGCCTCCGGTTTCGTTGGCGCCATGCCCGCGATCGTCATTGGCATCGGTGCTGGCGTAATGTGCTTCGGCGCTATTCAACTGCTCGTCAAATTAAAGGTGGACGATGCTCTATCCGTGTGGGGTGTCCACGGCATCGGTGGCACCTGGGGCGCCTTGGCCACCGGGATCTTCGTTGGGATAGGGTACGGTGGATTGGCGGATGGGGTTACTCGGTTGGAGCAGATCGGCATCCAACTCCTTGCCCTAGCTGTCACCTGGGTATGGGCCTTTGGGGTAACTGCCGTGATTCTCTTGGGGATAAAATATACCATCGGTCTCCGCGTTTCTGAATCCGGTGAGGAGATTGGCTTGGACCTCAGCGAGCATGCTGAACCGGCGTACAGGCTATAATTCGTCTTGCTGGACCTTGACCGAATCACCGGATTAGGAGAAGGAAAGATGAAAAAAGTTGAAGCGATAATCCGCCCAGAGAGAGAGTCAACGCGGTTAAAGACGCGCTGGTTGAGCGCGGTTTTGTTGGATTGAACACAGTGCCCGTGACGGGACGGGGAGCGCAACGGGGCATCGTACATCAGGGCCGCAGCGGTCAGTCACTGGCCATAGATATGTTGCCCAAGACAAATATGGAATCGGTGGTTAGTGACGCCGACAAGGTTTGCGACATCATTATCGAGGTGGCCCGCACCGGCGAGATCGGCGCCGGAAAGATTTTCATCACCAGCGTGGATGAGGTGATTCGGGTCAGGACCGAAGAGAGGGGGAGGCGGCGCTCTAACGCCGGCCTCCCCCCGGTCAGACCTTTGGATCAACCAGCTATTCCAGCTCCACCAGCGGGTCGTTGGCGCTTACGGAGTCCATGGGCTGTACG
>CAXEOX010000237.1:0-2901 GCA_963997925.1 uncultured bacterium
AGCATGTAGATGAGTAAGGCCGAAACAGCAAGGGACAGGAGCAAGGCTTTGAAGGTCTGCTGCATCCGGTGAGGCCTCCGCCGACCCGCAAGCAGCCAGCGCCGCCATGCCTAGCACCCCAGCAAATGCCCATACTAGGGGAAGTCTTAGATTTATAGCCATAATAGTTGTAGATACTATATATAGAGCGAAGGGATTCCAACTATGGCCGTTGTGGCTTGTCGGTTGAGATGTCAGCCGGGTATGGACAGTACCGAAGATATCTCGCTGAACTCACGCCATTGCTTGTTCCAGGAATTTCCGCCGTCATCGCTGCGGTATAAGTGGCCGTAGCGGCTGCCGGCGAACGCTATCTGTGGATTGGCGGGCTGGACGTTTACTACCCACATGGCGCTATTGGGCGGGTTGGAAAGGGAGAGGTTCTCCCACGTCTTGCCGGTGTCCTGGGAACGCATCACCGTCCCGGTTCGGCCCGGCGTGGAGTCTCCGATGGTTAGGAAGACGGTCTTGGGGTCACCGGGGTGGACCATGATTCCCCGAGGGTAGGTATAGGGGAAGACATCTTTGATGCCCACGGCGCTCCAGGTCGCGCCGTCGTCGGTGCTGGTGAAGACATCGTTGTTGACCACGACCACCACGGTCTTGGGCGGTCCCGCTGTCACTGCTACGTTGTGCACATCCAGGTTGGGAATCGCCGTGCCCGCCTTTTCCCAGGTCTCACCGCCGTCGGAGCTGTGGCGGAGACCGTCAACTTCGACCCCGGCCCAGATGCTGCGGGAATCAATTGGGTCGATGGCGATGGCGGTCATCTGCGGTAGACCGATGGGACATTCTTCGGCCACCTCCATCGGACGCTGCTCCCAGTTGTCTCCGCCGTCGGTAGACCGGAACATTGCCACCGGGCTGGGTGTACCGGTGCCAGCGTACATGGTGTCCGGGTTCGTAGGGTCGATAGCTATCGTCCAAATGGAAAATCTGCTTAACGGCGACTCTTTAGACTGCCAATTCTGACCGCCGTCACTGCTTCGGAAGATTCCCCTGTCGGTCCCGGCGTAGATCAGGTTGGGATTAGACGGGTGATTTACTAAAACTCGAATCACCGGGTTTTGGTACATCCCCTGATTAGTGGCAACCCGTTGCCAGGTCTCGCCGCCATCTCCGCTCCGCATGATTCCTTGTCCCGCGGTCCCTACCAATATCGTCAAGTCGTTCGCCATGTCGTCACCTTTCCCAATAGAATAAGCGCCCCGAATTGTTTTGCAGCCGAAGAATCACCCAAGGGCGTCTGGGTTGATTCTGGGAGTGAACTTGGGCGGGAGGCCCAGTTCTACCGATACCAGGTCTCTGGTGGCGTCCAAGAATCCGCTGATCTTTATGGTCGGCGCGTCCGTTAGGTATTCGATCTCGTTTCCCGTGACCTTGAATGGACGGTCGTGACCCGGATAGATGACAGAAGACGCGTCGAATATCTTCTTGAGGCTGGCTTGAGCTTCCTCGACGCTCCAGAAGACGAAGGCTGGCAGACCCCGGATCAATGCTCCGGCGTCGGAAACGGCGTCGCCGCCGA
Source organism: uncultured bacterium (assembly GCA_963997925.1). Taxonomy (GTDB): domain Bacteria; phylum Chloroflexota; class Dehalococcoidia; order Lucifugimonadales; family UBA3495; genus UBA11650. The sequence continues at coordinate 1,568 of CAXEOX010000237.1, forward strand.
GGCAGACTAGGCCATTGGAGGTCTGCACCAGAACACTATGGTGTCCGGCGGTGTGGCCTGGAGTGTCCATGGTCCCGATGCCATCTTCTATCTGTGTTTCTCCGGCGACTTCCAGAACATCATGCCCTTTCAGGGTGTCGGCGAAATACTTGGCCGTAGCGTAGTCGCCGGCCCTGGGATTGCGGCTGTACTCAAGCTCCCGTTTGGATATCACTATCTCGGCGTTGGGGAAGAGGTCGGTGTTCTGGGAATGGTCCCAGTGGGCGTGGGTGAGAATGACCCTGCCGATGTCTTCGGGCTCCAAGCCATGAGCGCGAAGGGTATCCACCAGCATTCCCCTGCGCCCGAAATGGCCGACATCGACCACAGTTAGCTTTTTTCCCCGAACCAGTGTCACTGTGCAAAGACCGAGGGTCGCTTGATCGGTGTTGATGCTGAATCCGGGTAAAAGAATCTCTATCTCCGGCATGGTGCCTCCTCGAATATCCGCTTGCGCCAACGTCGATATGGGCGAGCAGTCAAGCTTAATGGTCTGAGAGTGGCATTATAACCGGGACTGGCACGCTAGCAAACTTCACTAAGACCGGTGGGGGTTGTAGAATAGGCGTTCGCCAGCTTGATACAGCCTGGAACACCTGGAGTGACTCATGAAAGACACTACTCCGAACATGCAAGACTATGCGGAGACCTATCGGGATTTTAAGCTTGATGTTCCCGAACACTTCAACTTTGCCTTTGATGTCGTAGACAAGTGGGCCGAGGACCGGACCAAGCTGGCCCTTATCTCTTTAGACCCCTCCGGGGAGAACGCCCAGCACCACACTTTCTGGGACTTGAAGGTGCAGTCGAACCGGTTCGCCAATGTACTGAAGGGCTTAGGGGTTGGCAAGGGCACCCGGGCCTTCGTGATGCTGCCCAGGATCCCCCAATGGTATGTTGTGATGCTGGGATTGATGAAAGTTGGAGCCGTGCCCATGCCGGCGACTACCCTGTGTACCCCCGGCGATATCGAATACCGGGTCAACGAGGCCGAAGCTGTCCTGGCAATCACGGATATGGAGAACTCGGACAAGGTGGCCGAGACTGCCGGGAACTGCCCAACTTTGGAGCATCTGTTGTTGGTAGGCGATGAGCGGAGGGGATGGGTTTCCTACGATGAAGAGATGTCCCAGGCATCAGCGGCTCTCGATAACGTGGAGCCCACCCGAAGCGACGACCCTCTCTTGATTTACTTCACGTCGGGCACCGTGGGCTACCCCAAGATGGTGCTCCACACGCAGGCGCCCTTCATGTGGGCGAACTCCCTGATTCCATTGATGGAATTGTGGTTGTCG
>CAXEOX010000238.1:0-2880 GCA_963997925.1 uncultured bacterium
CGCTGGGTGGCAACCCGTGCTGACTAGCCAATGTCTCGTCTGGCACATTGGAATTCGCCTTATTTAAAGGTGTTTTCTACCCATCGAGGCGCAACGTCTAAGCAACTGTTTTCAACCAGGCAATCGAACCGATTTGAATCCACCGGGATTCCTAGAAAGCTAGTTGCTGGGGGGATGGACCCTACTCCGTCTCCACCACGATAAACGGCGTTAGGCGACATGGTTGAGTCTAGGAACGCGTTAATACAGGGTTGTTGATTACCATCTTTAAGAAAAATGGTCGGCGGCGATTACCCCAGTACCCCCGGCAACCTCTCTCCAAACCTTGTTAGGGACTCAAAGGCGTTGGCGAGTTGAAGCACACCAAAGTCGTCGTGGTGGCGCCCTACGATTTGCACGCCGACAGGAAGGCCCTCGGGAGTGAACCCGCACGGCACAGACGCCGAAGGAAGGCCGAGCGAGCTGATGTAGTAGCACGACTTCATCCAGTCGATGTACGTCTCCATGTGCACGCCGTTAATCTCGGTCGGGTACTCTATTCCCACGTCGAACGGCGGCACCTGATTCACTGGCATAATCATGAACTCATACGTTTCCATGAAGGTTCGGACACGGTGAAAGTAGTCGGTCCGCATCGCCTCGGCGCGACCAACGTCCATCGCAGTAAGCTTCAGGCCAGACTCGATCTCGCCGATCACGGTGCTTTTAATCGATTTTCTATGCTCTTTCAAAAGCTCTGCCCGTACCGACGCTGTCCCCCACGCTCGCAGTATTTTGAACAACTCGTCGGCGTTGCTGAAGTCCGGCGTAGCCTCTTCAACTATACAGCCAAGCGACTCCAACACTCCCACGCTGGACTCAATGATAGAGGCGACTCTACCATCGACCGGCAGGCCGTCTAGATCCGGGACGTACGAGATTCGCACTCCTGAAAAGTCTCGTTGAAGTGGGGCAGCGAAAATTGAACCGGACTGCTCTATGGAGATAGGAGAGCGTCTATCTGGTCCCGCGATGGCGCTCAGAAAGAGCGCGACGTCACTCACTGTGCGAGCCATAGGTCCCTGAACGCTAAAGGTGCTCCACCCCAGCGGTGCGATAGCCGGAACCCGTCCTGGTGACGGGCGGAATCCGACTATGTTGTTAAAATTGGCTGGGTTTCGAAGAGACCCCCCGATGTCGGTCCCATCGGCGATCGGCAGCATTCGGCAAGCTAGCGAGACTCCCGCACCACCGCTGCTTCCACCGCAGGTCTTCGAAGTGTCGTACGGGTTGAGAGTTGCGCCGAAGACTGGGTTGAATGTATGTGATCCGGCGCCAAATTCGGGAGTGTTCGTTTTGCCTATGACTATGGCACCAGCCTTTTTGACCCGCTCGACGATGATGGCGTCCTGATCGGGAACGTTGTCTTTGAAAATTGGGGATCCGAACGTGGTACGTATACCCTTGGTCGGAATCAGGTCTTTAACGGCAGTCGGGAGTCCGTGCAGCGGGCCGAGATCATCGCCTCTGGCAATTGCTGCGTCCGCCGCCTGCGCGCTGTCCATAGCCTGGTCCGGGTGAAGAGTGATGATGGCGTTGACGGTTGGGTTGACGCGCTCGATCTGATTCAAGTGCGCCTCCATGACTTCGGTAGCGGACAGTTCGCGCTTACCTATTTTCTCCCGAATCTCTCGGGCGGCTAGGTAACATATTTCGTTGTACGGCATACAATTATCCCCACGTGATGGAGCCATTGGAACGGAAGGAGGCGTACGCCCCTGGTTCCCGTCCAGTCAATCCACCGCATGTAAACTTGATTAGCTCGGTGTCTGATCCGTCGGACACTAGGACAGTTTCCCAGTCTCGTTGGGACGCCACCTCTTCAGCTTCATCGAGGAGACGTCTATCTGTCTTTGAATTCGTTCCCTGGCCATAATGGGGCCATGTTACGTCTCAGCCCGTGGCTTGTCCACATTCAAAGTCTTATGCGGCCTTCAACAAGCACGCCACGTGGTTAGGTTCCTTCAACCGACTTTCATAATTATTTAGTGTTTGTCGGGATGGACTCTACTCCGTCTCCCATACCCAAGTTTTACTGCCATGTGGAATTATCGTATGGGGTGTCGATATTTGGATGATAAAGATTACCTAAGTCGTTTAGTTCACAGCATTACACGGCGTATAGGCGCATACAGCTAGGGAAGCGGCGGTCAAAGGTGTGAATAAAAGCGGGCGGAGTACAATATGGCAGAAAATTGTTGGGAGTCAACCAGTCCCAATACAAAATCCACTCTGGGAGAACTGCTTTATGCTTGGACACATTGGTGTCAACGTGCACGATCTGGTGCAAGCCAAAGCTTATTATGACGCCCTCATGCCACTTCTAGGATTTGAACCATATATCGCAGCTACGGACCAGTTCGCCTATCGCCCTATTAATAGCAAACCTGGTACTTTCCTCTTCTTCTATCCAGCTCTTGAAGAAGCGCCGTACTCACGACACCACTCGGGCCTGCAACACTTGGCCTTCATGGTCGAATCACGGGCCGCGGTGCATGAGGTCCACGCCAAAGCCCAAGTGCTGAGCTCTGAAATAGTGCATCCTCCTCGGCTGTTTCCGCAGTATCGCCCCCATTATTACGCTACATTCTGGCTCGATCCAGAAGGATTCATGCTGGAGGCGGTCTGCTTACAGGAGGAAGGGGACACGTAGAACATGGCAGGGTTAAAATCCACGACGCCCGATTTAGATACAGGCGTCTCGGACGGCTTGGGAGATGGCGGCCAGTCTTGCGTTGTTGGTGGCGGTGCCTCGGAACCCGTTGGTGATGTAGCCCACGGCCAGTCCCGAATCAAAGTCGGCCCATCCGATGGACGTGCCGGCGCCGCTGTGGCCAAAGG
>CAXEOX010000239.1:0-2865 GCA_963997925.1 uncultured bacterium
GTGGGACAGACCAATACCCTGACCGGAATAGCCAACGCTTACGCCAACTGCTGGCCCTTGCTGGTCATTGGCGGTTCGTCCGAATTGCGCCGCAGCAACATGGGTGACTTTCAAGAGCTGCCCCAAGTGGCGATGACGGCCCCGGTTTGCAAGTGGACCGCCACGGTAGACAGCATCGCCCGCATCCCCACCCTTATAAACATAGCGATGAAACAGGCCATGTCCGGGCGTCCTGGCCCGGTCTACATCGACCTGCCAGCCGAGATGATTTCCGGCGTGGATGACGAGGCTAACATCATCATTCCTCAACCGGCTCCCGAGCCGGCCCGGCCCCTGGCCGACCCCAACGAGGTTGTGAAAGCCTTGGAGGTCCTAGCCGAGGCTGAGCGTCCCCTGTTGATTGTGGGAAAGGGAGCCGCGTGGTCCTGGGCCGAGAACGAACTTCTGGAGTTCGTCGACAAGACTCAGATTCCCTTCTTGACGTCTCCCATGGGAATGGGGATGCTGCCGCCGGAACACCCGATGAACGTTTCCGCCGCCAGGACCCAGGCTCTGCAGGGCGCCGATACGATATTGATGGTGGGAGCCCGGTTCAACTGGCTGTTCCACTTCGGCCAGCCGCCCCGGTTCGCCGCCGAATTCAAGTTGGTCCAGATCGATATCGAAGGCACGGAGATCGGAACCAACGTTCCCGCCACCGTCGGTCTGGTAGGGGATGCTAAGGTGGTCCTAGCCCAGATGGTGAGCGCGTTAGACGATGTGCCGATCTCTTACGGGGAAAGCTCCTGGCTGACCGGGTTGAAAGCCAAGTCCGCGGAGAATGCCGAATCCATCGAACCCATGCTCAACAGCGATGCCAGCGATATCGGCTACTACCGCATATTGAAGGAGATTCGCGACTACCTGCCCAAGGACGCTATCGTAGTCGCCGACGGCGCTAGCACCATGGACATCTCCCGCCAGGTCGTGCCGGTGTGGCACCCCAGGCACCGCTTGGACGCCGGAGTGGCCGGTTGCGTCGGCACGGGTGTTCCCTTCGCCATCGCCTCTCAAGTGGTGCACCCGGACAAGCCGGTCATCTGTCTGCAAGGCGACTGGGCCTTCGGCTTTAACGGTATGGACATCGAAACCGCCGCCCGGTTCAAACTCCCCATCGTTTGGGTAATCTTCCAGAACGCCAACGTCGATAAGTGGGTCCGGAGTCACGTGGACAAGGTAGAAGACCCCAACGACTTCACCCCCAGTCTACGATTCGATGTGATGATGGAGGCGCTGGGAGGACACGGCGAGTTCGTGGAAGGCCCAGAGCAGATACGGCCTGCTTTGGAAAGGGCCTTTAGCTCCGGAAAAGCCTCGGTAATCAACGTAATCATGGACCCCGGCGCTGGAAGGCGTCAGCAGCAGTTCGCTTGGTTGGCCCGGGAAGGGAAGATGGGTTACTCATAGGCTAAGACCCAGGGCGGAATGCCCCTGAACGGATCGGATCGTCAAATGGGAAGGAGGCGTGAACAATGGGTAAAGCACTAGACGGAGTCCGAATCATTGACTTGACCCAGTTCGAGGCTGGAACTTCGTGCACGCAGTTGCTGGCCTGGCTTGGAGCCGACGTTATAAAGGTAGAAGAGCCAACCCATGGCGATCCCGGCCGGATCAGCAATTCCAACATGCCGGGTGTGGACAGTAGCTACTTTCTCAACTTGAATTCCAACAAGCGGAGCGTGGCCCTGGACCTGAAGCAGGCGAAGGGGAAGGATATCTTCTTCGAGCTGGTCCGGCAGGCTGACATCGTGGCCGAAAACCTGGCGCCAGGCACCCTGGAAAGACTGGGCTTGGGCTATGATGTACTCAGTGAGGTGAACCCCAAGATTGTTCTCGCTAGAATCAAGGGCTTCGGCACCTACGGACCCTACGCCGACTACAAGAGCTTCGACATGATTGCCCAGGCCGCTGGCGGGTCCATGGCCGTAACCGGCAATGCTGGCGATCCCCCCATACGTCCCGGAGCGACCATAGGGGATACCGGCACCGGTCTCCATGCCGCCGTGGGTATCATGGCCGCATTGTGGCAGCGCCAAACCACCGGGAAGGGACAGGTTGTTGAGGTGTCGATGCAGGACGCAGTGGTCAATCTGACCAGGGTAGCCATGTCTACCTTCAACGAAACCGGTAAAGCCCGTCCTCGGTCCGGCAACAATCCTCAGGGCTTGCCGGGCTCCCGCACATACCCCTGCAAACCCGGAGGCTCTGATGACTGGGTCTACCTGGGTGCCACGCCCCGGCGCTTAGGTCTTTGGTTGGCATTGGTCCGGGCGGTTGGCGGAGACGAGATGGCAGACGACCCCAATTACTCAAATTTCGACTGGGTCGTTGAACATACAGACGAGATTGACGACATGATCGAAACATGGACCATGGAGCGCACCAAGTACGAGGTGTTCCATATCCTAGGCAAGGCCGGGGTCCCCTGCGGTCCCACGCTGAACGCCGAAGACATCTACACCGACCCCCAACTGCTGGCACGAGACATGATTGTTACCCTACAACACCCGGAGCGGGGAGCCTTCATGGTTCCCGGCTGCCCCGTGAAGATGTCCGATTCGCCGGTGGAGTTGGAGATTGGCCCTCATCTGGGAGCTCAAACCGAAGAGGTCCTGAAAGAGTTGCTGCAGATGACCGACGGAGATTTGGCGCAGCTAAGGGAACAGAAGCTTATTCCGTAGCGGAGGATTTGGCCGATCATGACTTGTTATTTAGCCGTTTTGTGGCTGCCTAACATCAATCCCTTTTGAGTCAACACGCGGTCCAAATTGAAGTCTTTTTGATGCCCCTCATTTTACACCTGCTCCAGTAGAGGCGAACAGGACC
>CAXEOX010000240.1:0-2819 GCA_963997925.1 uncultured bacterium
GGCGGTTCTGGAAGCTATAGATGCCGGCGTCAAGGAACTGGGTATCGGACCGGATTCCGTGTCGGAAGTTAGCCACGGATTCACCGTTGCCACCAACGCCATCATTGAGAACAAGGGAGCCAAAACCGCCCTCATCACCACTGAAGGATTCCGGGACGTTCTGGAACTGCGCCGAAACCGGGTTCCCAGGCTGTACGACCTCTACTACGAAAAACCCCCGGCTCTAGTTGACCGCCAGCTACGGCTGGAGGTGCGGGAGCGGCTAAATTTCCAGGGCGAGGTCCTGCGTCCCCTGAATCATTTCGATGTGGACAAAGCCGTCGATCGTATCTTGAAAGAGGAAGTGGAGGCGGTGGCCGTGTGCCTTCTCCACTCCTACGCCAACCCGGAACACGAACAACAGATCGGCCAAGTGATCCGGCAACGCGCTCCCCAGGTGATTCTCACCCTCTCCAGCGACCTCCTGCCCGAGATGAAGGAATACGAGCGCACCAGCACCACCGTGATTAACTGCTACGTACGCCCGGTCGTGGAGCGCTACCTAAGCCGGCTCATCGACGGGCTACTCAGCATGAGCATAACGGTGCCGTTGGTGGTGATGCAGTCCAACGGTGGGTTGGCGACCTCCGGCATCGCCATGGAGAGACCGGTGTACTGCATCGAGTCTGGCCCTGCCGCAGGAGTTGTGGGGGCTTACCACTTGGGCGGGCGCCTTGGCGTGGACAGCTTGATGACTTTGGATATGGGCGGCACCACAGCCAAGGCATCAATCATCGAGAACGGAGAGATACTTCAAGCTCCGGAATATGAGGTCGGTGGGGACATAAGTGCGGGTCACCGCCTGTTGAGAGGCTCGGGCCACATCCTACGAGTCCCGGCCATCGACCTTGCGGAGGTAGGAGCCGGTGGAGGCAGCATCGCCATAGTCGACAGAAGCGGCTCCATCAGAGTCGGCCCCCAAAGCGCCGGTGCCGCTCCCGGTCCGGCGTGCTATCGCCAGGGAGGTCTGGATGCTACTGTCACCGATGCCGACGTTCTCCTAGGCTATCTAAACCCCTACCACTTGCTGGGAGGGGACTTTCCCATCGACCGGGATCTGGCCGAAGAAGCGGTCACTCGAAACGTGGCTACGCCTTTGGGAATCTCGGCGGTTGAAGCAGCTCACGGCATTCACCTGCTGGTCAACTCCAACATGGCTCGGGCGTTACGGGCGGTGTCCAGCGAACGGGGCCGAGACCCCCGGCGGTTCGTCCTCTTTTCCTTTGGTGGTTGCGGACCGGTGCACTCGGCCGGATTAGCCGAGATGCTGGACATCAGCCGGATGGTGGTGCCCCCCTTTCCCGGAGTATTCAGCTCTTTTGGCTTGCTGCTGGCCAACGTGGAGCACCATTTTGTTCGCACCTACTTCAAGACTTTTGAACAACTTCAAGTATCTGACCTCGCCGCTATTCTTGAAGGTCTGTGGGATGATGGGCGGCAACAGCTGCGGGCCGAAGGCTTCAGCGATTCCAATCAACAAATCGTTACTCAGGTAGACATGAAATACGAAGGGCAGGTGTCGGAACTGACGGTCTTGATGCCGCCGGGGAAAGTAACTCCGGAAACCCTTTCTGAGTTGGGAGAGGTGTTTGCGGAGGAGCACGTTAAGAGCTTCGGCTACCGGACGGACGCGCCGTATCAGATGGTCAACCTGCGAGTCATCGCCCGCGGACTGTCCCAAGAATCTCGAACTCCCGAGCGTTTGGAATTGCCTGAATCCAATCGGAATAGGCCATCTCAACGCCCGGTGTACTTCGGTGGCAACAACGGATGGATCGACACGCGGGTAGTGGACCGTGGCGGCCTGACTGACAGCCCGGCCGAAGGCCCTTTGATTATTGAAGAATACGACTCGACCACCGTGGTCCCTCCCCGATGGAAAGCGTCAGTCGACTCGTGGCGAAACATTATCCTGGAAAGAGGCACGTAAAGGAGAAAGGTATGCGCCTTGCCACGGATGCGGTTACCAGGGAAATCATCAAGAACGCATTGATGAGTGCCGCCGATACCATGGCCTTGACGGTGGTGCGTACCGCCCGTTCGGCGGTCATCAAGCACGGCATGGACTTCTCCACGTCCATCTTCACCGCCGAAGGAGAACAAGTAGCCCAAGGGCTTACCCTCCCCCCTCACCTCGGCTCAATGGCGCCGGCGTTGCAAGGAGTTATGAACGCTTTTGGCGACGATGTCCACCCCGAGGATGTCTTCGCCAACAACGACCCCTACGAGGGCGGCAGCCATCTGCCCGACATCTTCCTGTTTAAGCCCATATTCGTCAACGAAGCCCTGTTCGGTTGGAGTTGTTGCATCGGGCACCAGACGGACATCGGAGGAAGGGTGGCCGGCGGCAATGCCTGCGACAACACGGAGATTTACCAGGAGGGACTTATCATCCCTCCGTTGAAACTGTATGACCAGGGAGTCTTGAACCAAGCGGTTTGGCGAATCTTGGAAAAGAACGTACGAGTGCCGGAAAAGGTCCTGGGTGACGTTCAAGCCCTGCTGGCCGCCGTTCGGTTTGGCGAGCGCGACCTGTTAAGACTGGTGGATGAATACGGCGTGGAAGAGATGAAAGACTACATGGCTGACATCCTTGACTCCACCGAACGACTCACCAGGGCGGAGATTAGCTCGTTGCCACAAGGGGAATGGGAGTTCACCGACTACATCGACAACGACGGCATCGACCCCCAACCGATAGCCATCCACGCCAAGGTCAAGATTAACGGGGATGAAATATTCGTGGACTTCGACGGCACTTCACCTCAAGCCAAAGGCTC
>CAXEOX010000241.1:0-2798 GCA_963997925.1 uncultured bacterium
TCCCACCTAGTAGAGCATTACGGGAGAGGCAAATAAGTCCATCCCCCCTTGTGGGGGAAGGTTAGGATGGGGGGTCTAGGCACAAAGGCAACACTTTCCTAGAAAGTTGAAGACCTGCCGGTGGAGATAAGCCACAGAGCAACTATGGAGGTGAACGTTGGAGGGGCTGTGTAGGGCTGCCTGGGAGAGATTGTCCGGGTGGCTGGGCGGAGGTGATATGACGCTACTGATTCATGAACTCGAGCTACGCCGAACTGCATTGCCACAGTAACTACTCGTTCCAAGAGGGAGCATCCTCCGTTGAGGAGTTGCTGTTTCGCGCCAAGGAACTGGACTACCGGGCGTTGGCTCTTACCGACCACGACAATCTGTGCGGAGCCATGCACTTCGCCCAGGTTGCCAAGACTCTGGAGATGCAAACCATCACCGGAGCGGAAATCACCCTGAATGACGGCTCTCACCTCACCCTGCTAGCCGAGACTCAGCAAGGGTATAGCAACCTGAGCAACATCATCTCCTATGCCTACATCTCCGGCGACCGTAAAAACCCCGCCTTCGACATCAAACACCTGTCCGAGATGGCCCAAGGGCTCGTCCTGCTTACCGGATGCCGCCAGGGGCGTCTTCCCAGCCTGGTGGCTGAAGGCCGCCACCGGGAGGCCGAGGACCAGTTGCGGCAATACCTGGACTGGTTCGGCACATCCAACGTCTTCGTCGAACTACAACACAATCTGGTCCAGGGGGACACACCGCGCATACGGCGGCTGGTGGATCTGGCAAATAGATATGGCGTGTCTACCGTCGCGACCAACAATGTTCACTACCATATACCGGACCGCCACCGGCTCCAGGACGCACTGGTAGCCATCAGCAATAACCAGAGCCTGGAGGAGACCCACCGGCAGCGCCGTCCCAACCGGCATTTCCACTTAAAGTCTCCGGAGGAGATGTCGAACCTGTTCTTGGAGTGCCCCACAGCCGTCAAAAACACCCTGCGCATCGCCGACCGGTGCGGGTTCGATATCACCAGGGACATGGGGTACCGCTTCCCCGATTACCCGGTGCCTGAAGGGTTCACCCCCCAAAGCTTTCTGGAAGATCTGTGCCGCCAGGCCGCCGAGCGCCGCTATGGTGGCATCAACGACCGAGTGCAAAGCCGGTTGGACGAAGAGCTGCGCCTGATAAATAGGCACAACCTATCGGGGTTCTTCCTGATCTACTACGAAATCATCCAGATGGCCCGGGAAATCATGATAGAGATGGGCCTGAGCGAAGTGGAGATACCCTTGGAAGAACGCCCTCCCGGAAGGGGCCGGGGGTCTTCGGTGTCCATGCTAGTGGGCTACTTGATTGGCTTGTCTCACATCGACCCGCTGAAATACAACCTAACTTTGGAGCGTTTTCTCTCCGACGACATGGGCTCAGTCCCCGATATAGACCTGGACTTTCCCCGTAACATCCGGGAAGAGCTGATAAAGCGTGTGCATGAAAAGTGGGGCTGGGACCACGCCGTTCTCACCGGGATGATTAGCACCTACAAGATGAAGGGAGCCATCCGGGACCTAGGCAAGGCGTTGGGGCTGCCCAGCCAGGACGTGGACAAGCTGGCCAAGCGCGTCGACTCCCACAGCGCCCGGGAGCTAGAGCTGGAGATGGAGTCGTTGCCCGAGTTCCGGGACAAGACGGATTCCCCAGTATGGCGCGACCTCATAGAACTGTCGGCCCAACTGGACGGGTTTCCCAAGTACCTGGCCCAGCATCCAGGTGGCATGATTATCAGCTCTTCTCCCCTCACCGACATAGTGCCGGTACAGCAGTCGGCCATCGACAACCGCTACATCTGCCACTGGGACAAGGACAGCATCGACCAAGCCGGCTTCGTTAAGATTGACTTCCTGGCTCTGGGAGCTCTGTCCCAGATGCAGGAATGCCTCCAGCTTATCGAGGAACGGGACGGCCACTACATCGACCTGAGCCGCATCGACTTTGACGACCAAGCGGTCTACGGGATGATGCACCAAGCCGATACCATCGGGATATTCCAAGTGGAGTCGGCGGCCCAGATGCAGACCGTCCCTCGCATCAGACCCATCAACCTCACCGACATGGCCTACGAGGTGGGAGCGGTGCGCCCCGGAGTCGGCGTCAACGACGGGGTTACCCAGTTCATCCAGAGGCGCACCCAGAGCATCCCCTGGGACTACGACCACCCCCTGGAGCAGCGGGCCCTGGAGCGGACGCTGGGAATAATTCTTTTCCAAGACCAAGTGAACCACGTAGCGAGGGACGTAGCCGGATTCACTCCGCTTGAGGCCGACCAGCTCCGCCGGGCCTTCGGACGCCGCAACAACCAGTCTCTGATCGCTTTTTACTGGGAAAAGTTCCGCCAGGGGGCCGGGGACCTGGGCGTTCCCAGGGACGTGGCCGAGAAGATATTCAAGAAGTTCAACGGCCAGTACATGTTTCCCGAATCCCACGCCTTCGCCTTTGGCGCAACGGCCTACCACATGGCCTGGCTCAAGTACTACTACCCGTTGGAATTCTTCACCGCCATCTTCAACCAGCAGCCCATGGGCTTCTACAACACGGAAACCCTCAAAGAAGACGCCCGCCGCCACGGCATCACCGTGCTCAACCCCGACATCAACCTCAGCATGGAAAAGTGCACCATTGTGAGCGGGGGACGACCACAATCCCCCTTTAATCCCCCCTTCGTAAGGGGGGAAAGACGAGGGACGCCAATGGGGGAAGGACGAGGGCCGTTGATGGGAGGAACACGAGAGACATCAAGGGATGAA
>CAXEOX010000242.1:0-2757 GCA_963997925.1 uncultured bacterium
AGTTGGAGTGGAGTTTGAGCAAGCGGCGCCAACCATCAGGGCCACCAGAACGGCTAGTGATCCGATGAATATGCGGGGCTTATTAAAGCTCCCAAGCCGGTACCGCAGAGAACATTTCTCACGTTGCGGGCTGTCTTTTCCGCCGTGGGGAGGCATGGATTCGAGACTCATTCTACAGATCCTAGTTGACTTGTTAAGAATCGTCCAAGTGATCCCATCGGCCTACAGCTGGTTACCCTTTGCGAAGGGCTTCCTGCTGAGCCTTGAACAGGACCTCCATGCCGCTGGCAGCCAGGTCCAGCACATCTACCACCCGTTGGCGGGGGAAAGGCGCGGCCTCGGTGGCTCCCTGGAGTTCCACCATCTCGCCGCTCTTGGTGAGAACCAAGTTGAAGTCCACGTCGGCGCGAAAGTCTTCTTCGTAGCAAAGGTCAAGCAACAGTTCGTCGTCAATCAGGCCAACGCTGATGGCCGCGACTGCATCTCGGATCGGCAGCTTGGGTAGTATCCGGTTGTCGACCAGCATCTTAAGCGCTTGATGCAGCGCAACGTAGGAGCCGGTTATCGCCGCCGTCCGGGTGCCGCCGTCCGCTTGAATGACGTCACAATCCACCGTCACGGTCCGCTCGCCCAACGCCTCCAGGTCGGTCACGGCCCTCAGTGACCGTCCGATGAGCCGTTGTATCTCCTGAGAGCGCCCGTTGATGCGCCCGGCGTCCCGGTCGCGAGACGTCCGGGTGTTGGTGGAGCGGGGCAACATGGCGTATTCGGCGGTCACCCAGCCCTTGCCCTGGCCTCTCAAAAAAGGCGGCACCCGTTCTTCCAAGGAGACGGCGCACAACACCTTGGTGTTGCCCATCTCAATCATCGCCGAGCCTTCGGCGAATTTCTGGTAATTTAATGTGATGGTAATCGGTCGGCTTTCGTCCCACTGCCGACCATCGACTCTAACCAAAGTTGGCTCCCTCCGGAAATCAAACTAGTCACGATCCGTGTCTATCGCAAACTTGCCCCCAGTATACATGACCGGACCACATTCAGAAGCCGTCCAAGTCTACGGGTAGTCCTTTTCGGTAGACACCCACAGATCGGTGCCATCTGTAATCAACTCGACGGTTCCTTGCCGGTCCGTCCTGAAGATTCCTTCCAGCCCCAGTGCTTCCTCAAGCCGGTTCGCGACTTCGGGATGAGGATGACCGAACTGGTTGCCCGATCCCGCAGATATGACGGCCACTGCCGGGTTCACCTGGCCCAAGAAAGCCGGGATGGTAGAAGAGCGGCTACCGTGGTGGGCTGCCTTAAGTACGATGCTCTCCAGAACGAAGGAGGTGCGCACCAGGTAGTCTTCGGTGAATGCTTCGATGTCCGAAGCCAGCAAGAAAGACACGCTGCTGTAGACGAGACGCAGCACCACGGCATTGTTGTTCCTGTCGGCGCCTGAGCCTACGAAAGGGACAGCCGCTGGGTTGAGAACCTCCAGCGTTACTCCGGGCTCCACTTCCAGCACCTGCCCGGCTGACACTTCAACCGGGTCGATGTGCTTCCGATCCAACCTGGCCTGCCATTCTTGGGACGATTGGTCGTCCATCGGATTATCACCGACCACCACGGTTGCCACATCGTATCGGTCCAACACCTCCAGAAGCCCTCTACTGTGGTCGCCGTCGATGTGGGTCATTACCACCATATCTAGGCTGCGGTCCGTGGGGGACATGGGGCCTGCCAAAGCCCGGTGGCGCTGGTTAGATTCGGTCCACCGTCCACCAACACCTGTTTTCCTTGGGGGTAACAATCAATATGCTGTCGCCTTGTCCCACGTCTAGAAAGTACACGTGGAGCTTGCCATCGGTTCCTTGGAATACTTGGAACCAAAGGGCTAAAGAAATGCCCAGCAAGGCCAGGGCTAAGAAGACGAAACCCAAAAGCCATCTCGGCTGACTTTCGTGTCTCACTGGCTCACCGAAAGTATGGTTTACCGCCGATATGAGACGGACAGCCGTTCCCTGTGCGCGAGCTATCCGGCCCGGCACGAACAGCAAGGCCGCCAACAACCCGTACCAGGCCACCACCACAGGCGTTCCGATCCAATGCCCAGGGATACCAGGCGCCGGCAGGAACGATACTAACCCCAATAGGTATGAAAGGGGCACAAAGGTCAGCCATCCGGCTATCTGGCCCAACGCCGGGTGCACCAGTCCCAACCCGCCGGTTACTAGAGCCCCCACTAGGATGAATGGCATGGCGGGTAAAGCCAGCAATGTCGCCGGGATACTCGAGAGAGGCAGCCGGTCGAAATTCATAGCCACCAGAGGCCATGTGGCCAAAGTCGCCCCGACCGACACGACCACCGACGACAATATCCAGTTCGCGGCCTGCCAACCCAAATGCCTCAACCAGCTGCTAGACGCTGCCGCCCGGAGGCTGACGGCTTCAGATATCTTGTATAGAAAGGGCAACACTAGGACGATTCCAGCCAGGGCGGTGAAGTTAAGCTGGAAGGATATCTGTCCCAGGACTTTTGGATTTATTCCAGCCATCACTGCTGCGCTCAACGCCAGAGACGGGAGAATACTCCGAGGTCTGCCCAAAGCCACAGCGGCAAGAAACACCGAGCCCATGATGCCCGCCCGTAGCACCGAGACCGGAAACCCACTAACCAGCACGTAGAACCAGATCGCCGCCAACGCGACCAGCAGATAGGCCTGTCTGCGGCGTCCCAAGCACCATGTCGCCGCCGTCATCGTCATGGCCAGCAGA
>CAXEOX010000243.1:0-2719 GCA_963997925.1 uncultured bacterium
ATCTCAAAGGGTGCGCTATTGCATATGAAAGCCTGGGCGAGCACACCCTCGTTGCGGTTGTCGCTAGAAAAAGTCGAACCAACGGTGACATACACGCCGTCGGTGAATCCATTAGGGAGACAGGGAGAGCCCGCTGCATCTAGAAAATTCCCGACCCTGACAGGGAGACTTGCTCCGGCGGCGAAGAAGAAAAAAAGAGGCCGCCAGTTTGGCGGCCTCTTAGCAGAGTCAGTTAGTTGTTAGCGTCGTTGGGCGCTGAAACAATCACTGCAGTACACCGGCCTGTCGCCACGGGGGACGAAAGGAACGGTGGTGTCTACGCCACACTGGGCGCATACCACCGGGTGCATCTCGCGGGGTCCGCTGCCGTATCCGCCACGCTGTTGGTTTTTGCGGGCTTCCCGGCACTCCGGACAGCGCTTCGGCTCGTTGGTGTATCCACGGGAATTGAAGAACTCTTGCTCTCCAACCGTGAAAACGAACGCTGCGTTGCACTCCCCACACATAAGATCCTTGTCTGCTAGGGCCATTTGGATGACCTCCCTTAATTTGGTCTGGTTCAGTCTTAGGTCATCCGGTTGCCTGAGCTAACGGACCTGTGTACCACCAGTGGTAAACCTTAACTAATACCGACCTTTATTATACCAGAAGTGTTCTCCCTATAGTCAAGGACATAGTGGGCTGTGCCGCGTTCCCAGGCTCAAACTTCCTTGTATCCAGATATTTAATATTATCTTACATCATGTTAATTCACGACTACGCCCATCCTGATTTCGGCGAACGTCAAGAGCGTTGCCGGGAATTTTGACACATCTGCGGTCCGTTCTTACAATTGACACCTTCCCTGAACCAGTAATGAGCCAGTGCAAATCAAGCGAATCCATCGTTAAGGAGTGACGCAATGCCTGATGTTTTAGCATGGCGCAAGAAGTTCGGGGTTTTAGCCCCCAGCACCAATACCATCGTCGAGCCAGACCTCCACATGATGGAAGTCCCTGGCGTAACGTCCCACATGGGGCGCATCATGATGCAAAATACCGTCAGACATTCCGCCAACGTCCCCGACAACGACCAACGGGCTATAAGGTTGGGCAACGAGATGCAGCCGACAATCGAACGGTTGCTAACCATGGAGCCCGACTACTTGGTGATGGCCATGAGCGCTCCAACCTTCCGGGGCGGCCTAGAAGGGAACCTCCGCTGGAAGGCGCAGATGCAGGAATACAGCGGCGGCCTGGGCATGGCCAACGGCGCCGAAGCCTGTCAGCGGGCCCTCAACCTGCTTAACGTTAAGCGGATATCCGTGCTGACGCCCTATTGGTCCGACACCAGCGACCACGTGATTCAGTATTTCACCGAGTCAGGATTCGAGGTGGTGGCCAATATCGACTTGGAGTCCCCGTCTGCGGTGGGCATCGGCCACATCACATCGGACAAGTGCCAAGAAGCCCTGCTGAAGATAAACTCTGACAAGGCAGAGGCCATTATCCAGTGCGGCACCAACCTGAACATGATTCGCCTGGCCGATGAAGCTGACCGCTGGCTGGGAAAACCCGTCTTGGCCATCAACGCCACCATATGGTGGATGGCGCTCCGGGACAACGGTATCACCGATCAGCTACAGGGGTTCGGCCGGATGCTCAGGGATTATTAGCCACGGGGTAGTCAGCTAGACTCGGAAATTCAGTCCAGAGGAGGTCGCAGGATGGCTGCGTCCATAGGTATCGTCGGCTGTGGCGCCATAGGCCAGGCCATACTCAGAGAAGCGGACGCCGGCAAGATGCCCGTTGCGGTTGCCGGCGTAACCAGCAGGACCGAGAGCACAGCCCTAGAGTTCCTCTCCAAGCTTAGCAACCCGCCGCCCTATCTCGGGCCCGCCGAGTTGATTAACCGCTCAAGCCTGATTGTGGAGACGGCGGGAGGACATGTCTTCCCCCAACTGGCCAAGGACGTTTTTGCGGCAGGCAAAGACCTTATGGTAATCAGCATCGGGGCGTTGTTGGAGCACCCCGAAATCATCGAGGAGTCTCGGAGCAAAGGGTGCCGTCTACTGGCCCCCTCCGGAGCGATAGCCGGATTGGACGGAATCAAGTCCGCCTGCGCCGGTAGAGTAGACCGGGTCACCATGACATCACGAAAGCCCCCACGAGCCTTGGAAGGCGCGCCTCATCTGGTCGTAAACGAAATCATCCTAGAAGGGCTGGAAGAGGAACTCGAAGTATTCTCCGGCACGGCGCGGGAGGCCTGCATCGGGTTCCCCGCCAACCTGAACGTATCGGCTGCGGTGAGCCTGGCCGGCCTGGGACCGGACAAAACCCAGGTGAAGATTGTGGCCGTGCCAGGTCTAGAGCGAAACTGCCACGATATTGAGGTGGTCGGCGAATTCGGTCTTCTGACCATCCACATAGAAAACATCCCAAGCGAAAACCCAAAGACCGGCAAGCTCACCGCCCTATCCATCATCCGTTCCATCAAGGACGCTGTGGACCCGGTGACCATAGGAACTTAGCTCCGGTTCTGTATCGGCGTGAATCCGCGGTCAAGGCCCTTCGACAAACTCAGGACAGGCTTGTCGAACCACCGTCTTAGTCGGAAAAGCGGAGGAACCTCCATGCCTTTCTTCTGGCAGCGCCCCCGGCCTATGCACCTGGGCAGATTCCCCATGGAAAAAATCAAGCGGGTCAGTGAAACGACGACCAAGATTACCGATAACGTACCC
>CAXEOX010000244.1:0-2711 GCA_963997925.1 uncultured bacterium
GGAGTCCACCGATCAATCAGATGCCTGAAATCTGGGCCCTCCTCACTAACCGAATCACCTAGGATTTTCAACCCTCTCTTCCGGCGGGATTCAGGCTCAGAGAGATAGGGGATGGGGAGGTCACCGGGGCCTGCGGCCTCTCCGGTTTTGTCTACCTTGAGCGATGCTCTGCCACTTTACTGCTTCGGGTATCCTAGCCAGTATACCCGTGGTCAACCACCCAAAAAGTTTCGGAGCTTTTTTCTCTGCTACGAAGATTAACGGCAAAACTATGAGTCCCAATCCTAGCAGAATCATCCGAAGGCGCCGGGGCAGGTATTCCAGGCGCACCTTGTGGCTGCCAGGAGGCAACCGGACCCCGACAAAACTAGGCATGAGCATCACGGTGTCCGTCTTTACCCCGTCGATAGTTGCCCGCCAATTGGGGTGATAGGTGGCTTTCAGCACTAACATGCTGTCTCGTTCCACTCTGACATCGGCGGCAAAGTAATTGTTACCTACTTCCTCCGACAGCACTGTGCCCCTACTCGGACCGGCTGGGGGGTCTTGTGTCGCGATGATGCCTCGAGCTGAGAAAAGGGACTCTGGTTGAGGGTTCCCTTTATAGGCACCGCCCAGCCACACTACTGGGTGCTTCTTGGCCACTGGCATCCGGCTGCCCAGCCAAGTCGATGCCGCCATATAAAGGTCCGAAGATTCCCCTTTGAAGGCCAGGTCCGAACCCACCAGGTCGAAGTAGCCCGTTGTATCCACCTGATACAAACGATGGCGTCCAAATCGCTGTAGGAGCTGCACGAACTGCGGAAATTCTCGGTCTTCCGGGGCTACGACGTAGCGAGCGTTGTAGAGATTGTAGTGGTCATAACGCTGTTCATCGAAGTTAATCAGAATATCGCTGTTCAGTGAGTAGCTGTGGTAAACCTTGCCCACCATATCCAGGCCCTCTGCATGGAGAAGGTGATTGACCTTTAAGTTGCCGACGCGGTAACGGTCGCTCCAATGGTCGAGAACAAAGCCTCGTTGATGCCCGGCATACACCCGCCCTGGCGGGAGTTGCTTCAATTTTTCGTATAAGGCCGCTAGATCTTCATCCTCGGCGTTCAGAGCTTGCCGCCCTTCATCTATCGAGACGGCGTTCTGGGCCAAGTAGGATCTCCTCTCGATATAGGCAGGGGACAGTACCAACAAGATCAACCCCAAGGCTGCTATGACGTACCATCCTGATTTAAGAAGAGCCCAAAGCAAAGGGGCGGCCAAAGCAACGGCTATGAGGAAGATTCCCCCAAGATGGACTCCTCCGACGAACCGGTTCATGTGGATCTCGCGGCTTAGAGGTAGCAGGTCCATGAACCCACCCCAAGTTGCCCTACCGAAATAGAGCAAAAGCCATAGAACGAATATGGAGACTGGAATTAGGTATCGGTCATGGTTCCTGCGAAATACGCAGATCGCGAACCCAACCGCCGCCAGGTAGGTCAACGAAGGTATTCTACCGAAGTCAAACAGATGCCCCACGGCAAGACCCCGTAGCACTGCGGAATGTCCGTACGAGTCGTGCCTTGTCACGTGATGAAAAATGCTGTTGTTTAAATAAGGCTGGTCGAGGAAAAAGGGAACCAGAAAATATGAGGTAACGAGCACGACGAGGAGCAAGAGAATCAACAACCTGCTCCACCGCAACAAGATGGCCCGCAATAGAGACTTGGGGTTCGACAAATCCCCCGGCTGGATGAGGGCAAGCACCCCAAGGGTAAGGAAGGCCATATATCCGTATATCAAATGGGAGATCAACGTCACCGCCAAGAGCAACGTGGCCCAGACGTATCCTTTCCCTTCCCGTAAGACTCGATAACTCACAGCTAATGCGGGTGGCAAGAGTGTCATCGCCCATACCTGGGTGTAGACTCCCCACCCTTTAAAGACATAGCTGGCAAAGCTCAGGCCACCGATGCCGGCGGTCCCAATGAGCGATGCTACTAAGCCGCCAGTGGCAGCGGTCAGACGATCGAAACCGAAGCGCCGCAACGACCAGTACACGGATATAGGAAAAAGGCTAAGGATTAAATAGTTCGTCCAGTTCAACAACTCGGCTGTAGGGAAAACCCCGAAGGTAAGGACATGGAAAAGGGCGATGACTACGTGAGGGAGGTGTTGGTAGTAATGGAATAGGGGGAACCCCATTCCCATCGAGCCCTGCCATGGGTCAGTGAAATTCTGTCCTTGGTAGATCGCGTCCACAACAGCCTCGATGGCCAACAAGTGGAAGACAGTATCGTTCCAGGCAAGGAAGTCCCCCGAGATCTCTGGGAAAAGATGGTACAAGTTGAAGGCGACCGCAAAAAGGACCAAAATGAAGGAGACGAGAGATTCGCGCTGGTGAAACCAATGAGAGGTCACAGCGCGACTATCGTCCTTATCCACGGAGTTGGAAGAGGTCATATGATTGGGTGCATCATCGTTAGTCAGATTTGGAGGATGATTTCAACATGTACCTCCGTGATTCCTGTATGTCCGCATCTTACCAAAGGTAACCAAGGTCGAACCCATCAGTACCTTTGTATCTCCCCCTTCTGCGGTATGTTCATCTGATTGAGCCGAGTCTCCGCTGAACACCTCTGCTGGCGTCCGGTAGCCCAAGGCCTGATGTGGCCTTTGGGTGTTGTAGAAGCAGAAGTAGCCGTTCAAGTCGGACTTTGCCTGCCTGCCGTCGG
>CAXEOX010000245.1:0-2698 GCA_963997925.1 uncultured bacterium
AGGCGGCCACAGGGGACCAGCCTTCGGTCATGCCAAACGATTCGGTGGCAAACTGTTCGGCATGAGGATGCACCGGCGCGGTGGCCGTTGGGGTGGCCATGACTGGACCAGCCCCGGAGCGTTGTTCCACGATGGCCAGGATTCAACTGAGCAGGAAGTGGCTCCCACCGAGCCTTCATTGGAGCCCGACCAAACTTCCCAATAAAGAGATTGGCAGCGTAGACTTCCCTCCAAGATCTTGTTGAGGGAAGTCTACGCACTGGTACGCCGGTCAGGAGTAAGCGGGTGGCAAGCACGGTCTTAATATTGGAGGATGACCCCCACACGGTGGAGGTGGTCCAGCTTTACCTGCGCCAGGACGGACACAACGTTCTGTCCGCAACCGATGGCATCACTGGGCTGAGCTTGGCAAGGGAAGCTCAGCCCGACCTGATTGTCTTGGACCTGATGTTGCCTGGCATGGACGGGCTCGAGATTTGCCGAACCCTGCGGCAGGAGTCCGACGTCCCCATCGTCATGTTGACCGCCCGGGCCGATGAAGAGGACCGTCTGGCCGGACTGGATATCGGAGCCGACGACTACGTCACCAAGCCCTTCAGTCCTCGGGAACTGGCGGCGCGCATCCGTGCCGTCCTACGCCGCACCGCCCGTGACGGGCAGGAAACCGGTACCTCAAGTTTGACCTACGGACCAATCTCGGTAGACACACAGAAACGTACCGTATATGTAGGTGAAACCCAAGTTCACCTCACTCCAACAGAGGTCCGGTTGCTTGTATTGTTGATACGGGAACCGGGCAGGACTTTCACGGGAGGTCAGATTATCGACCGCGTATTTGGCTACGATTTCGAGGGATTCGATAGGACCGTCGATTCCCACGTTTATAGCCTGCGGCGCAAGATTGAAGCAGCGGCCGGGGAAAATGGTGGGGAAACAAAGTACATCAACACCATCTATGGGGTAGGTTACAGGCTTGGCGATGCATAACGTGCTATTCAGCCTGCAATTTCGCTTAGTGATCGGATTCGCTGCGATCCTGGTTCTGGCCCTGGTCAGCGTCAGCTACTACGTGGGACAGGCCGCCGAGCGGGAAGCCGAAGCGTTGGAGACCAGGCGCAACGACATACGCCGGGCCCGCATCGAAAGAATGGTTTCACGGAACTACTCCGCGGAAACCCAATGGAGAGAGATTCAACCGGCTTTAGAGCAAGCGGGCGGCGTATCTGGCCGGCGCATCGTAGTTACCAACGAGCACGGCGTTATCGTGGGAGACTCACACCGGGATTTTGGGATCCCGTGGCGCCGCCATGGTAGGAGAATCAGATCATCACCCATCGTCGTCGGCGACCAAGAAGTTGGCTCCGTCGCCTTGGATGCAGATAACGTGCCCGGCGCCGTTCGGGAGCCGCCTATCTCACGGCTGGCGTCCACGGTCAACCGTTACCTTTTGTGGGCCGGACTGGCATCTGGCGTGGTCGGTGTGCTGATGGTCTCATTGGTATCCCGCCGGTTGCTTTCTCCCATGCAGGCCCTGGGTAGCTCGGCCCGCCGGTTGGGCGGCGGCGACCTGTCCCAAAGAGTAGCGACAACAGGGCCCACCGAGCTTGCAGACCTAGCCGGGTCTTTCAACACCATGGCAGGGAGTTTGCAGAACGCAGAGGAACAGCGGAGGAACTTGGTTGCCGATGTGGCCCACGAGTTGAGAACTCCTCTTTCCAACATTCAAGGATACCTTGAGGCGGTCAAGGACGGGCTGCTTGAGGCCAACGAGGAAACCATAGACACCATTTACCAGCAGGCCCTCCATCTGTCCCAATTGGTGGAGGACCTGCGCCTTTTGGCCCTTGTTGAGGGAGGAAACCTTCGCTTGAACCTGGTGGAAGATTCCTTGCCAGACGTTCTGAATCGCTCGGTTGAAGCCTTTCGGGCCAGGGCCGAAGCGGAGGGAATCGAACTATCGATCCAAACCCCAACCGGATTCCCTCTGGTCAACATGGACCGCACGCGCATCGCTCAGGTGGTCAGCAATCTTTTAGAAACCGCTATCCAGCACACTCCCCGCAGCGGCCGAGTAGAACTCATATTGGCGGAAGCCGGCCCCACGAGAGCGACAATCACCGTGTCAGACACAGGTGAAGGGATACCCGCCGAAGAACTTCCGAATCTATTCGAACGTTTTCACCGGGTGGACCCATCCCGCGCCCGGTCCACCGGTGGCGCTGGGCTGGGGCTCACCATCGCCAAGCAATTGGTAGAGGCCCATGGCGGCTACATCTACGCCGAAAGCACATTGGGTCATGGCAGCCGGTTCACCTTTGAAATACCTCTGGCAGAAAAAGCGACCGAAGGCGCAGACTGAGAGTCCGTGAATCGCGGACCTACTTCCTGAATCAAGTGCGCCCTTCTCTACTTTGAGTACTGCGATTCCCTGCGAACAATAGGCTCAAGATTGGGGATTCGGGAAGACATAACTTGTATACTGAGGATACTTACCATAGAAGAGACGAAGAGGTGAGAGGTAGACGATTATGGTATCAACATGGAATGCTTTCAAAACTCTGAAAATCTGGCAGATAGCTGTTCTGGCGGTGGTCCTTTTCGGCGCCGCCGGCGCAACCTACGGGGGATATGTCCGCAGCAGTTCCCCAACACTGGTGGAACTAGAAGAAGACCAGCAGTTGATTCCCGTCAGATACGG
>CAXEOX010000246.1:0-2693 GCA_963997925.1 uncultured bacterium
CCAGGCAAAGGTCTAGGGCATCGAACATGCGGCGGCTGGTCATGGTCCCTTCCGGTAATCTTCCGGACATGGCGGCGCGTAGCAGGTTGGCCCTGCCTCGGGTCGAGTGCTCCTCGTCTCTTGTTGCCATATAGGAGGGGCACATGGTGCCTTCCAGCTTGCGGCAAGCGCCCATGCCGTTGCACATTTCGACCGCCCCGGCGAAGTCGGTGTCGATGGAGAAGTCCAGCTTGGCCGGTATGGTCTGGGCGTGATAATCCGGTCCGTAACGCAGGTTCTCAGTCATCGGCGGGCAATTGATAATCTTTCCGGGATTCATGATGCCCTGGGGATCAAAGGTGCTCTTTAGTTCCTGGAACGCCTGGTATATCTCCGGCCCGAACATCTTCTCGGTGTAAACGCCCCGGACTATGCCGTCGCCGTGCTCGCCGCTCAGAGAGCCGCCGAACTCTTTCACCAAGTCGCTGATCTCGTCAGCTATGGCTACCATCTTTGCCACGCCCTCGGAGCTTTTCAGGCTGACTAGGGGACGGATGTGCAGGCAGCCCACGCTGGCGTGGCCGTAGTAGGCGGCTTCAGTGCCGTGGCTACGCACAATCTCGTCGAACCGTTTCACGAAGGGACCCAGAGTCTCCGGGTCGACCGCCGTGTCTTCTACAAAGGGGAGGGGCTTGGCGTCGCCGTGGACGCTCATCAGCAATCCCAGGCCACCCTTTCGCAGGTTCCAAACCCGGTTCTGTCCGGGACTGTCCAGGATATTCACGCAGGCATAGGCCAAACCCTTGCCCTCGATATCGCTTTTAAGGTTGTTGGTTTTCGAGACTAACTCGCTTTCCGACTCCCCGTAAAACTCCACGGCCAGCAACGCTCCGGGGTCGCCTTCGATGAATGACAGATCGCCGGAGTGTCCCAGAGACTCCCGGGACCGTTGTAGCAGGATGTTGTCCATGACTTCTATGGATGACGGCTCGTGCCTAAGCACCTCTACGATAGCCTCGCTGGCCTGCACGATGTCCGAGAAGTGCAGGATCGAAAGCGCAGTCATAGTGGGACGGGGTACGAGGTTGACCTTGGCCTCGGTGACCACGCAGAGCGTCCCTTCAGACCCGACCACCATCTTAGTCAGGTTGAAAGGGTCGTCGGCGAGAAATTCGTCCAGGTTGTAGCCGCTCACCCGGCGCATGATGTTGGGGTAGCGCGCCTTAATCTCCGCGATGTTGCCCTGGGAGATATTGCGGACGCCCCGGTAGATGTCTGATTCCAGGCCGGTGCCGCTCAGCTTGGCTTCCAGTTCGTGGGCTTCCATGTTCCTGAAGTGGGTCTGGGTGCCATCGGCCAGGATGACGTCCACTTCCATGATGTGGTCCAGGGACTTGCCGTATATCACCGAGTGGGCGCCGCAAGTGTTGTTGCCGATACCCCCACCTACACAGGCTCGGCTAGAGGTTGTAGGGTCCGGAGCGTACATCATCCCATGGGGGGCTAGCTGCCGGTTGAGTTGGTCAAGAACGATGCCCGGTTGCACTCTTGCCCAGCCTTCTTCCGTATTGACCTCCAGCAGCTGGTTAAGGTTTTTGCTGAAGTCGATGACTATGGCGTGGTTAACTGTTTGCCCGGCCAGGCTGGTGCCACCCGCCCGGGGTAGCAACGGGATATTGTTTTCCTTGGCAACCTCCATCACCGCCAGAACGTCGTCCACGTCTCGGGGAATCACCACCCCCACCGGTTCCATCTGGTAGATGCTGGCGTCCGTGCTGTATAGCACCCTGGAGAAGGGGTCGAAGCGAACCTCGCCGGAAATCCGCTTTCGCAGAATCTCCGCCAACTCCTCTCGTTCTTTGCCGTGAACCCGGGTCGCCGTGTTGGAAGCCATGGTCACCTCTTTGGGAGTAGCTTTAAGCCTTCAGCTATCAGCGGTCAGCTTATCTTATACGGGAAAGGGCTTCAACTGAAGGTAACCTACTCCTCGCCACCCTCTAGGTTCAGACGAGGCCTTTCGGGTTGTAGGGGCACGGCTTGCCGTGCCCCTACAAATTGGGCTGAGAACTTTCACTCAGGCTGAATTGTGGCGGTCAAGCCTCGGTGATACACTGAGTCCGGCCCAGAAACCCAACCTTATCCGGAGTTCCAGAATGAAATTCGGCTTCTCGTTGGCCAACAATCAAGGGTTCGAAGACGTACAAGACGTCTTGCGGCTGGCTGTCCGGGCCGAGGAACTGGGTTTCGACTCGGTATGGGCCGGCGACCATGTTTTTATGAAGGAGTTGTGGACCCAACAGGACCCGAGTTTCGATGGCAGATTCCACAGCTCCTCCGGCATGAAATTCTCTCCCAAGCCCGACCCCACGTACCCGTGATAATCGGGGGCTCTAGCCGGGCGGCGGTCCGGCGGGCGGCGCGGTTGGGTGACGGGTGGCACCCCAATGTCCTTCCCTTTGAGGAAATGAGCCAGATGATTCAATATCTGGGTGAGCGAGCCAAAGCTTCCGGTAGGACGCTGGACGATATTCCAATCTCCATCAGCGCCGCCATGCGCGGGCGGGAAGGTCACGCTCTGGGCACCGATCCCGAAGAGATTCTGCAGAAAGCCAGGTCGTATGAGGAATTGGGCGTTCAGCGCATGGTTATCTCATCCAATACCAGAGACCCGGACCAAATGTTGCCCGACATGGAGATGCTGGCCCGTGAGGTGC
>CAXEOX010000247.1:0-2677 GCA_963997925.1 uncultured bacterium
GTGGTCCAGGCACTGATTATCTCTTCGGCCTCGTCCTCATTCTCTTTACGTGACTGGAAGGTGTTGAAGCGAGGGTCGTCAGCCATGTCGGCCCGGCCCATCTCCTGACAAAGCAGCTTCCATTCCTCGTCGTTGCCGATGGATATGGCGCACCAGCGGTCTTCCATCTTGCCATCCAAAGGTATGTGCTGACACGGGAAAACCCCTTGTGGAGCGGCATATGAGGACCGGTTGCCGGTTCGTTCTCTCACGTTGCCCAGAGTGGTGTACTCCAAGAACGAACTCCCGGTGGTTAGGGAGATTGATTCATACTGAGAAAGGTCTATGTACTGGCCTTTCCCGGTCTTCCGCCGATGATGCAGGGCAGCCAGGATGGCAAAAGCCGAGTGGTGTGGGTTCACTACGTAGTCGGTAAAGGCCTGGCCGGGACTGATGGGCTCCGAGTCAGGATACCCGGAGAGGTAATTCATCCCTGCCATAGCTGCGGCCATGGGTCCATGGCCCTTGACGTTCTTCCAGGGACCGGTGAGGCCGGTCAGAGAATGGCTGACCATGATGATGTCGGGTTTGAGTTTCCGCAGAGTTTCGTACCCCAACCCCATCCGGTCGATAGTCCCGGCGCTGAAATTCTCAACTACAACGTCGCACATGGCGGCCAGTCTTCGCGCCAACTCCTTGCCTTCGGGATGTCCCAGGTTGATGGATACGGACATCTTGTTGCAATTGAAATTGTTGAACCACTCACTGGCGTTCAGGCTGCCGTCACGGCCTGGAGTGATGGGCGGCATCTGACGCGCTCCGTCGTGGCGTGAGGCAGATTCTATCCGTATCACCTCAGCTCCACCCCAACCCAACATCCTAGCGCAGACGGGGGCTACTGCCCGCCAGCCCAAGTCTAAAACTCTGATCCCCTCTAACGGTAATTTTGCGCTCAACTGTTCATCCTTCGATCTGAATCAATCTCTACCACTGCGATAGGTCAGGGGTCAGATGACGCCGCTTCCCCGTAAACCAGAAATCTCATCGCCAGTCATTTCGAGTATGTCTTTAAATACTTCTTCGTTGTGCTCCCCGATTAGAGGCGCCCGGCGGCTTAGACGCCAAGGGCTCTCTGGCATCTTGTAAGGCGCGCCGGGATAACGGACTGTCTGCCCAAGTTCGGGATGCTCGACCTCTATGATGAATCCGCGGGCGGCCATCTGGGGCGATTCCACGATATCCTTCGGGGTTCCCACTGGCACCGAGAAAACCTGGTGCTCTCGATTGAATCCCATATCCAGCAATTCCATCCTGGTGAAGTTCAGGAAAAACCCTTCCATCAACTTCTCAAAACGAGCTTTTTCCTTCCCTTCCTGCCTTAAGATGGTGGGGTCCAACCAGATGTTGTCAAACTCTTCCCCTAGATCGTGCTCCGTCAGCAACTCTTTGGTGGCTTCCATGCTGGTGCCTGGAGCGGCAGCGATGTAGAAGACGTATCCGTCCTTACAGCGGAACAGGGTGCGGACCCCGCCCCTCCCACGAGCGAACAACTCGCCTCGATTGAGCACGTGCCCCAGGGTGTCGTAGGTAGACATGGAGTTGCCGGCGCCCAGGGACATGGCCCTCTGCATGGAGGTGTCGACGTGCTGCCCTCCGCCGTTCAAATCACGGTAAGCCAAGGCCAACAAAGAGGCGTTGGCGGCGAAGGTGGCGGCGGTCCAATAGCCAATCTCACTGCCGATCAGGTACGGAGGCCTTTCCGGTATTCCCACGGTCTGCATCACTCCGCTCATCGCTTGACCAACTATATCGGGTCCCTTGAATCCGCTATGGGGCCCTGTTTGGCCGAAGGGAGTGATTGATGTGAGGATGAACTCCGGATTGACTGCGTGAAGACTATCGAAATCCAGGCCCAGGCTTTGGAGGTATCCGGGCGAAAAGCTCTCAATTCCAATATCGGCCCATTTGACCAGACGCTTGAAGATGTCCTGTCCTTCAGGCTGTTCCAAGTCCAGAGTGATGCCCCGTTTACTTGTGTTGAAGTGCCACCAGTAGAGGCTTTTCTCCGGCTTAGGGTCGTCATCAAAGAAGGGACCAATCTCCCGCATCGAGTCACCGGTTGGAGGCTCGATGCGGACAACATCGGCTCCAAGGTCAGCCATTAACTTGCCACAATAAACGCCGATGGGTCCGGCCAGATCAAGGACCTTGAGGTCACTTAACGGTCCTTCTTTTGGCTCGCTTGTAGGTTCTTGCATTCAGTTCTATCCTTCTGGAGAATTAGCGTCATCAGTCGATTCCCGCATCTTCTCCAAAGGATTGGGGTTCTTTGGGGTGATGACCCGGCGCCATTCTACTCAGGCGAACCGGGAACTCAACAATGGACAAATGCTTTGTCCGGCATAACGAGCGTGTTTAGCCCGAATCATTGATACGGATGCGACTACGATTTCATAATATACAGTGCCAGCGCATTACATTCAATCATGATGGAGAGCGAAGCTGATGGGCCGATGGGGGCGAGAGCGAAAGCAGGCGGCTGATGTGTGTTCTTGGCGGAGGTGGGAGAGAAACCATGCCAACAGACACTAAAGGTGACCCTCCGTGTGGTCGTTGACGGTCTTTGGACGCAGCTTTATAGTTCGCATTACCCCAGAAGCCGCATGGCTAAAGAAATCTAATCTATCTGGGATGATTG
>CAXEOX010000248.1:0-2675 GCA_963997925.1 uncultured bacterium
GTCAGCGCGCAAGGTCTCACACCAGGTCCGTCTCCCTCGTATATCCCCCCTTTCGTAAAGGGGGTTAGGGGGATTTCGTCTCGCCTTAACTGAGCTCCAACCCCATTTAAACCTCCCTAGCTGTCACTGCCGTCGGCGTTCCTGTCTCTCCCGTGCATCAAGTTCTTCCGAATCCCTTTTCGTCGGATGGCATCCAAGTAATACGAGGGGACAAACGGAGGAAGACGTACGATGACCACTACCCACGGACCACATGTAACCGACCTTACCCGCCACTTTTCGATGTGCCAAGAATTTCCGGAGGAGCATATCCAGTGTCTGCTGCCCGAATCATGCGAGGGGACCCACGCTCCAGGAGATGTCATCGTCAAGTCTGGCAGTTCCCCAGAAGGGGTGTACATCATCCTGGAAGGAACGGCCCGGGTGGTCTACTCCGTGGCGACACCACCGGCCCCCAGGTGGGCCGTGATTGACTTGGTGGGCGCGGGACGGTTGTTCAGCTTGGTCCCCATCTTGGACGGCGAGCCCTATATCGCCCAGCTTGAGGCGATGAACCAAACCAGGACCCTATACGTGCCACGGGAGTTGCTCTTGGAAGAGATGAGAGAGCATCCAGAAGCGGCGTGAACCTGATGCGTCAGATGGCCTCCTACGTGAGAAAGACGGAGCGCTGGCTGGTGGACATCCTTTAGCAGCCGCGTAACGTAATTAGTGTAACGATGAATCGTTTAGTGGCCCGGCCAGTTTCGCGCCATCCCAGGGCATGGCATACAGCCAGCACCTTGGAATATAAGACCGGCCGCATGGTAGCATTTAGTGTGCATCATTTCGGTCGCTTGACGTTTAGGAGGCTTGGATAGGCCTGGTTCATGGTTCGCTCATCCTAAGGACTTATTCGAATCTTCCCGCAGACTAAGGTAGAGGTGTATGCATGTCAGGTCGGTTGGAAAGAGCATCGGCGGATCGGCCTAGCCGGACGCTTGGAGTTTTGATACCAGGTATGGGGAACGTTATGCGTGGCGCCTGGCGAAGCCGATGGATCACAGTGATGACGGTTCTGGCCGTTCTACTGGTCGCTTGCAGCAGTGCCGTTAGCTCCGGAGTGTCCGACAGCGATAGTTCCAACGGCGCCAACTCCGGATCCAGTTCCGGATCAAGTTCGGCTGGCGGCGATGCGGCCTCGGATCTGGCTTTCACCTTGTATCAGGGATCAGAAGTGCTAGGAGAGGGAAACCTTACGGTTGGCAGCCTGCAGGGCAAGCCCCTAGTGCTTAACTTCTGGGCAGGGCTCTGTCCTCCTTGCCGAGCCGAGATGCCCGACCTGCAAGAGTTCTACGACGAGAACAAAGACCGCGTAAATCTGCTGGGAATCGACGTTGGGCAGTTTACCGGCCTGGGGAACCAGGACTCCGCCAAAGCATTACTTGAAGAATTGAACGTCACGTATCCCGCGGGTTTCACCAGTGACGCCGGCGTCATGCGTAATTACAAGGTTCTGGGAATGCCCACGACGGTATTCATCGACTCCAAGGGCGAAGTTTTCCGCCATTGGGGCGGTGTGTTGAATAATGAAACTTTGACTCGAATCACCAACGAGATGCTGAAGGCAGAGACCGCCGCCTTAAATTATTAGGGCAACGGCTCCATAGCCTCCATCACATAGAGTCTATCCCATCCACGCGTTTAATTTGGGGGAGCACAGTTCATGGCATCATCTAGCGACATATCTTCGCCTCAAAGGCAAATCAACATACTTAAAAGCATTCTATTCCCTGCAGGGATAGCCGCTTTGGCGCTGGTAATAGCGTTTGTGGGGGCGATCCTAATCGGAAGCGGCAATGGCATCGATGGGGTCAACGGGTTCGTGGAGTTCCTATCGGGGAGCTCCAGTTCATATCTCGGTGGGTTGATTCAAGCCTCGTTCTTGTTCGCCTTCGCGGCAGGTATGGCGTCCGCAGTAAATCCTTGCGGATTCGCAATGCTTCCCGCATATCTCGGACTCTATCTGGGCGACAATGAAAAGGAAATGCGAAAACCGCATCCCCTGGAACTTCTTGGCCGGGCGGTAGTCGTTGGCGGGGTTGTTACGATTGGCTTCGTCGTGCTGTTCGGTCTGGCCGGGGCCGTGATTGGCGTGGGCTTCTCCGAGGCTGCGTCTGCTCTGCCTTGGCTTGGACTGACGATCGGGATAGGATTGACCGTTGCTGGCGCCTGGATCCTGAGCGGACGGAAGCTATACACCGGTTACCCCGCCCGTGCTGCCAGTCACATGGGGGACCCTGGGAGGGTTAGCCTCCGCGGGTACTTCATGTTCGGTTTGAGCTACGGCACCGCTTCATTGAGTTGTACCCTCCCCATTTTCCTGGCGGTGGTGGGTATCGGGGCGGCTGGGGCCAGCTTCTTTGCTGTGTTGGGAAACTTCTTCCTGTTCGCTTTGGGGATGGGATTCGTAATCATGCTTCTAACGATTGGGATGGCCTTCGCTAGGGGCGCCATGGTGGGTGGCCTACGCAAAGCCCTCCCGTATATCCAGCCTTTGGGCTCCGTGTTTATGGTCATTGCTGGCGCTTACATCGTCTTCTACTGGCTGACCATCGGCGGGGTGCTTTAGGGAACGTCTCATCTCTCGCTTCAGGGCACATAACCGTGCCTTGGATTCCCGAGTTCCTCAAGGG
>CAXEOX010000249.1:0-2576 GCA_963997925.1 uncultured bacterium
GAGGCCCAAGAGCCGCAGATTGTGAACACCGGACCAAGGTTAGGATGGGGGTGGTACGCGGTGCAGCAATATCAACCGAGGACGACATACCAGGCGAAACAAAACCGGGGCGAAGAAATTCTTCGCCCCGTTGCTTTTGAATCCGGTTATGTCACACGCCTTAGGCGAATGGCTTGTTTAGACCCGGGTCGGCTCTTTGCGCACTCCCGCAACGGCTTGCACCTGGTCCATCAGCGCAGCGAAGTTTGGGAAGGTCAGGGACTGAGGACCGTCGCACTTGGCGATGTCCGGGTTGGGGTGAACTTCGATCAGCAGCCCATGGGCACCCGCCGCAACCGCGGCCAGCGCCACCGGGGTAACCAGGTACCATTTCCCAGTGCTATGACTGGGATCGGCGACGATGGGCAGGTGGCTCAACCTTTGGATCACGGGAATCGCGGCCACGTCCATCGTGAACCTGGTGAATTGCTCGAAGCCGCGTACTCCTCTCTCGCAAAGCATAACCTGCTCATTTCCACCGGCCATGACGTACTCCGCCGCCAGCAGCCACTCCTCATAGGACGCCGCAAGGCCCCGCTTGACCATGACCGGCTTCTTTATCTCGCCGACCGCGTCCAACAGGTTGTAGTTCTGCATGTTCCGGGCGCCGATCTGTAGAATATCGGCGTATTTGGCGACCGTGTCCACATCTTCGACCGCCATAACTTCGGTGATGATGGGCAGGCCTGTTTCTTGGCTGGCCGTTTTTAAGAGTTCCAAGCCTTCGATACCCATTCCACGGAAGCTGTAGGGCGAGGAGCGTGGTTTGTAGGCGCCTCCTCGAAGGATCTGCGCTCCGGAGGCTTTAACCGATTTGGCGGTGGACACCATCTGCTCTTCATCTTCCACCGAGCACGGTCCGGCCATGATGACGGGTTCCGGCCCGCCGATGACCACGCCGTTGACCACGACCTTGGAATTGTCCGGGTGGAATTCCCGGCTGGCCAGCTTGTAGGGCTTGGAGATAGGAACCACCTCTAGCACCGATGGCAGAAGCTCTATCTCGTCTTTAAGGTCCGGGGGAATGGAACCAAGGACGCCTACTACGATGCGCTCCACACCATCAAATATCTGGGCTCTTAAGCCTTCGTGACTCTCGATCCGGTTTTTTACCCCTTGCAAGTCTCCTGGGGGACAATCCTTTGCCATTACTACTATCATTTCAACTCAACCTCGGTTTTCGAATCGTATCAGATGGACCCGCCGATCCATAATGGGCATGGGAACAGAATTTAACGAGTTTGGGAATATGTCATGCAATTCTATCGGCCGAGCGGCCGTAATACATGGCAACCGTGAAACAGAACCGGCGGATCAACATCAGATAGACTCCACACCCTGGCGGCGCAACGCGTCGGTACCCCTGAGGTACAGGTTAACCAACTCTTGGGGCTCTTTGTCCGTATTCAGAAGAATCAAAATCCGGATACACTTGGTCAAGCTCCCTGGGACTGCGATCTCCGTGCCTCCCATCAAGGCTGTGTTGTTCCATCCCGCTTGGCGGGCCACCGCCGCCGGGAAAACCGCGTTCAGATCTGGGGTCATGGTGAAATATACCGCTGCCACCTCTCGTTCGATGATACTGTTGCCTTCAATCAATCCGTCCAGCAACTCTTTAGTCGCCGAATATATACCGTCCGCCGTATTCTCTTCGGCTATCGTTGCTCCTCGTATTCCTCGGCACACGGTCATATGGTTCTCTATTACTCCGCTGCTACTTGCCGGCCGGCTAATCGGGCGACCAATTCGCTGGCTCGGGCAACCAATTGGTCGCGGGGCGATTCTAGCATCACGCGGACCAGCGCGCTACCCACAACCGCTGCTTCAGCTTCGCGGCACACCGTTTCAACGTGCTCCCGCCGGGAGATGCCGAACCCGACAGTCAGCGGCAGCGACGTATGGGGCCGCACCCGCTCCAAGAGTTCTATCCCGCGCCCAGACAACTCGTCCCTGGCCCCCGTGACTCCCGTCAGGCTTATACAGTAGATGAACCCGCCAGCGTCGACGCACGACTCCTTGATTGAGTCGTCGGTGCTGGTGGGAGCAAGCAAAGGTATCATGTGGATGCCATGGGCGGCGCATTGCTCTGCCAGAGGGGCTGACTCAGAGTGAGGCAGGTCCACGGCAATCAGACCGTCGACGCCGGTCTCCTGGGCTCTCTTCGCGAACTTCTCGAGACCGTAGCTATAGATCGGGTTGTAATAACCCATCAACACCAAAGGGGTGTCTGGCACCTTGTCTCGAAGCTCTTCCACCATCTCAAAGCAGTCTGCCAGGGTGATATCTTGCTGGAGAGCCAGGAAGCTGGACTCCTGGATAACCGGTCCCTCGGCTAGCGGATCGCTGAAGGGGACTCCCAGCTCAATGATGTCTGCCCCTGCTGCCACCAGCGCAGGCACCAGTTCCAACGTCGCCTGCCGGTCCGGAAACCCCGCCGTCAGGAACATTATCAGCCCGGTTCGCCCTTCCTGCTGGATGGCGGCAAATGATTCTTTTATTCGATCTTTGGCCATTTCAGGTGTTTTTGACCCTTCCAA
>CAXEOX010000250.1:0-2557 GCA_963997925.1 uncultured bacterium
AGTCCGGACACACCGCCGGTTAACCCACTGAGCAAGTCGATGCTGGCGGGAACGTCTCGCGTCTGGCGCGGATCGTTAGGGTCGTGACCCGCAGTGGCCTGAAGAGCCGCCGCCGCATCTTCTACAGTCCGTGTCAGCGGACCCGTGTAATCGATACTCTGGTCCGACCCAAACCCGATCCCGAAATGGGACAACAACCCGAAGGTGGGCTTGTGTCCGACGATGCCGGAGTAGGCAGCAGGAATACGGATCGAGCCGCCCTGATCACCGCCGAAAGAGATGTCCACCTCGCCTGCGGACACGGCCGCTGCGGATCCCGAAGACGATCCGCCGGTCACGTGATCGTGGTTATGGGGGTTGAGGGGCCGTCCGTAGTCGCCGATGCCGCCTCCGGTGCCGAAGCCGCCACTCAACCCGTTCATGACGTTCTTGCCGATGATTGTGCCCCCCTCCTTCAGCACTCGATTGACTACTGTGGCGTCGAAGTCGGGGATGAATCCTTCCAGGGCGAACGCGCCAAAACTCATTGGGATACCCGCAACAGCGATGTGGTCCTTGTAGCTGGCGGTCTTACCAGCAAGGAGACCATCGGATTCCCCTTCGATCCGGCACTTCCACACCCAGGCGTTTAGGGGGTCTTCTTCCGCGCTCGGACGGTATCCGGGACCCCGGGCCGGCGACATCATTGGAGGCTTGGGCTCGTCTATCCTGGCCTGTACGAAGGTGTCCAGTTCCTCCATCTGTTCAATCAGGTACTTCTGGTATTTGACGGCTTCGTCAGGACCCAGGTGAATCCCCAGTTCCTTGGCCACGGCCACTACTTCATCTACGTCCGGTACTGCGTACATCAGGTTCCTCCATTGTATCTGCGGATCGGTAGGATTGGCCGGACTTGAACCAAAACTCCCCATGTCCATCGGTTCCGGTCTGATCCGATGGGATGAGAGGAGGGTACCGCTGTCTACGGAAGCCTGTCAATCATCGTCTATGTGTCTGGCAGGTGCGATTTTCTCCTTCCACTTCCTACTTGCTACCACATAACTCCGCCGCCGGAGTTTATATCCTGTCCCGTGAAATTTCCGGCTTCGTCGGATGCCAGGAAAAGAGCGATTGTCGCAGCATCCTCCGGTCCACCAGCCTTGTTAGTAAAGCCTTCATCGGCGCACCAACGGCCGGCGATGACAGCATTATCGTGCGTCGCCCTAAAACCAAGGCGGAAGGCTTCCTCGTCGAACGCTTCACCCGAATATTCAGCGCGCCCTCTGGCTAATTCGAGGCTCCGTTCCTCGTGCCCGCCGGGGCAGATGGCGTTGACGGTGATACCGTACCGGCCCACATCGGCGGCTAGAGTGCGGGTAAAGCCAATCACGGCCATCTTTGAAGCGGCGTACGGGGTCCGATGGGAGAGCGGCTGCTTTCCCGTTCCCGAGCTAAAGTTAATGACCCTGCCATAGCCCTTGCGAATCATCTCGGGCAACACGTACTTGCAGCCGAGAAAGACCGAGTCGAGATTGACGGCCAGGGTCTCTTGCCATTCGGCCAGGCTCATGTCCCACACATCTTTGGTCGGGCCAGCGATGCCGACAACGTTGGCTAGGATGTCGATTGTGCCGAACCGGTCTATCGTTTGCTGTACCATCTGCTTGACCGGATCTTCCTGAGCGACGTCGGTTTGAAAGCAGAGCGCCTGTCCGCCGTCGGCCCGAATCTGTTGGCCAACGGTCCCTTCCAACACTTCTACAGGTATTAAGTCGCAAATGGCAACCGAGGCGCCCTCTTTGGCGAATCTTCTCGCAACGGCCTCACCGTGACCCCGCCCGGCGGCGGTGATGAGGGCGACTTTCCCTTCTAATCTTCCCATGCCTAAGCTCCTTAACTCATGGCTGTCTCCGATTGGGACAGATGATAGCAGATGTCATATCGAACTTCCTGGCTGGAGTGGAACTAGCTCGTTCGGTAGCCGGGCATGCTAAGATGTCGCCACTCGAGACCAGGGAGGAATTGTTATGACGATTCCCGGAAAGCCACCGGCTCCTACCGACTCGGTGCACCACATAGGAATAGCGGTGGAAGATTTGGACTCCAGCATTAAATTCTATAGCGGGCTGTTTGGCCTTAAGCCCGGTCCAATCATCGTCCGCGAAGATATCGGTGTCCGTGGCTGTTTTGTGCCCGTGGGAGACACCAACCTGGAACTGCTGGAGGGAACCGATCCCAACAGTGGAATCTCGATTCACGTCAGGGAACGCGGCGAAGGGCTGCATCACGTCTGCTTCGAGGTGGATGGAATCGCCGACAAGTTGAAGACCCTGCAAGAGTTGGGCATAGATCTCTTGGACAAGGTTCCTAGGAAAGGCCTTATGGGCGGAGAGATAGGGTTCATGGACCCCTCTTCAGCACATGGGGTGCTCATAGAGTTGGCGCAACACGACCACTGATCGACTGTTAATCCATTTTGCCAATACGTACTGAAATAGGAGGATAAAAATGTCTGTAGGAGTAGTAGTGCCCTTGCCTGCTTACACCCTCGACCCGGCGTTCATCGCTAAGAAAGCCG
>CAXEOX010000251.1:0-2545 GCA_963997925.1 uncultured bacterium
TCTACGTATTGACCAAGCGTTGTTTAATCCCTACAATACGGCCTAATTATAGTTATATCAAATTCTTATTACACGTAATACCACTGTAAATACTAGTAATAACGGTGAAAACTATGGGTAGACCACCGACACCGCAAACGGATATACGGGAGATCGAAAGATTCGCTTACGAGGCGCTCGAGAAGACAGGCTCTACGAGAGGTGCTTACAGCGAATACACAAAGGGGAGGGACGAGGATGAAGACAACTTAGTTTCTGAAAGTACTTTCAGAAAATACGCCCGGATATGGGAACGAGATTACGTACGCCTGGAGCCCGATGAGTACATCGAGCCTTGGGGAAAGGATTGGTTACATGACCTGACCGAACTCGGGGACCCTGTCAAGATAGATGACCCCACCAGGGCAGAGGTGCTGTTAACACTTCAGTGCTGCTTAGAGGCGCTTCCGATACCCGAGCCCAAAAGCTTAACCAGGCGCCAGGCCAAATTTGCTCTACTGCTGCACAACTTCTTCGATCTTTCGAAACGCCGAGACGTCCTGGCTCTACTGGTGATCGCGCATGAATATGCAACGGTGGACCGGCGAGCACAGGCTTCAGGCCACCCACCCGATCAGTCGTACATGAGGGCCCTCGATGAAAGTTTGATGGTCTGCTCAGGGCGTAACCCGGGACCTCCAGATTTCCACTACTGGTTGCCACTCGATCCATCAGTTACCCCATCGGAAGAGGAAGAGACTGAGATTCTGGAGCGGAATGTGATTAGTATCAGGTCAGGTGGAGGTTTGATAGTCTCATCCACGAAGATCACGCCCATATTCGACCGGCAACAGATTGAGGATGATGAAGTTCGAGTGGCGCAGGGGAGAGAGAGTCTCCAGGTAGCGGAAACGGCGCCCAGTGTAGCTACGAACGCTTCCCAGACAATGGTTGACCTGTGGAAACAAATCGACTGGATGTGGGTCATGACCGACCAACAGAGTTTCATCTCGGAGGGTCAAATGACCGCCGCAAGTGATGAGGATTGGGATGACTCAAAGGAAAAGGTCCTCTTTGACGCCAGAGAGAAAGCCATTCAGGAGATAGTCGACCTGATATATACCACCCCGGAAGGAAAGGCAGCGCACGAGCAATTTCTCAGGGAGACCAATATAGTTCCGCGAGTCCGGATCTCAGGACCTTGGAGTTAAGGAGGGATTCATTATGAACAATGAGAAGCAACGCCGTGGTCAGAGATCGATCGTTGAGAGAGGAGGAAACAAATGCGCGGGACACTGAAGCAACGGAGTAAGGGAAGTTGGAGCTTAACCTTTGACGCAGGCCGTGACCAAACGGGTAAGCGGCGCCGTCAAACCATCACGGTTCGGGGCACCAAGCGCCAGGCGGAGGCGCGTCTTGCAGAGCTGGTTCACCAAGTGGAAACCGGAGGTTATGTTAAGTCGGGAAGGCAGACGGTTGGTGCCTACCTTCGACAGTGGCTCGAAGAGTACGCCAGCACCCATGTTCGTGCCACAACTCTTGAAGGCTACGAGACTCGAGCCAAGCACCTGATTGATAGCTTAGGCGGCATACGCCTTTCAGAATTGCGTCCGGACCACCTACAGGCATACTACACAGCCAAGCTCAAAAACGGCCGACGGGATGGACAAGGCTTGGCTCCCGGCACATTAATCAAGCATCACAATCTGCTGCGGGAGGCCCTTTCCCATGCGGTCAGGTGGGGGCTCGTGGCTAGGAACGTTGCCGAGGCAGTTGACCCGCCTAGGTCCCAGCGAAAGGAAATGCGGGCTTTGACTTCAACCGAACTGCACCACGTCTTAAACGCCTGCCAGGGTACGCCTTGGCACCCCATTTTCCACACTCTGGCATGGACTGGTCTCCGTCGCTCGGAATTGCTGGGCCTCCGGTGGAAGGACCTTGACCTGATCTTTGCCACGCTCAGAGTCTCCCAGGTATTACATCAATTGAACAACGGGCAATTCGTCTACCAGGAGCCCAAGACTGCAAAAGGGCGGCGGACAATAGCCTTGTCACCGGCTTCTTGTATAGAGCTACGGCAGTACCGTGAGGGCCAGGAACGGGACGCGGATCTATTGGACATCCCTCTAACCGACGAATCATTGGTTTTCGGTCGTCCTGACGGATCTCCGAGGGGGCCTTCAACGCTAACCTTGGCCTTCCGACGGCTAACTCGACGGCTCGGCTTTACCGGTGTCCGGCTCCATGACCTAAGGCACACGCACGCCACGTTGATGATGGAGCAAGGAGTCAATCCGAAGGTGGTTAGTGAGCGGCTGGGCCATGCTAGCGTCGTCATTACCTTAGATACTTATTCCCACGTTCTTCCAAACATGCAAGAGGAAGCCGTAGCAAAATTCGAAGCGGCGATGGCCGTAGCAGAGGTCGTCCAGTAAAAGTTTGGCAGCAAAATGGCAGCAAATCCCAAAACAAACGGCCCCCG
Organism: uncultured bacterium; assembly: GCA_963997925.1. Classification (GTDB taxonomy): domain Bacteria; phylum Chloroflexota; class Dehalococcoidia; order Lucifugimonadales; family UBA3495; genus UBA11650. The sequence continues at coordinate 2,462 of CAXEOX010000251.1, forward strand.
GACTCATCCGGGGGCCGTTTTTTGTGCCTATGATTGGTAGCGCGTGCGGGATTCGAACCCGCGATCTCCGCCTTGAGAGGGCGG
>CAXEOX010000252.1:0-2526 GCA_963997925.1 uncultured bacterium
GAACTCACTGCTAAGCTTGGATTGGACAAGCCCATCATCGTCCAATATTGGGAATGGATGTTGGGTGTCCTTCAAGGCAGGGCCGGCGTATCCCTTTACCACGGCAACTCGGTAGCGGGTGAACTCTGGGAAGCCATTCCAGTCAGTGCGGAACTAGCGGTACTTGGTGTGCTCCTTTCGCTGATAGTTGGTCTGCCTCTCGGCCTTATATCCGCCATTAAGCACGATTCGATCTCCGACCAAGTCTGCCGTGTAGTGTCCGTACTTGGGATTTCCATTCCCAACTTCTGGCTGGCCATTTTGATGTTAACTTTCCTCGCCATATTATTCGAGTGGAATCCCCCGGTTTATTACCAAAGTCTTATAGAGTCTCCAGTTGACAACCTCCAGCAAATGTTAATCCCGGCAATCACGCTAGGTACTTTCCAAATGGCCCTGGTATCGCGAATGACCCGCTCCAGTATGTTGGAAGTGCTGCGCCAAGACTATATCCGCACAGCACGAGCCAAAGGACTGCGGGAACGAATGGTGATCTACCGGCACGCTATGAAAAACGCCATGATCCCTGTCGTAACCGTGGTGGGTCTTAATTTCGGAATTCTACTAGGCGGCATCGTTGTCATTGAGCAGATAACCGGAGTGCCCGGCGTTGGCAGATTGACGCTCCAAGCGATCAACCAGCGAGACCTCGCACAGATCCAGATCAACGTTCTGTTTTTTGGAGTCGTGTTTGCTTTCACTAACCTACTTGTGGATATGATTTACGGATTCTTGGACCCACGGATCCGGCAGTCATGAGTGCTGCCGCTGACATGGCGATACAACCTGGTAGCCGTTGGCGGAGAATCATTGTTAACGCACCAGCCAAGTCGCGTGCTTTAATCTCCAGAAAACCCATCGGTTCTGCAGGGGCTTTCATCTTCCTAGTGATGATTATATTGGCCGTATTCAGTTCACAGCTTGCCACCCATGCACCCAACAAACAGAGTGCCTCCAACCGCCTGCTTGCTCCTAGCACCGCCCATTGGATGGGAACAGACGAAGCCGGAAGAGACGTATGGAGCCGGGTAGTCTATGGGGCCAGGGTGTCTCTGTACGTAGGTGTAGTCAGCGTTGTCTTGGCAACGGTGGCTGGAACGGCGTTGGGAATGACCTCCGGTTTCCTAGGGGGCAGGACAGACATAATAGTACAGAGGATAGTGGAGATGTTCCTAGCATTTCCCACATTGATTCTGGCGCTGGTGATAATGGCCATTTTGGGACCCAGCGTGAACAATTTGATATTTGCCGTGGTGATGGCCTTAACACCCCGGTTCTCTCGAGTTGTCCGAGGGAGTGCTTTGGCGGCGAAGGAGGAACCGTACATAGACGCCGCCCGCTCGATCGGAGCCAAACCGGTGCGCATCCTGGCACTCCATCTCTTACCCAACATACTTGCGCCGATAATCGTCTTGGCTTCCACCAACCTGGGAATAATCATATTCATCGAAGCTTCCCTGAGTTTTCTTGGCTTCGGCACTCCGCCACCGACCCCGTCTTGGGGACGGATGCTCAGCGGTACGGCCAGCGGATATTTCCAGATAGCATGGTGGTTGGCCTTCTTTCCAGGATTGATGCTCAGTTTGGCTATATTGGGCGTGAACCTGCTAGGGGACGCTTTAAGGGACATCTGGGATCCCAGGCTCCGAGGACGATAGCCATACAGATGCCTCCCCTATGAATCGAGTCGTGGACTCTTTGCCTACCTCTTACCGGGTGATGTACCATTCCCAAAGGCTGATTCCTGTTGTACTCCGGCTGGAACCGCGCAACTTGCAGATCAGCGTACAAAGCGATGCGGAGGGGGCAGAATCATGAAAAGACACCTGTTAGTTGTCGTACTAATCATGACACTGGCATTGGTAGCGTGCGGCGGTGGCGCCAGTGGCGAAGGCTCGGAGGCAGTGCCCGCCGAAACTATCGTTGTCACACCCACACCCATGGGAACGTTGACGGTTCCTCCCGGAGCAACGATAGAGTTGACCATTAACGGTCCCGTGCCCTTGGAAGTCACGATCAATGCCGGTGAGCCGGTTCTGTTCGTACTTAAAGATGACGAATACGGTCAGAGCACCGTCCAATTCGATGACCGTAAAGTAGGGACCATGTTGTGGCTGCTGCCCGGGCAGTCTCGTATTTTCGCCCGGCTCAGCGACAAAGATCCGGGAACTTACACCTACAAGATGCTGACTCGTCCTGACAACAAAGGCACGATAATCGTAAAGTAAGTTCCAGCATGAAACCCTTCAGCCGATGAAACAGGCCGCCAACCAATTCCAAGATAGAGGTGCCAAATGACCACCGAGTCCTACAAAACAGGAGTGATAGAAGTCGCGCCCAACGCTTACGCATTCATCCAAGAGAATTGCGCCACCAACGCTGCCTTCATCGTGTCCGACGAAGGCGTACTGGTGATCGACTCTCTGATGACCCCGACGTTGGCAGGCAAGCTATACGCAGCCATCAGAAACGTGACCACCGCACCCA
>CAXEOX010000253.1:0-2492 GCA_963997925.1 uncultured bacterium
CCCGGGTGAGACGCTCTTTCCCCGCTTCCATGAACTCCTTGGTCCAGGCATAGAAGACGCCCGGCTTGATCCCATCTCGCCGGCAGAGGTCACTGACGGTCACCTCCCGGCGGAACCCTTCCTGGACGATGCGGGTCTTATCTTCCGGGGCGTACTTCCTACGGGTCGCGGATCTGACTTGCTGGATGAACGTCCTGGTTTCCCGAGTCGGCGTCTCTGCGGCTTGGCTTCGATCTATGTTGTTCTGAGACACTTCCGGCTCCTTTCACGATGTGGATCATCTATACCCTGCACCAGGAGTCCAAACCCACCATCACTCTCATGTTTTCTTCCCGTTAAATTAAATGTGTTCCATTATCGCTGAACGCCTACAGTACGAGATGCTGGACTGAGAGGTGCACCAGATAATGGGCGTGGGGCCCTTCAGCAGCGGTGAGATGGCCGGAGGAGGAGCACCTAGATTGATAGAGAAAGTCACAACTACGTTAGCTTGATCTTCCCACTCGGGCATCGGGACCCAATGGTGGGAGGATTTTCTTTGCATCGGATACCATCCCAGGTATCCATGTCCGTGCTAGGGGTTTCTTTGGCACGAATTTTGATATATTAAGGACGTAGGTCTGAACCGGGGGCACGATGCTTCAAGATCAACCAGAGAGGATGAATGTCGCTTTATAGTGAACTTGCAGGAAAATGGGATAAGGAAGCCGACGTGGTCGTTGTTGGCTTCGGGGCCGCGGGGACCGCGGCGGCAATCACGGCCCAGGATGCGGGCGCAAGCGTATTGATGCTGGAGAAGGCTCCAAAAGGGGAAGAGGGAGGCAACACCAGGGTGGCGGGCCAAGGGTATCTCAATGCCTGGCCCGTTGATGAGGCCATCGATTATTTCAATGCCCTCTGCGGACCCTTCACCGTGCCTCAGGAAGTCGTCCATGCCTGGGCGGACGAGGTTTCCAAGAACAACGATTGGCTAACGAGCATCGGCGGAGATCCGCAAGAGCACCAGCATCCGCCTGCGGGGATCGAGTTCCCCCAATTTCCGGGGAGCGGCAGCACTCATAAGTTCCACGAAGGCCCAATCGTGGGATATTCAAATACCTGGAAACTGTTCGAGCGGGTTGTGGGCGAAAGAGAGATCGAAGTCTTGTATGAGTCCCCGGCAACGGAGTTGATTCAACGAGACGGAACCAGAGAGATAGTCGGGGTCAAAGTGGGAAAAGGGGGCAAAGCGGCCTATGTGAAGGCCAATAGGGCCGTCGTCCTAACCTGTGGCGGTTTCGAGAACAACCAGGAGATGATTCGGAATTATCTCCCGGGACTCCCCTACTGTTACACCAACGGTTCGCCTTACAACGAGGGTGACGGCGTGCGCATGGCGATGGAAGTCGGTGCGGACCTGTGGCACATGAACAACTTCGCCGGGCCTTCTATGGCGCTGAAAGTGCCCGAGTACCGGACCACCTTTTCCATGATTGCCCTGCATTTCTCCAGGGACATGCAGGGCGGCATGATTGTAGTCGGGCCGGATGCAAATAGATTCGCCGACGAGAAGCGCAAAACTTCCCATGGAAAGGTGTACGAGTCCGGCCGGTGGGCTTCCATGTCCACGCCCTGCCCTATGCACATGATTGTTGACCATACCTTGTTCTCATCCGGGCCTCTTTACGACAAGGAACCCAGAAGTGGCTGGAACACGATGGTCGATAGATACGATTGGAGTGACGACAACAGAGCGGAACTAAGCAAAGGTTGGATCAAGTCATCTGAAACCATCGCAGCATTGGCCCCGGCCATCGGGTTGGATGCCCCCACGTTGGAAGCTACCGTCAGACGATGGAACGAGCACTGCGAAAGGGAAGAAGACACCGATTTCGGCAGGACCCAGATGCTCGTGCCCATCGTGGAACCTCCCTTTTATGCCTTGGAGTTATCGCCTTCGATGCTTAACACCCAAGGAGGCCCCAGACGCAACGCGAGAGGCGAGGTTGTCCGGCCCGACGACACCCCGGTACCGAGGCTCTACAGCGCCGGTGAGCTAGGGTCGATTTACAGCTACCTCTACCAGGGCACCGGTAACATCGGGGAATGCCTGGCTTTTGGGCGTATCTCGGGACGGAACGCAGCGGCTGAACAACCCTGGGATTAGGTGCTTGCCGTCGGTCCCGTGGACTGAGTTTGGCCGGAGTTAACCCGATGATGGGCCACCTATGCGGCTTCACCGGCCACAACCTGCGGCACACCTTCGCCACCATTGTGACGGAGGAGAGCGGCGACCTCACCGTGGCTATGCAGTTGATCCGGGACAAGGTGCCCGGGGTGGCGCTGTGGTACGTGGAGCGGGACTTACCCACCCTTCTGGAGCGGTACTCGCCGGTACGACAACTCGAGAGGAAGCCGTCTCCCTTGGTGGGGGAGAGTTTGGTGGAGACGGGGGAGAGTCCAACCGCCCAGCAACTAACTTTCCAAGAATCCCGGTGGATTCAAATCGGTTC
>CAXEOX010000254.1:0-2473 GCA_963997925.1 uncultured bacterium
AGACCCAAGGCGCTGTACGGCACCGGGTACTTCCACCAGGTGGCCAAGGAAGCCGAGACCGCCCACGACGATGTCTGTATGGCCGTGCTGTTGATTCAAAAAGGCGCTCAAGAAAGCGGACCGGTCACGTTGGACCTGAACGATTTGCCTATACAGTTTTCGATCTCTGAATCGTAACCTGGCTGATACTTGGACCATCGCTAACAGGACTGACCTCCCTTTGTTCATGGGGGTTTGTCACATCAAGCCGCTAATCACTGGAGGGGCTAGGCTACCCCTCACCCCGCCCAACTAGACGTGGAGGAAATGGCAGATTCTAGCACAATAGGACAGGAGACCAGCGGGAAAAACCGTGCGCCAACTATCCTGTCATTTGTTGGTGATAGGGCTAATCTCATCACACTGCTCGGATTGAGCAGCGGGCTTCTGGCCATCTACTTCGCGTTGATTCAGAACTTTCCAGCGGCGATAATCGCCATGCTCTGGGCTGTTTTGATGGACTGGTTTGATGGGTCCATCGCTCGGAAAATGCCAGGTAGAAGCGAGTCACACAAGATATTCGGCGCCCGCATGGATTCTCTGGTTGATTTGGTCGTGTCGGCAGTGGGGCCGGCGATTCTCTTACTGAGCGTCAGCGGATTCAGTCCGTGGTTCTTCCCGGGAGCTCTGGCGATAATCGTAGCAGGTGTTCTTCGCCTGGCTTACTTCGATGCGTTCGGCCTTGATGAAAACGGCACCCATGCCGGCATCACCATCGACAACTCACCGCTGGCCATTGGGGCAGTGTTTCTGTTGTACCAATTCATCGACAGAAGCATTTTTGCTATCGTTCTATATGCTGTAGTCGTGATTCTAGCGTACCTGCATGTCGCGCCTTTCCGGATGAAGAAGATTGGTGGCCGCTGGTACTACGCCGTCACCACGTACGTCGTCACACTGACTGCGGTTTACGCCTACTTTCTCTTACCTTGGAGTCAATAGCTCAGGAACTACCGTGCCAAGCAAGGGGTTAGACATCGCCGGCGGCTTCCTAACCTATGGGTCGCAGTAGAAAGAAATGATTCTGAAGCCTAGGCCAAGGGACATTCAGTCCCGATAGCGCCTTCGGCAGCGCCCAGAAACTGATGGGCGCGGTTCCCTTCAGCAACCTCCACGTAAGATTGCCCAGCAAATCAGAGTCCTTGGGTAAGAAGGGCAACCATTTCCGGCGGAAGCTAACTAACTCCTCGGCCATCACGATATTCCGGTAGCCGGGATTCTGCCGAACCTCTTGGCAATCGATCTCTGCCTCTTTAAACAACTGTCGATACGAGTCAACGCTCCGATAGATCGCTTGGTACTCTCCTTTCGCCAACAGTACGCCCGTCCGCACAGTGGATTCTCTGAGGATGATTGACCCACCGGTGCTCAGCCGCTGTTTCAAGGCGTCAATGAGCGCCAACGCGTCTGCGTCACTGAGATACATGAAAAGACCGCCCACGAAAATCATGTCAAAGGGTCCATCCGGTAGGTCTTTCCTCCCATCCCCGCTGATGATTTCAGCATTTGCCATGTGAGCGACTCGAACCCTCGCAGCCTCCACCATCGACTGGCTTCGCTCGATTCCAGTGACACCAGCGTAACGATCAGCAAAAATCTCCACCCAGGCTCCGGCGCCACAACCGACATCAAGGACCTTTCCGGAGTGGCCCACGGCATCTAGCCACCCCCTGATAGTTCTTTGCTCTTTGGAAAGTCGTTGAGCCATGGCGTTCAAGGGCAAGTTGTGTCCATGAGCCATCATGCTCATGGAGGCTGCGGTGGCGCCACCCGCCCCATCAAAATAACTCTCTACAACGGCATCGTCTATCTGCTGCTGGCCAGGAGACTCTGGATTCATAGTTGTGATTCCATATATGACATCTCTACGCTGTTGACGAAAAATGCTATCAACAAAGGCGGGCTCATCGGGCTGGACTTGTAAGACTTGTCCAGCGAGTTTTATGTTTCTGAACCGTAACCAGGAAAACCCCCTCCGGACAGTTCACCTTCTTGTGGCGCTTGATCAACGTCAACTATATTTGCCGGTCGGCGACAATTACTTTTGCCTCTTCTCCTCCTGTCGGTAGTTGTCGTTAGTTTCGTTCTGCTGACGGCCTTTGGCTTCACCGATCCGTTAGCTGGGCACATCGAACTCCAGGATCACGGAGTGATGCACCACCCGGTCGATGGCCGCGGCGGTAGCCATGGGGTTCTGGAAGATCTGGTCCCACTGGGAGAAGACCAGGTTTGAGGTTATGCCAATGGCACGCCGCTAGTAGCGTTCGGCCATCAGTGTGAACAGGACCTCCGACTGCGCGGCTCCTTGGGGCAGATACCCAAGTCGTCCAGCATCAGGAAATCGAAATTATCCAGCTTGCGCAGTGCCCGGGGCAGCTGCAGGCCCCACAGCGCACCCTGCAGACCCTGCTGCAGGGCTTCAAAGGTCTCTCCG
>CAXEOX010000255.1:0-2430 GCA_963997925.1 uncultured bacterium
CCTTCATGTTGTGACCCACGTCTTCGAAGATTTGCAATCGAGCCTTCGGCATCTGTTGGGCCATCAGGTGCTGGACTTCTAGGGGAGTAATCTCGTCTTGGCCGGACGCCAAGATTAGGGTTGGCGTCGCGATATGGGATAGCAACGGTGTTAGGTCCTCCTGCAAGAGACAGCCTTGGAGGGACAAGACCACGTCGGCCTGGGTTTTTCCGCCTTCGGTTGCGTACCACTCAATCAATCCGGGTTCCGACTGAGGACCGAACCTTTTCTGGGAGTCGGATAGTAGCCACGCCTTGGTTCCCTGTTCCTCCAGCGTCCTCCGCCATACGCCGGCGTCGATGCCTGCCCCCATCTGGGCCAGTTTGGGGGTGGAGGCCACCAGGCTGAGACTGTGGAGCCGCTGCGGGAAATCATGGGCGAAGCGCAGGCTGACGATGCCGCCAGCCGAGGCTCCTACTACGTGCACCTTCTCAATCTCCAGGCCGTCCAACACCGCTGTTATGTCGGCTGCCAATCCCGGCAGCGAGAAGGGTCCTTCGGGAGGGGGCTGAGTGCCGGCATGCCCCCGCATGTCGAAGCGGAGTACCCGGTGGTGGCGAGCCAGCGTAGGTACCCAGGACCGCCAGCGGTGCAGGTTCCCCGCCGCCGAATGGTGCAATAACACAACGCTTTTAGACTTCCAGGGCTCAGTGTAGTCGTCTAGATGGTAGTGGAACCGGGTTCCGTTTAGCTGTAGGTACGGCATTCCTGTTAACCCTCTTTCGATCTCGGTTCTCAGTCATCCCTGGACGCAAGCCATGTTCCCATCAAGGCTGTAAGTTAGGGTACGAGCAACCGTATGATTTCTTCGACCGACGGCGCGTCTTCCAGCCCGTCCACTAGTTCAGCCAACCGGTCCCGGTTACTGTCCGGCAGGTGTCCGGCGCCCGCCGCCCAGCAGGCATGAAATTTCTCCAAGTGCTGATCTCTGCTCAGCGGTTTGTCCGGATGGCCCAGCAACTGGTCCAGGGTCAGCTCATGTTCCGCACCGTCTTTGAGACGGATACGCATCCTCTGTGGCACCATGACGTTTTGGTCCATGATTGTCCGGTCTTCCACAGCCGTTATCCGGCTAGCCAATTCGCGGACCTCCGGGTCTTTGAGACGCTCTTCCCAGAAATCGGTGATGAAAACCGTACCTCGGAACAACGCAACCGCCGCGACGTATGGAATGCAGAGCTTGGCGTACTGGGGTGAGGGGGTCCCTTCATCCAATGGGCGGCCCACCAGGCGGTAGGGCAACGGCGGGACCAGAACTTCGACTTCGTCCACGTCTTCAGCCATGAATCCGTGCCGCTCTTTCAGTATCAGAGCGGCCTCGGCGGCCCCATGGGTTAGGCGGCCGCAGGGAAAGGGTTTGTGGCCTATTTGCTCCACCTGCCAGACGCTGCCCAAGTTGGCCAGGACATCTTCGACGTCGTACTTGCCTTCAAACAGTGGGAAGTATCCGTACCGGCCTTCCAGAACCTCGGTGGGGCCTTGGATCCCCCGGTCCGCTAGTGAGATAGCGGTAACCGCTGCCCGGGCGTTGAAGCCGGTCTGCATAGAGTTCACCTGAACTCCCTCGGTGTGGGGCTGCAGCGTACCGCAGATCTGGCTGTATACGATTCCCATGGCGTGGGTTAGGGTTGCCCGGTCCAACCCGGAAATCTTCCCAGCCGCAGCCACGGCTCCGAATGCTCCCAGAGTGCCGGGACGGAAGTGGGCCATGGGCGACCTTGACGATATTCCAATGGAACAAGCCACGTCCACGCCAAGTGCAACTGCGGTGAGCAACTCCCTGCCTGTTACCCCTCCTTGAGCCTCGGCTACCGCCAACGCCACCGGGAGGACTGTCGTGAAGGCATGGACCACCGCCAAGTCGTGTACCGGGTCGAATTCCTGATTGTGCATCAGGAAGCTGTTCATCATCGCTGATGAAGGTGCCGGTAGCCTCTCTCCGGAAACCAGCACCGTCGACTCTGCTTTCCCTCCCCATTCGCCGAGAAGGCCCAAGGTCTCGGGAACGCCCGGAGCCAACGTGCCGACTATTGCGACTCCAAACGCATCTAGGACAAAGGTCTTGGTGGCGTCGACCGCCCCTTCAGACAAGTCTTCATACCGGGTTTTAACGACGTTCCGCACCAAGGCGTTTATGGCATCGTTCGGGCCTGAGTTTCCAGGGGAGCTGCTGGTCATTGGGGCTTGCTCCTGCCTACCGCTGATTTTTGGGTTTCCATGGTCCGGGTTGTCCTTCCATCGGCACGCACACTAGGCATGGCCTGTATCCCATGTCGATAGCCGCACTGGAACTGGGAAAGACCACCCGGTTCTCCGGCCTGGTCCGCCTGCCTGGGGGACAATTCGGGCGGCAGAAAATTTGAGTGGTTTTGCAGGCATTGAACATTGGTT
>CAXEOX010000256.1:0-2381 GCA_963997925.1 uncultured bacterium
TCCTTCAACTCGGTAACCGAGTCTTGTTGCCAATCCGCAGCTCGGGCGGCGGTGCGCTCCCGGCGCGCCCGGCCGAAGGCCTGCTCGTCGATGTCCGGGTTCTCTGCACGGATAGATTCCCCAATCTCCGCGATCTCTAACTCGGCGGAGACGGGGCGCTCGATCCAGTGGCAGATGTAATCGTGTTCCTTGGTGTAGAAAACAGCCACGGGGATGGACATCCACTCGCCGTTTTTGAGGTACTCGTTCATGATGTCGTGGTGCTGATCCCGGGGGAAGATGCTCATTTCCAAGCCTGCCGCATCTGCGACCCGGGCCAGCATCGGCATCCCGCGGATCACGTCGCCGCACCAGTCTTCGCCCAGTACTAACATCTTGGCTGGGCCATTGGGCCGGCTGGCCAGTTCCTTCAAGTCTTTGGCGTCTTCAGGCTTAACCTGGAACTTATAGAACTCTTCGAACCTGGCCTTGTTCACCTTGATCTGGTCTATGTAGTCGCTGTAGCTAAAGCCCTGCTGGAACCTTTCGGGTGTTACGACGCTGGTTTCCCTAGCCATGATTGTCCTCCATTATCGTTGGGGTGGGATTGCCGTTCAGTCGGTGACTTGGGATGAACCTACGGCCCATCAGCCGATCTCTCAACCGTGGTGGCCCTCAAACCCAATCTCTACCCGGCCATCCGGATACAGAATTATGGGAACGGTGTCACCATACATCAGCGCTTCGTCCAGGTCATCCTGACTCTGGTCGACCCGTTTCTCTTCGTATTGGATGCCCTGCTTCGCCCAACTACTGCGCAGGTGGTCGCAGGCGGGGCATACGGTCAGCGTGTATACCACTGGAATATCGGCCATGGGTGTCCTCCAATCGGCTATTGAAGCCATTCTACATCGCAGTGTGATGCCTGTCATCCAGACATGCGATGCCGGGCGTGCTGACCCGGTTCAAGCCGCCGTCGTCTTGTGTCCCCCAGCCTGCCCAGCTATAATGTCGCTGCCTCGGCGGAGGCCCGCAATAGCTCTGGTTTCGCCACCCATAAACCCTCGAGACCAGAGAGTCTTAGATCTACTGGACTATCCGCTCTAAACTGCCAACAGAAGCCCGAGGAGGAGAAAAATGATTGGTCTAATAGTCACCATTAACATCAAGCCTGAGCACAAAGCAGCTTTCATGGCGTCATTGGAGGGCGATGGCCGGGGATCCAACAATGACGAGCCTGGTTGCCTGCAGTTCGACGTGCTTCAAGACACCGAGGACGACAACAGGATATTCCTGTATGAGATATACCGGGATGACGCAGCCTTGGAAGCCCATCGTAACGCGCCGCATTTCCTGAAGTGGCGGGAAGAGGTCAAGGACTGGTTCGCCTCGGAGATTAGCCGGCACATCGCCACGCCGGTGTATCCCAAGGACGCCGACTGGGTGAAGCGGCCTAAGGTTTCCTAAGGCAAGTTTCCCCAAACCGGATCTGGTGTACCACGTGATAGGGGCACGGCTTGCCGTGCCCCTACGCATTCGTACCCCCTTACGAAGGGGGGACCACAGGTGGGTCGTCTTACCCCGAGGGAACGACCTCCCCTATATCCCCTCCTTCCGAAGGAGGGGACTGTTGTTAGTGCGCAACCGCCTTTGCAACCCTTACCGCAGGCGCTCCAGCACTCTGCGAAGCGCGCCCACGAACGTATCTACTTCTTCCTCACCCAAGGCGGTGGAAAGGCCGCCAACCAGGTTCGACGCCATCAGGATGCCCTCGTTCATTAAACCCAAGAACACCTGGTTTCTCAGCACCGAATCTTCGGCGGCGATGTCCCGGTAGTTTACGATGGGATGATCCGTGAAGTGTATGCCGAAGAGGGACCCCAATCCGGTGACCTGAACCGGCACTTCCAACTCGGAGCAAACCCGCCGTATGCCCTGACGTAGCTCCTCAGTTAACTCGGCCATATCCCGGTAGACGTCGGGGGTGAGTTGCTCCATGGTCACCGCCCCGGCCAGCATGGTGACTGGGTTAGCGTTGAATGTTCCGGCATGGGAGACCTTGATACCCTTGGTGGGGTCGTACAGGTCCATGATGTCTTTCCGGCCCCCGAATGCCCCCACTGCGAACCCGCCGCCGATGATTTTGCCCAAGGATGTCATGTCGGGAGTGATACCATAGTATTGCTGGCTGCCGCCTGGCGCCACCCGGAAGCTGATCACCTCATCGAAGATTAGGACGATGCCGTTCTCCTGGGTGAACTCCCGCAGCATGGTTAGGAACTCGGCCGATCCGGGAATCATTCCCACCGAACCCATGACGGGCTCCACAATCACGGCCGCCAACTCGTCTTTGTTTTCTTCCAGAATCTTACGGGCAGTGGCGGTGTGGTTGAATGGGATAA
>CAXEOX010000257.1:0-2336 GCA_963997925.1 uncultured bacterium
GGTCATGATATCTACCGGCGCACCCACCAGACCAAGGCGGCCATCAGGCCCATCAGTCCGGGTAGGAACAACCATGATGTCCAACGTACGAAGTTAAACTCGTTTCGGTTCAGGTTGAACTCCCGGAAAGTGAAAGCTTTGTCCCGAATGGACACTAGGGAGAAGTCACCCAAGAGATAGTTGGCGGAGTTCAGGAACAGGTCGGCTCCGCCGCCTCTATCGAAAAAGCTATTCGCCACGAAGTCCGAGTCCCCAAACACTACCAGCCAAGACAACTCGGAGTCCGGAGGCTGAGACGTCGGAGGCGTGCTACCCACGGGGCCTATGCCCTGAACGAAGACAGCGGGGGCAAAGGGACCCTGCGGGTCGGGCTGATTTCCGGACGTTATCGGGTCGGCCCGGTCCAGATCGCCGATCAAGAAACTGCTTTGCGAAGTGACAGCCAAAGGTACCGGTCTCCTAAGGCCATCGTTTACCACGACCATCGGAGATGCCGAAGGCATGAAAGTGGGCTGTAGGGGAACGCCCCGGGGGAAGACTATCTCCAGAGGCGCTTCCGGATTGTACCCGCTCACTCTTAGAATCTGCGGATTACCCGGAACTGATTGGCTCAAATCCCGGATGTATCCCGGCGCCACCGCCACGCCCCATTGTGCTAGGAATTGGCGGAAGGTGTCCGTGGTGTCCACGTCGGCCAAGAAAATCATCCGGCCGCCCTCTCTTCTATCGCTCAATGTTCCGGAGCTGCTCAGAATCTTGCCTTGCAGATAGCGGTGCAACGCGGCGGCATGAGACTCTGGAAGCTCACCGGTGGGTCGGCCTATCACTATCAGAGCGGCGTCCTCAGGAACCTCAACATCCGTGGCATCCGAACCCCATGTGAGGGGCTCAACGCGATAGTTGTCTTGCTCAAGTCCGGCGCGCAGCAGGGAATATCCGTCGGGACCGCCACTACTGATGCTGCGTTCGCCATGGCCGGTCAGGAAGTAGATGGCTTTCTGCTCCTCGCCCGTGGCGACAAGCATACCGGTGACCAGATCCTGCTCCAACTGGCTGTACGCTTCATCAGTGGGCTGCACCACATCGAACTTATCGGTATCCAGGGCCTCAACCACCACGGCCTCGGAGACGAAGGCCAATGGCCGGGCGCCGAAGTAGGCGTTGGCGACATCCGGTTTAAAGTCCGGGTCTACCACTCGGAAACTAAAATTATTGGAGCGGGCCGCGAACTCTTGCAATGTGTCTTCAACCTTGGACCGCCTATTGGCTTGGCCGGGGTCTGAGGTCAATGCCACGTCTTTGTAAAACGCGGTGGCCCGTATCGGCTGATCCAGATCGTTGAGAATCTGCGTGGTGCGCGTGGCCAAACTGAATTGGTTGGTGGCCGTAAGGTCCATCCTCTTGTTGTTCTCAAATGTGACAAAGCCTACAAGTATGGCTATCCCGGTAAAAGCCGCCATCATTATCAGAGAGTTAACGCCGTAGCGCCCGGTGCGGCTGAGGAAGGCCGCAACCACCGAGCTCAGGAAAATCAGCCCCACCGTCAGAATGACTACCACTCCGATGATGATATCGATGATGCCGTAGAGGCGCATGGAGCTGACGAATGCCACTACGATGATTCCGGAGACCAAGGCGATTACGCCGCCGATGACTAGCGGAACTCCGAACGATCCGACGATGTTTAATAACGGCTCTAAGAAACTGAAGAGGGTTCGTGATAACTCAGCATCTTCGGCGGAATCCCCGTTGGAGTCCGATTCGGTGGAGGACGGGTCTTGCGAAGCTTGCGCTGTGTCCTCGTCCTGCCGTGATGACCCGCCTCGGCGGCGGCGCCAATCTCTGGGCTGCTGGCTCATGCTACCTCCACCGCCTTGATTCTAGGGCCCGAATCGAGACGAAGATAAAGAAGGTGATGACCAGCAGATAGTAAGCGATGTTCTTAGTGTCAATCACACCCCTGTCGAAATCGTCGAAGTGGCTCTTCATGCCAACTTCGTTAACTATGGTCGCGGCTACTCCGGTCAGAGTCCCCGCAGCAAAGTCGGAGAAAAAGAGGACCAGAAGTATGCCCATGGCTACCACTGCGGCTACGATCTGGTTGCTGGTCAGGGTGGAGGTCAGCAATCCTATAGAAAGCGCCGCACCGCCGTAAAGAATCAGCCCCAGATAGCCGGCCCAGATCGGGCCGGGGTCCGGATCGGCAAAGATGGCCAGCAGAAGCACGTAATATACGGTCAGCGAGATGGTTCCAATCAGGAAGACCAAGCTGGCTAAGTATTTACCTACCACAACCTCCCAGTCTCGTACTGGTGAGGTGAGCAGTAGCTCAATGG
>CAXEOX010000258.1:0-2243 GCA_963997925.1 uncultured bacterium
CCCACTTGGAAGAGTTGGCCCGGCGTCACAGTATCATCGGCGACATCCGGGGCAAAGGTTTGCTACAGGGTATCGAGTTGGTGGAGGACCGGGTAACTAAAGAACCAGCCTACACGGCTGGACAGGCGATCGGCCGCATCTGTCTGGAGAATGGACTTATCCTGAGCGTGCGGCGGCGGGGTTCGGTGTTCCGTTTCGTGCCCCCATTCACCACCACCGAAGAGCAGATGGATTTGGCGGCCGACATCCTCGACCACGCGTTTCGTCAGGTGACCGGCTCGTCCTAGCACGCGCACGAATTTCCGGTCTGACGTGAGTCACCCTAGGATGTTCGCCAAGCAAGACGTTATTCGAAGGTTGCGAGCAGGCTGCGCAAACCATCCTGCGCCTGAGACCTGCGGTCCGGTCTTGTAGCCAGCGCTAACATATCACTCAGAACGAGGGTGGCGCGCCAGACCATCATGAAGTCATCTGTCACGGGCTTTTCGTCGCAATATCCTTGAAGAACAGCCAATCGATCTTCGTGGGTTGGCCAACGCCAATCGAATGCCGGATGACTGATAAAGGCGTCTCCGAAGTCGATGATTCCCGCGAACTCAAACGTATCGGGATCGACAAACGTATGTATCGGACCAGGATTCGAATGTAAGGCGACTAGGTCAACTGATTCGGTGATGGAAACAACAACCTTCAGCGCGACGTCAGCCGGTGGGATGCTTGCTGGCCAGAGATCTGGATTGTCATCAATGATTTGGACAGCTTGCGCTAGACCATCGCGAACTGCCTGATGAAACTCCAGCCGGGTCCGGTGTCCCAGAACAGGGAACTGCTGAAGAAGGGGTCCTGAGGGATCGAGTGGATGCGCCGCATCGTCCTACCTAGCTGATGTAGCAGGTTCGTCCGATCTGCTCCCTCAATCTCCACGCTTAGCGCCGGGACACCGGGCATCCGCGTCATCAACGTGTATTCAATGCTTCCATCCTTGTCGTAGCCAAGGACCTCTGGTACCACGATGTCTGGGTATTCAGCTAGCTGGCCCAAGAAGAACGCCTCTTTCTCGAAACTGGTCCTGGCTCGCAGTTGGCGTGGCCTCTGGACTTTGAAAATGAGGTTATCGCCAATCATATAGACGCGGGCCTCGCCACCGGACTCATCTACCCCGGTAACGGCTGAGCAGCGAGGGACATGCCGCCGCGCGAGGCTAAGCACCGTCGCTTTATCCAGCACAGGATCCGGAGCATCGGGTTGTCCGTAAATTTCACTCGGAAGCATGATTCCTCTGTGTAGGCCGAACGAGCTTAGATTCCCTTGAACCATTGGCCGAATCGGGCGGCCAACGCGCTGTCGCCTTCCACTTCCAGGCTGCCCTGGGAGATAGCTTCCGACGCATCCAATCGACCGTACATCATGAGCGCCAAGGTGCCGGTGTCGCAACGGAAGGTGACATCAGCGGGGCTATCCGGCGACTCTTCAAACCGGAATTTGTCGCCTTCCACCACGATGTCTGCTTTGAAGGCAGCAGGCTCGCTAACGTCGAAGCGATAGCGCACCGGTTGCTCGAGCGCTGGACCGGACCAGAACGCCCACCGGATAGATCCCGACGCGAAAGACTCGGTCAAAAGTACGACCATGGAAGACAGACTGCCTGGGGTTAAACCAGCGCCGGGTTCCAAGGCGGAACGGATGTCCCATTGATGCAAGGCAAGTTCTTTGAAACGCAGATCCACGAAGTTGCCCGCCGGGACGATGCTTCCAGGATGGTAGCAGGGCGTTTGCCGGTCTTCCTCGCTCAGTCCGGTAAGCAACTGGACGAGGTGGTTGGTGCGGGCTTCCAGTGCCGAAAGCAACTCTCCTCCCAGCTTCTCACTGTTGGCGATGGCTCCGGCGGCAGTACCCGCTGCGCCCACAGACGGATGGCCGGTGCCGGCGGCGGGACGGCCCTCGGGCGGATCAATCTCACCTTTTAAGCCTCGTTCCACCGTGGATGCGTAGAACTCGGCGTTCCCCACAAGATGGGCAACCACGTCTTCCACCCGCCACAGATTGCAAGCGCTTTGTTTGCTCCAATCGTCATCCGGCAATTCGGTTAGATATTGTTGGAAAGCTTGCGATTCAGAGTCCAGCCGCTTCGCGCGTTCTTCCCAGGTATTCATGTGCTTCCCCTCCGGTGTCGGATTTAAAAGTCATCTACTCCATCAGCAATCTGACCTGTCGGACTATGCTGTTCCCCATCAACTGGCGAT
>CAXEOX010000259.1:0-2237 GCA_963997925.1 uncultured bacterium
CCGGCCGAAGCTCCTACCCCTGCGTAGCTTGCCTTTACTGAATGATAGCCATATGACGAGTGCCAGCAACCCCACCGGACCGGCGGTCACCGTGATGGCAACGATGCGGTCTAGGCCAGTATCCCGGGCGCGATAAACCGTGCCCTGGCCTCCGCGGCCTATCTGCCCTAGGATTTCGAATTTACCGATCCGCTGGAGCATCGCTGTTGCCGCGGATTATAGCGGATGGACAAATATGAGTCGGGGGATTCAGTGGAGGAGGCGGCCATGTGGTGGCGGCGGCTTTGGCCGAGTCCCTGGACAATCCGTTTGCCTGGGCGGAGGGATTCTTCTTCGTCAACGTCGAGGTGGACGGGCTGGTCTGTGACAACGTTGACCTAGGCTGAGAATCGGTCTGTATTCATTCGGGTCGTCAGCGAGAGTTCCTTGGTGTGCTTTCCTTGGTCACGGTCGTCCTAGACCGAGGCCCCGTTGCGTAGTGAAGTTCCAAGACCTAGTATAAGTTAGGGAAACTGGCATCTGTATCGTTCAATCACGGCGGTGCGCTACGAGGCAACGCCAATATATGGAGGGGAAAGCCTTGGTATCGAACCAATCGACCACGGTGCTTCACCCAGGAGCGGAAGACCCAGCCCGAAAATTCGGATTGGCCCCGCGGTTGGGTGATCTGAAAGGAATGACTGTAGGCATTATCGACAACCACAAGCGGAACGTCGACGTGTACGTTGCCGAGTTAGGCCGGGTGCTTCAGGATGAGTATGGCGTCGCCAAAGTGGTGACCTACCGGAAGGCCAGCCAGAGCATCCCGACTCCCGCCGACGTATTAGATAGCCTTGCCGCCGAATGCGACGCCATCGTCCATGCGGTGGCTGATTGAGGCTCCTGCACAGCGTGGGGTCTCCACGACGGGATAGAGGCGGAAAAGCGGGGCCGGCCCGCAGTAACGGTTATCACCAAGGCTTTCATCAAAGCAGCAGACCTCAGGGCCAAGGCACTGGGGATGATCGACCATCCAGTGGTGGTTATTGATCACCCGATAGCCAGCAAAACTCCTGAAGCCGTTCAGATATTGGCTTTGAACAGCACCGACGAGATTGCCAAGGGATTGGTGTCCTAGATCAGTTAAACGTGAAGGGTAAACGATGAGCCAAGCAGAGGTAGGTAACCAGGCTAGCCGACTCCAAGTATCCGGGTCGATAAGCCAGGTAAACGACTATTTTTACGATCAGGGTTGGACCGATGGGTTGCCAATCGTGCCGCCCACCGAGGACTTGGTTCTGGAGATGCTAGAGGCCTGCTCAATGTCAGGCTCCAGCGTTCTGGGTAGGATTCCGCCCCTGGACGGGACAGTGACCGTTGAGAAGGTTGCTATCAACAGCGTGATGGCCGGTTGCAAGCCCGACTACTTCCCGGTGGTCCTAGCGGCGGTCAAAGCGGTGTTGCAACCCCAGTTCAACGTCGGCTCCATCACCACCACAACCGGTGGGGCCGCGCCGGTTGTGGTGGTCAGCGGGCCGGTTGCCGATAGATTAGAGATTCATGGCGGCACGGCGGTATTCGGTTCGGGCCACCGGGCTAACGCAACGATTGGCCGGGCTCTTCGATTGACCATGCGAAACCTGGGCGGCGCGATGGCTGCGACTATGGAGAAGTCCACACACGGCTGGCCAGGCAAGTACACCATGTGTTTCTCCGAGAACCAAGACGCCAACCCCTGGGAGCCGCTTCACGAAGAGATGGGTTACAAACCCAGCGACAGTACCGTCATGGTGCTGGCCTCCCGGGGCATCCACACGCTGGTGGAGTCCAGTCAGGAAACTGGCCGGGGAGTGCTTGAGACTATGGTCGGCTCCATGACTGCCGGGGGCATCTCAGGCTACAGCTTCCAGTCTTGGGGAGCATCGGTACTCATCGTATTGGGGCCTGAACATGCTGCGGAGATTGCCGCCGACGGTTTCGGACGCAAAGAAATCAAGGATTATCTGTTCGAGAACGTCCGAATGCCCATGGGTAAGATCAAGAATCGGGGACACTACGGCACCCGGTCCTGGCCTGACGAATACGACAGCAAACCGGACGACTTCATGGTGCCGCTGGTGGCGAATGTCAACAAACTAGTTCTGGTAGTCGCCGGCGGCGACGGACGCCACAGTTCTTGGTTCCCAGCCTGGTCTTATACCCAGCGGGCCGTTGAGGTGATTGAGGGTTAGGGCTGCAAATCGCCCGACCATGACTCG
>CAXEOX010000260.1:0-2228 GCA_963997925.1 uncultured bacterium
CCCGCAATCACCCTGCAACACCGCAAACAACCGAACCACCCATCTCCGTGATAAAGGTGTTCCATGACTCAACCAGCCCCAGCCCCAGACAACAGTATCGCTATGAGCATCCAGGGCCTGACCGAAGGGACTCTGCCGGAAGGTCAGACCGGCGAGCCTCTGGTCATCCAAACCAGCAGGGGAGACATCCCCATCATCGTGCACCGCGCCAAAGACTCCAAACTCGGGGTCGTATGGGTTTGCGGAGCTAGGGGAGGCTTTGGCGGTCCTGGTCCGGGCACTTACATGAAGTTGGCGGAGCAGTTCACCGAGCAAGGCATAACGTCCCTTCGGCTGGACTACCGGGACCCCAACAACTTGCCTGAGTGTGTCTTGGACCTGATGGCCGGGGTTGCCTTCTTCAAAGGACAGGACTTCGAGCCGGTTGTGGTAGTAGGCCATTCATTCGGTGGAGCGGTGGTCATCGCCGGTGGGGCGGTTAGCTCCCATGTGAAAGGCGTTGTGTGCCTTTCGTCCCAGACCTACGGCTCCGACGCCGTGGGGCAATTGACCCCCAAGCCATTGCTGCTCGTCCACGGGAAAAGCGACACCAGGCTGCCCTTTTCCTGCTCTCAGCAGATATACGACCGGGCGTTGGAACCTAAACAACTGGTCCTTTACGATGGTGCGGAACACCGGTTGGAAGAGTGCCGTGACGACCTAGAGCAACTGCTAAGCGATTGGATACCGGCCACCCTTGCCGCGCCGGATTCGACTGAATAGGAGCGAGGAGCGCCATGCTTGACATGATTATCCGGGGAGGCCGGGTCGTCGCGCCGGAGGGCGCTGCCGATTTAGACGTTGGAATTCAAGAAGGCCGGATCGCGATTGTCGCCGCTCCGGGGACCCTGGGCGGGGATGCCGGCAGGGTGATTGATGCCACTGGGAAGATAGTTCTCCCCGGTGGCATCGAACCTCACACCCACATCGGTATTCCGGTCCCGAAAGTTTGGGCCGGACGCTCAGAGGTGATTACTCAACCGCCGGAAGCCGCCAGCCGGGCCGCCGCCTTCGGTGGCGTCACTACGTTGGTCGACTTCGCTGGAAGTCTGGCGATAACGCCCGGAGAATCCCCGGTTTCCGACCCCATCATGAAGCAGGTGGAGGAACGGCGGGAAGCCTTCGCCGGTCATTCCTATACCGATTTCGCTTTTCATTTCATCCTGGCTGGAGCGGTTAGCCCCACGACTATCGGCGAGATTGGCGAAGCGATTCAGCAAGGGGTTGCCAGTTTCAAGATCTTCACGACCTTTAACGCCGCCCGCACCCCCTACGGTCACCTTTGGGAAATCTTCCAGCAAGTTGCCCATAACGGTGGCATCATGGCCGTCCATGCCGAGGACGACGACATCGTTACCTACATGGAGGACAAGCTCAAGCGGGAAGGCAGGGACCAAGGCTATAACCTCCACTTGGTCCACAACAACATCTCGGAAGATATAGCTTTCCGGAAGATACTTCGACTGGCCAAGCATACCGAGACCGGGATCTACTTCGTCCACACTACAGCGAAGGAAGGGGTGGCGGCCATCGCCGAAGCCAGGCTGCAACAGCAACCGGTGTACGGCGAGGCCTTGCATAACTACCTGGAGTTCACCTGCGAGGATTACCAGAAGCCCATCGGCACCGCCATCCACACCTATCCGGCTATCAAATACCCCGACGACCGGGACGCGCTGCAAGAAGGGCTGTCTGATGGTTCGCTATGCACCACCGCCACCGACGAGTACACGACCTACAAAGACGTAAAGATGTCCGGCAACACCATCGAGACGGTGTGCGGCGGGCATAACGGCATCGAAACCCGGTTGCCGGTTACCTACACTAAGCTGGTAGCCACTGGCCGTATTTCCCTGGAGCGGTTCGCCGCCATCACCTCAAGCAACGCTGCCAAGATACTGGGCATGTATCCCCAGAAAGGCGCTATCGCCGTGGGCAGCGACGCCGACATCGTCGTCTACGACCCCAACCTCAACAAGAAACTTACTCTAGATGACCTGCATTCCGCCTCGGATTACTCAATATGGGAAGGGTTCGAGTGCCAGGGTTATCCGGTGATGACCATCCTCCGGGGCAAGGTCATAGTAGAAGACAGCAATCTATCGGGCAGCACCTCCGACGGCCAATGGCTAAGCCGAAAAGTCGCCCCCGGAATCCTGGCCCGGCCGATGTGTTGAGGAGCGGTCAGC
>CAXEOX010000261.1:0-2219 GCA_963997925.1 uncultured bacterium
CAGAGCAGACCGTCGACTGCTATTTACGACGCTGGGCCCAAAGGCTGCCTGACCAGTTCAGAAACTCGCCAGGGACTTACCGGAGACCTGATGTCGTTCTAAAAACGCAGGAGTCAGGTCGGCAGCGCGACACTCCGGGACCTCAACCGCGACGCGATGGACGGCGCAAGAATAACCACACGACCTGGGATAACAGCCACTGAACAGAACAACCGGTCAGCGATCTAAAGCGTCGTTTTCGGTCTTCCTACCGACCTTCTTTGATAAAGTCGGATACCCGCTCACCAATCATGATGGTGGTGGCGTTGGTGTTGGCGCGGATGCAGTCTGGCATAATCGAAGCGTCGGCTACCCTCAGGCCCTCGATGCCGCGCACCCGGCCGTATTGGTTAACGACCGCCATAGGGTCGGAGTCGACGCCCATCTTGCATGTGCCGGATATGTGATGGGATGTGCCGGAGTTTTTCCTCAACCAGTCATCCAACGTAGTATCGGAAGCCAGGTCTTCGTCCGTGGGGATGACCCGGTCCAACAAGATGGCGCTGAATTCGGGACTCTCCGCCAACCTTACTCCCAGCCGTATGGCTTCCCGCATCCGGCGCAGGTCCTCGGGTTCCTGATAGTAGTTGTAATTCAAGAACGGTTGCACGTGGGGGTCCGTTGACGTAAGGGTCAACTCCCCGGCACCCAAAGCTAACTGGAGGCTGGCGCTCATCCCGATGTAGTTTGCGTCGTCATCAACAACCACTTGCGCGGGACGGTGTTCGCTGGTCATCAACATCGGGGAGAGTTGCATGTCGTTTCGCAGGTCAGAGCCCTCGATGGTGTAACGGAGCCCAACTTGGATGACTGGCGCTTGCAGGTCCGGCTTCTCGCCGGCGGCCCGATAGATGACGGCGGCGGAGGGATGATCGCGCAGGTTTTTGCCCACCCCAGGCAGGTCCTGAACAACCGGGATTCCCAGGCTTTCCAGGTGGGCGGCCGGGCCGATGCCCGACAGCATCAGAAGCTGGGGTGAGGCCACCGCGCCGCTGCTGACCACAATCTCGTCGGCTTCCACAGTGAACACCTCACCGCCGCTCTCAGCCTCCACGGCTACCGCGCGCTTGCCTTCGAATATGATACGGCGGGCCGTAACGTCGCCTCTGATGGTGAAGTTCAACCGGTGCCGGGCTAGGTCCAAGTAATTCAAGGCCATGCTCATCCTAACGCCTTCGATGGTGTTTCGCGCCCGGGGAGAGACCCCAGTGGACTCCGGATGGTTCATGTCTTCGTCTTGTGGGTACCCCTCAGAGACGCACGCTTGTTCAAATGCCAAGGCGTAGGGCAGCCACTCGCTGCGGGGATAGCGGCGGACTGGCACCGGACCGTCAGAACCGTGGAAGTCACCTTTGAAATCTAGATCGGTCTCAAGCTTGTTGAAATATGGCAATACCCTTGTGAAAGCCCATTCGTCGTTCCCCATCGCGGCCCAGCCGTCGTAGTCCTCGGGGATCCCCCGGAAGAGCACCTGCCCATTGACTGCGCTAGACCCACCGGTGGCCTTGCCACGGGGGATGGTCAGATTGGGTTGTTGCGGAGTCATTTGCGCGGTGTAGCCCCAGTTGTGGGGTCCGTAGGCGGAAAGGAATATGTTATTGCCGAACTTCAAGTCGTCCGGTAGCTGTTCAAAATTGGGATAGTCGGGGCCCGCTTCCAAGAGCAGGACCGAGCGGTTCGGGTCCTCGGATAGACGGGTAGCAATGGTGCATCCGGCGGAGCCGCCGCCCACCACGATAACATCGTACTTCATGTTTCAGTATCCTATAATTTCGGTTCAACAGCTTGCATCAATAAGCCGGACAGGCGCTGGCATATCGGGATCGCAGGGGCATTCTAACCAGACAATAATAATACAACCTCTACGAGGTGCAAGTCACCGCCGACTAAGGGCAGCCGATCAGGTTCCTTAACGGGCCATCGCGACTTACCAATCTCTTCTCCACTTGTGCAGTGAGGACCTCACGACCGAGCAAGAACAAGTCCAGTCCGACGGACGGTATCGGGAGACATTGGTACACTGGCAATTACCCACCAAATCGTAAGTGGCTTATCCCCCCGGAAGAGTTCTTGCCCCGATGTCCAGTCAGTGCCTCAGGCTGCTCTTTTTAACCAGACGATTGAACCGATTTGAATCAAGCGAGGTCCTAAGAAAGTTAGTTGTTGGGCGTTTGGACTCT
>CAXEOX010000262.1:0-2202 GCA_963997925.1 uncultured bacterium
GTTCGCATAGATCCGATTCAGATTCCCGAACCGGCCAGGATCCAAGTCTTTGCCTTGTAGCGCCGGATGCTCAGGTTCATACCGATGAGCTCGGAAAACGGTATTGGCTAGGTCTTGCGGACCACCACCTACCGCCCTAGCCCCAGGTTTGAGAAACGGGTTGATATACTCCCACACTATTTCCCTATTGCACGTGACTTCGAACATCCGTCCGCAGCAACCCTCACAAATCAGAGTGTTGCCGTTGCCCAGACGCTGTGCGCTGCTGATAAGTGGGCTGAAAAATGAGAATGGCGGGTCTGCTTTGTACTCCCATTCGATCTGATTGGTGGCCGGATCCACCTCAATCACCCTAGAATACGGAACCGGCCTGGTGTGGTGGGACCCGTTATCGAACAACAAAATGTGGCCGTTATCCAGCATGGTTGGATGATGTTGGTGGGAGATGTTTCCCGGCCCCCACTTCCATCGGAACTCCCCGGAATTCCTGTCCACGATGCCTACAGTGCTGATTTGTCTAAAGCTGACTATCAGGTCTTCCTCCCGGGTGATGTTTAGAGCGTTTTGGTGCGTCCACTCCCTGCGATTCTCCATGGGGCAAATAATGTCTTCTTCGTACTTGAGGTGCTCCCATGACCTCCACTCCCAAGCAACCTCTCCGGCGGGCGTCACCTCCGTGATTAGGTCCCCCACCATCTGACCGGGATGGTCTTCACTGACGTAGCCGCCCTGGACTTGTGAGGCAACATCGCGAGGTAGCACGGCCCACTGGAGTACTAGAGTGTTACCGTTGGATAGACGTTCAAAGTCCAGATGCATCAAGGGACTTCGATGCTCCCACACCACATTGCTATCCCAGTCCAATTCCAGTAACGCCGCTGCGCCTCCGGGACCCGGGCTTTCTTGGGGAGCGTGGGTACGCAGAAGCAGGTGGCCGTTGGGCAAGAGAAATCCATAGCCGATACCCTCTGACGAGTGCCACTGATGGCAGATGCGTCCATCAATGTCGATCAGATAGGCGTAGTTACCGCCGAAACTGTTACAGAACAAGGTGTATCCGCGGTCGCAGCCCTGAGGAGCGTAGTAAACCAGACCTGTCTTATGATGCTTGGACCAGCCCATATCGGCATAGGCCTCCTTCCATCAGATTGGACCTCAGACGGGTGAATCAACTTAGCATTGATGAGCAGAAAGACCCCGGAATATTATCCCATGGGATCGATTTCGGGCATACCCAACATGAACTGCCCATGGATCTCGTAGGACGAGTCGCTGACCATCAGGTGCTGGGCTGCGGCCTCGAGGTCACGCAGGCACCGCTGCAGCACGCTGGTGTTGTACAACGCCCGCCCTCCACCGTAACGAAACGCCTGAGAAGCGACGTCCACTGCTACCTCAGTGGCGTAGGTGGCCGAACTTCGCATCTCGATCTGAAGTTGCAGGTCAGGGGTGTTGCCGTTGCTCACCGAATCCCAGGCTTGCTCCAAGACTTCGATGACCAGCGACCGGACGGCGCGCAACTGTAGGTCGCACCTACCCAGGGAGCGCTGGAAGGACTCACGGGAAGCGATAGCCACCGGCCTTCCCCACCCGCGCCCAACCTGGGACTGGCCGGCGATGGTGTCCCACGCCCGCCCCCCCACTCCTAAGGCAAAGGCCGCATGTTCGTTGGCAACCAATCCGGGCAATCCCATGAGAAACAACGGGCCGCCTCGTTTGGGCGCTGTGGTCATGGGGTCCCAAGCGAATTCATCGGGCACGAACAGGTCCGTTACCGAGTAGTCGTTGCTACCGGTGCCTTTGAGCCCCGCAACCTGCCAGTTGTCGTGAATCTCGACTTGCGAAGCTGGGAACACTATCCGCAGACGTTCACTTGTTTCCGATCCGTCACGAACGACCCGAACCCCACCGGACACCCATTCAGCGTGGCGGATGCCGCTGGCGAAGGGCCAACGTCCGTTGACGGTATACCCACCTTCCGTGGCAACGGCGACGCCCGCAGTCACGAACACCCCCGCACCCTTGGGCGGACGGCCTCCCGCGAACATCTTCTCGATAGCCTCATCGGACAGATAGGCTCCCGGAGCGGCGATGGAGGTAGCGCCAATCATTGTGGACCAAGCGGCTGCGGAGTCGATGCGGGCCAGAGCCTCAATGACCTCCACCTGGGTCACCGGGTCGGCCTCGGCACCGCCAAGCTCG
>CAXEOX010000263.1:0-2164 GCA_963997925.1 uncultured bacterium
CGACAACCACAATTCCATCAATGGAATCAGGGAGTTCGCCCACATGAAGGGCGCCAGCGTGACCTACGTGCCGGTGGTCCCACCGGAACTGCGTGTAGCGCCTAACAGGCTGGCCGACGATCTTGGCACCACCCGTCCTGGGCAGCACAATCTGTTCGCCTACCCCGTCCAATCCAACTTTTCCGGCGTGCAGCATCCCCTGGAGTGGATCGATCAAGCCCACGAACAGGGATGGGATGTCCTACTAGACAGCGCCGCCTTTGTGCCGACTAACCGGCTGGACTTAAGCAAGTAGCATCCGGACTTCGTGCCCCTGTCTTTTTACAAAATGTTCGGCTATCCCACTGGTGTCGGTTGCTTGATAGCGCGTAAGACCGCCTTGGCGAAACTATCTCGACCCTGGTTCGCCGGTGGAACCATACTTTTCGCCTCAGTCCAGGCCGAAGACCATATCCTAGCCGAAGGCGAAGCGGCCTTCGAGGAAGGAACCATAAACTATCTCAACCTGCCTGCCGTGGAGATAGGGTTCAGGCACATCTCGGGGATCGGGATCGACAAGATACACGATAGGGCCGTCTGTCTCACCGATTGGTTGTTAGAAGACCTAGTATCGATACGGCACAGCAACGGGTCGCTGCTAGTCAGGATCTACGGTCCAACTAACATGACCCACCGCGGTGGAACGATAGCTATCAATTTCCATGATCCAAACGGTAATCTGATCGACCATCGACGGATCGAAGCTATCGCCAGCGATGAACACATCTCTCTGAGGACCGGTTGTTTCTGCAATCCGGGCGCCGGCGAGATTGCTCATGGCCTGACCAAGGAAGATATGGCCATCGCCTTTCAGGACGATGGCCGCATGACCTTTGACGAGTTTCTCAGCGTCCTTGAGCAGCAGGATGGGAAGAGCGCCGGGGCGGTCCGAGTGTCACTGGGCATGGTAACCAACTTCGCCGACGTTTTCCGGTTCAGCGAGTTTGTCCGAAGCCTGTTGGACCGAAAATCCGAGGGAATCTAACCGACGATACCCGGTCTATGTGATACTCCTTCCCTCATCAACTAGGCATGGTGGATGCACCCCGATTAGGAGTTCCGAGCCGCCTTCTCCACTTCAGAAGCACGAAGCTCCACGCGGCGTATCTTGCCGCTGATGGTCTTGGGCAACTCGGTAACGAACTCAACGACCCGAGGGTATTTGTAGGGGGCGGTGGACTGCCTTACGTGATCTTGAATGCTGACCACCAACTCATCCGAGGATACGTAACCGGGGGCTAAGATCACGAAGGCCTTGACCACGTCGCCTCGCACCGGGTCGGGACTGGCCACGACGGCGGACTCGGCCACGGCTGGATGCTCTATGAGGGCGCTTTCCACTTCGAAGGGACCGATCCGGTATCCTGCGGAGATGATCACGTCGTCGGCCCGGCCCACGAACCAGAAGTAGCCGTCTTCATCTTTATATGCCTTATCCCCGGTGAGGTACCAGTCTCCATAGAACGATGCTTCCATGCCTTCCGGATACTTCCAATACTCGCGGAACAAGCCCACCGGCCTCTCGGGCTTGACCCTAACGGCGATCTGACCTTCTTCGCCGTGGGGCAACTCCTTCCCATCTTCGTCCACGATGGCAACGTTGAATCCGGGCGCGGGTTTCCCCATGGATCCCGGCCGCACCGGCAAACAGCGAAAGTTCCCCACCAGCAACACTGTTTCAGTCTGACCGTAGCCGTCGTAGATGGTCAGGCCGGTGCCGTCCTCCCATATCTTCATAACTTCGGGATTCAGCGGCTCACCCGCTCCGGTGCAGTGGCGTAGCTCTCCCAAATCGTATTTGGTCAGGTCTTCCAAAACCATCATCCGATAAGCCGTGGGAGGCGCGCAGAAAGATGTCACTCCATAGCGTTCCATTATCTTCATGGTCAGTACCGGGTCGAAGCGGCCTCTGGCGTCATGCTGAAGCACCGCTGCTCCCTGGGTCCATTGGCCGAACAACTTGCCGTAGGCGGCTTTGGCCCAGCCAGTATCCGACAGCGTCCATTGCAAGTCGGTGGCCTTCAGGTCGTGCCAGTACTTGGCGGTAATCACATGGGCCAGACCGTATGACGCCTGCGTGTGGAGCACCATCTTGGGGTAGCCCACGGTGCCCGACGTGAAGTAA
>CAXEOX010000264.1:0-2139 GCA_963997925.1 uncultured bacterium
GGAATGGCCTAACTTCCATATTGTCCGGGACAGGCATCTCCGAGAATTTGTCTTACCGGACGCAACAAGCGAAAGGGGATGCGTTGGCTCGACCAGACCTGACAGGGCGGGATGACCAGGGTCGTAACGTCGTACTCATAGAGGCGAAATTCTGGGCTGGACTGACCGACAATCAGCCCAATACCTATATCGCGATGCTCGCCGATGATGTGCCTTCAACACTTTGTTTCTTGATACCACAAGAGCGGATGACGTCGTTATGGCCCGAAGTATGCAGTAGGGCATCCGACACTGGATTTAGCGTCAGTATGGAACATGACGGAGAATACAAATCGGCCAGGTTGGCTGGTAACAAGCATCTTCTCATGACCACTTGGACGACGGTATTAACAGCTATAGAAACAGCGGCAACTGCATCAGGCGAGACTTTGACCTTATCGGACGTCTCGCAGCTCAGAGGTTTATGTGAAGAACAAGAGGCGGAAGGATTCCTGCCGATTAGGCCGGGGGAGTTTGGGCCGGAGGCTCCTCGTCGTATCTTGGGGTTAATGAATGTGATAGACCAGGTGATTAGCGGATTGGCTCAAACGGAGAGCATCTCTTTGGCAGGCCTAAGAGCTACACCGATGCGCAATGGTTATCGTAGGTATTTGGATGCTATGCCGAGGATATTGCCGGCGTAATCCTCGGGTCCGGTTTAACCTCAATGAACCGAGTCGATAACGCAGATTTATAGCATTAGTATCCGGAAGGTAGCTATATAGTCTGCCAGTAACGGCGCCCCTCGGCCCGCACAACCTTTCCAAAGCCGCTGGTATGGCAAATGGCCATGGTGGCATTCTCCGCCTCGGCACGCTCCACCATCCGTCCTCTGGTCTGAATCGCCAAGACGGGATCATAATCGAAGCTAAAGGCCCAGTCGGTTTCTGTAACCTGAGCCGGGTTAAGGAAAACATCTCCCATTATTAGTGCCCTCTCCCCGCCGGACACTATGACCAAGCTCATAGATCCCGGCGTGTGCCCGGGCGTGGGAATGGCGGTGATTTCGCTGGTCAAGGTGCTCTCGCCGATCAAAAGATCCAGCACCCCAGCTTTCTCCAAGGGTCCGATGGTTTTTTCCCAATAGCTGAACCCAAAAATTTGTTCATCCTGCGGTGTCTTGAAGGCACCCACATCGGCTTCGTTGGCCACGTACCGGGCTCTAGGAAAGCTGGGCGAGTTATTGGTCCCACCGCTGGTATTCCAGCCCACATGATCCGGATGAAGGTGGGTTAGGAACACGGTGTTCACGTCGTCGGGTTTCAACCCTGCGGCGGATAGTTCGGCCAGTAAGTGCCCGTCATTGCCACCGCCAAAGGCCGCCACGGTTCCCGGATTAGTAGCGTTGCTCCCCAGGCCAGTGTCAACCAAGATCGTTTGGCCTTGAGAGCGAATCAAGTAGCATTCGAAATGGGCCCTCAGGTTGTCGATTCCGTTGAATGCCTCGGGGTAACGTTGTTGGTATTGAGACCAAGAGTCGGCCGGAACATCAGGGAATGTCTGGTCTAAAGGTAAAGCCGACTCGGCGTCATGTAAAACCGTTATGTCTACGTTCCCCACGGAAAGTTTGCTGTGCGGCATCGTTATCCTCTTAACCGGGATTCCCCAGATCAAACCAACTTTCCCAGATATAGATCCTTCTGGGTTGCCCTGAACTATAATCACCAATCCCAAGGGCGTCAAATGCGGCCTGATTCGCTCAAATCCCCGGCTTTCATAGGGCAACCACTGTATTGCCAAGCGTAAAATCCCCAAACCGGTGGTCTACGCCCAAGTCTCTTCCAGCCGGCGCGTAACCTCCTGGCGGGTGCCCGGAACCACGGCGGTGATGGGTACGCTTACACCGTGGTAAACCGTCAAGTAAACGGTAACGTAATCGTCCTGCGTGAGACGGACGGGGCGTGGGCGACGTTGCGCCCCACCGATAGGGTGGTCCGCACCGCCAAGTCTAGAATGCGTGACTATATGCCCTCGGCCATGGCGCTGAGAAGCTACTGATAGCTAAGTAGCGATTTGATTCGGTGGGCGTTGCTATGTCAATATAACCCTAGTCTACCCATTAACACCCAGTTCATCGATGTGGACCGCAAGGAGGCTATC
>CAXEOX010000265.1:0-2111 GCA_963997925.1 uncultured bacterium
ACACTCAAGGTGAATCGAGGAAGTGCTATTGCGTACACGTCGTCACCACGAACGGAGCAGGGATTTCACCACGAAGGGAGCCAAGATATACACCAAGAACGGAGCCTGAATCTCACCACGGACGGAACTAGGTTGAACTCCGTTCGTCCTGAGCTTGTCGAAGGACAGTTGAGCAAGGCGCTTGTCCGGGCAGACAACCAGGTAGCAGATAATCGAGCAGCTAGCCCAGAATCCGGGCCGCCACCACGACCCCCCATCCAATCAACAGCAGACCCGTCACTTTACTGAGCCGTTGCCCCGCTGGCACTACCTTCTCCAGAAGCACGAAGGCTGCCAGAGTTGCGATCCACACCAGGTTCATCACCCCCAGCACAAAGAGCAGGGCCATCAACACCCAGCAACAACCTACGCAGTATGTCCCGTGACGTAGACCCATCTTTAGTGCGCCGCGTGCGCCTTCTTTCCAGTCGCTCATCAAGAAAGACATGGGGGAGCGGCAGTGGCTTAGGCAAACGTATTTGAGACGGCTCCACTGGAACACCCCGGCTGTTATGAGAAGACCGCCTCCCAGATAAGCGCTGGTGCTTTCCCCCATCATGGACGACAGCAGTGAATTTACGTGCAAGGCCCAATTGCCCACCGTGGCCACGGCAGCAAACCCACCCCATATCATCAGGTATCCCGTCAGGAATATGGCGGTGGGCACGTAGGGACCCTGCTGTTCCCGGCGTCGGCGATTCACCGTGGCAAACAGGAGAATCATAGGCGCAGCGCTGGGCACCATCATCCCAATCATCATGATCCACCACATGAGGAACATGACCCCGAAATCGGTGGCATTCCAGGATTCGAGTTGGGCCATGGCCATGCCCGAACCCATACCGCTCATGGACTGGGCCAGGTATACCAGGTATGCCCAGGCCAAGATGGTGACGCCAGCAGCGCCGGCAACCACCACGGCCCGGTCGCGTTTTAATACAGATTCTATGGGTGTGGATGTTTGCATGTGGATATTAAATCTTGGTTCCGCTGACGCCTGAGCGAGAAGAGGCCGCACCGTAGTGCAGCCTCCTAAAGTGTATGCGAGTTCTAATGTAGCGAAAACCTTACTGGTTGGTCCATTCTATAGGAGCGAAGAAGGCGCTCTGGCCTGCATAGTCGAATTTGATATCTCCTTGGTCGACCTTCATAGCCGAGGTGGTGGCGGTGTCGCCATCGTCCCAGATCAGTCCGCCGCCGGGGAAAACGATATGGACCTCATTATCATCGCCGGTCACTGGGTTCTTCAAAGGAGTGAGCTGGGCTTCTAGGATGCCGTCGATGCTGAAGCTGCTATTGCGGCCGTTGACATTCATCTTAATCTGCTTCAGATGAGGGCCGTCCAGTGATGTAAGCGTACTGGCCAACAATTCCCAAGGCATTCCGCCTGCTTGGCCGGTGAGAATCGTCGCTATGCCGGTCACCTGAGCTTCGCTTGCCGACTCATCGATGAACACAGCGGCGGCCCCATTGCCTTCATGAATCGCCTTGGGCCACTTAACGGCCAAAACGACCTTTACGCCGGACAGGTCGGTGTCACCAAAGGTTCCTTCGTTAACCATAATCCCAACCAGAGCTTCGCAAGGACCGTGGTCCGGAAATCCGCCGAAGTTGCAATTGCAGCCGGCATCGCAGTTACAGGTCTCTAGAAAGACCCCTTTGACTCGGTATGGAGTATGTGTCTGTACCATATTTGCTTTCTCCTATTATGTTTATTCCCGCCGACTACAGTCGGTATCAGGCAGGGTGTGTACCGGGCCTAACCCAGTATATGGGTCCCAAAGATCGTACCTTTCTACGGGCCGCATTTATCCTGTGTTGTGTAATGGTAGACCGGCAAAGTCCGAATAGTTAGTCCAACAAATGGAGTCGCATAGGAGAGCAAATTGAGCTATTGAGCCTAGGAGTCTAGATTGTACCCGCGAACAGGCGATGGCGCAAACGCACGAGGAGCCTTTGGTAGTTAAGACCTGCTGTATTCGAAGGGAGCAAACTCAGCGTGCTTGTCCGGATGGTCATACTGGCTCCCACCGGTGTACCGGCAAACTAGGGATGTGCCCGTATCCGACTCG
>CAXEOX010000266.1:0-2098 GCA_963997925.1 uncultured bacterium
TTCCGGGGCGTACTTCCTACGGGTCGCGGATCTGACTTGCCGGATGAAAGTCTTGTCCTCTTGAGTCTTGGTCTCTGCGGCTTCGCCTTGTCGATGTTGTTCTGAGACACTTCTGGCTCCTTTCTTGATGTGGATGATTCATACCCAACACCAGGAGTCCAAACCCACCACCACCCTCATGTTTTTCTCCCCTTAAAAGTGCCCCATCATCGCTGAACGCCTACACAGGACACAGGAGCAGAACAAGAGAATCATTGCTCTGCTGGAAGAGCGTTTACCAATCGATTCCGCCACGGGTGGACCCTGTGCGGATACGGACTCTACCGATTAGGGCGAACCAGGTGGGTTTCAATACTTTTCCTGATCCAGACACAGATGGGCGATTGAAATAAAGAAGGGGCACGATTAACCGTGCCCCTTCTTTATTAGTATCAATGAGTTCCCGGTTTTTGCTAGCGGTCGTAGCCCATCAAGGAGCCGGCCCGGCCGTCACGGGGCGGGGCGACTTCCATGTGCTCGGACATCACGTTGACGCAGGCTGTCTTGCCCTCTTTGGTGGCTTGGAACGCTCGCTCCAGCGCAGCCTTAATCTCCGAGGGTTCGGTGACGTTTTCGCAGTGGCCTCCGAACGCTTCCATGATTTTGTCGTACCGGATGTCCGGAGTGTAGGTGGCCACTCGTTCGCCGTAGCCTTCGGGCAGACCCATGCCGCGCTCCAAGGCACCGCCGACGATGCCAGAGTTGTTGTTGATGATGAACACTATAGGCACGCCGTGACGCACCGCCGTTTCCATCTCCATGCTGTTGAAGCCGAATGCGCAATCACCATTGACGCTCACCACCGGCGCATCAGGCCGGGCCAGTTTTGCGCCCACCGCGAAGGGAACCCCCACGCCCATGCAGCCGTTGGAACCGGAGTTGAGACGGCTGGCCGGGGTGTGGCTCTGCAGTACTTGGCGTCCGGCGGCCAAAGTTTGCTGGCCGTCCACCGTGAAGATGGTATCCCGAGGGAATACCTGGCTGATTTCATGCAGTAGCCGGTGAGTGACTATGGGATTGGCGTCGGAGGTCAGACGGGATTGCATACTTTCGGCGTTGCTGTCCACCTTCTCTCGCAATGCCGTTAGCCAGGGACCTTCTTCGGCCCGCTCAGCCACGCCGGCGGTCCTACCTTCCATCTCCGTTAGTATCTGTTGGAGCACCGCTTTGGCGTCGCCGACGATGCCGACTTCCGCCGCCCGGTTGAAGCCAATCTCCTCAGCTTCGATGTCGATGTGGATAATCTTGGTATCCGCACCGAACTGGCGTCCGAATCCGAACATCCAGTTAAGCCTGGAACCGACGATGAGCACCACGTCGGAGTTTCCCATGATGGCGCTTCGGGCCGCACTCATGTTCATCGGATGGTCGTCGGGAATGAAGCCTCGTCCCATGGGAGAAGGGATGTAAGGCATACCCAGGGTCTCTACCATTTGGCGAAGTTCCTCGCTGGGCTCGGACCAGCGTACGCCCTTACCTACAATCATCATGGGGCGCTCGGCGTTAAGCAGGAGGTCGGCAGCCCGCTTGACCTGCTCCGGGTTGCCCAGAGGCGGAACGTCGGTGTAGTAATTGCTCGGCCAGTTGACGGATTCCTCGTCCACTTCGTTCTGTAAAACATCCGAGGGCATATCGATGTAGACCGGTCCGGGCCGTCCGGTCCGGGCCTTACGGAAGGCCATGGCCAGGTACTCGGGGATCCGCTCGGTGCTGTCTATCTGCACCGCCATCTTGGTGATGCCTTTGTACATGGGCACGTTTTCGGTTTCCTGGAAGGTGCCGGTGTAACGGCCCCTTTGGTTGCCTGAGCCGCCCAGAATCACCAGGGGCAGGCAGTTGTCGAAGGCCACATGGGCGCCGGTGACGCCGTTGCTGACCGCCGGTCCCGCCGCCAGCACTGCCACGCCGACCTGATTCTTGACGAAACCGTACGCAGCTGCCGAGAAGGCCGCTGCCTGTTCATGACGCACACCGATGGGACGCACGCCGAAGTGCGGGGCGAATCCCATGATGTCCTGGATGGGGCCTCCAGCCAGGCCGAAGAGGGTTTCGACCCCTT
>CAXEOX010000267.1:0-2087 GCA_963997925.1 uncultured bacterium
GGACGGGTAAGTATCGCCCCATATTTTGTTGATTAATAATGCAGAGTGATGCCAGATTGCGGACGACGCCAGGCCGCTTTGGAGCTACTGATTAAGAGTTAGTAGGAAATCATGCTCAGGCGTGTTCATAGTTATTTTCTAGTCTCAGGTTTGTGCCTATGAGCACATATGAGTATCCTTGAACACGAAAAGAACGAGATCAAAAGCAAGATCAAAACCGCCAGAGAATGTTGATGATGAGTCGAAACTCCGGGGGACCGTAAGGTGCGGCCCACCGCGCGTCGGACTTGATTCGAGCCGCCGAACACGCGGTAGCCTTTGACTGTTCCCCTGCGCTACTTGAACTCGGGGATTACCTTGTCGGTAAGAATCCGCATGGTGTTCATCACGACCTCGCGGGGGACCGATGCTGTCCAGTTGATCTCGAACATAATCTCGTCTGTGTTGAATTGCTCCCGGAGCACATGAATCTTGTCGACCACTTCTTCCGCTGTCCCAAACAGGTTTACTTCCTCGGTCGCCTCGGGGCTGGCGGCGCCCGCGTCGGTGCTTCCGATGCCTAGCCTTCCAGAGTAAAATCGCTTGGCGAGATTCATGAGATTTTCGGTTTGGCGGGTGGCCTCCGCTTCGGTGTCGGCCAGCAGGGTGGGTACACGGACCACGGTGGTCGGGTCGCCGGGGTGCCCCGCATCCATCCAAGCCTTCCGGTAGCTTTTCACGTCTTCCCGTAGGACCGCGGACCCTCTCAGGTTGTGCGGCGAGCTTCCTGCCCCGATGGCGATTCGATAGCCCATGGTGCCCATTGGCACAAAGCTCTCCTGGCTATCAACGGGCAACAGCATGGGAGGATAGGGCTTCTGGTAAGGCTTCGGGATGGCTAGGTACGGTTCGTAGAATGGGGGGTAGTTGTAGTACTTCCCTTCGAATCCGGAGAAGTGCTCCTCCGTCCAGAGTTGCTTCATCACCTCCAGGAACTCAAAGAAGTAATCCCGGCGTTCTTCAGAACCGCGAGACCGCGCTCCCGCCCCATAGATGAACCGGCCATGGCTGACTTGGTCTATGATGGCCACCTGCTCCGCGGTCTGGAAGGGGTCGTCCAGCATCAGATTGTCGAAGGTATACCTCTCGTGGGGAAGAGCCCTTTCCGACAGTTGCTCCCCGGGCAGCTTCATCAACGGGCGGTGGATGGATGAACCAATCTTGAGATTCTTGGTGCGAGCGGCCATTACGGCGCATAGCATGAGTACCTGAGGGCTCATGCTCGCTTGTGAGGAGAAGTGGCTTCCGCCGATCCAGATATAGTCCCAGCCTGCAGACTCGATCATATCGACCTGTTCGAAATTCTTGTCGTAGGTCTCCGACTCGAGAAGTTCCCCGCCATCATACGCGGGGTCCCAGGGAACTGTGCCACCGGCGAACAAGGCATTCCATGTATCGAAAAGTCCAAAGTCCATAATTGCCCCTCTTTTGTTGCTTGGCGGTACGACCTTACCAACGATGAGAAATCATGTCTACAAACGGCTGATTATACAATTAAAACCCCACGCCCAAAGCCTAGCACCAGTCCGAGAACGGTGGCCTTTGCCACAAGCCATCATTCCCGGGCCGGGATGGAGCTTTAGCAGCTCTGGGCAAGGCGGGGGCCTAAACAATATTGTTTTAGGCACTCCGTGGGCAAAGACCTAAAATCAAGAACAGCCGCACCAACACTGATGGGGCCGTTGCCTGCCTAAACAACGTGGTGCCGAAGGTCAGAGTCGAACTGACACGGGGTCACCCCCACCGGTTTTTGAGTCTGGTGCGAGTCGTTCTAGTTGGTGTTATTAGGCGTGATTTACTCCAACCGCCAGAATATTTTCCTCCAAGCGTTCGCGCCTAAATATCTTGCTGTGCCAGATAGTGTTATCAAGTTCGTTATCAATAACGTCGGGCAAACGTTTTGCTGGCCTCGGCATTCTGCAGTCCGTCTGATTCAACGTAATCGCCGATCCCGGCGTATTGCTTCTCAGTTTTCATCTAACCCTTTAAGGGCCGCCTGGCGTATGGCGTTCTCAGGACAATCCCTGGTCGCTATCTTCCACCGGCGC
>CAXEOX010000268.1:0-2039 GCA_963997925.1 uncultured bacterium
GCTCCGTAAGCTGGTTATATTCGAGATGCAGGTCCCTGAGGCTGGTCAAGTTGCCGATTTCAAGAGGAAGCTCCGTAAGGTTCACAAGTTTTGATCATGGTCTCGGTCGGCCGCTGCCAGCCGTGGACGCCCCCTTCCCCGATGCCCACTGTGCCGTCTTCGCAGTAGACTCTGATGAGCAGCCAGCGATCCCAGAGGACGGTTTCGACCCTTTCAATCTTGGTCCTTTTCATCCAGAGATCACTCCTTCGTCATAAGGTCGTACACGCGAGACACATCAGAAAACTTCCGTATCAAGCTGGCCGGGCGCCTAATTCCACCAGCCGGCCGACCAACATACCAATATCCGAGGTTTGCCCAGCAGACTGCACCTGGGCTCAGTAGCAATCAGGTTCCAATGTCCTTAGCTACCGGTGCCCAAGCAGCTGTCTCGTCTGCGCTGCGTTTGTTCATGTGACTAGCGATTCTCCTAGGACCCGTCTATGTGAGGGAGCAACAAGGTATAAAGCATGTCGAATATCGGAGTTGGCACATTCACTTTGCGGCCGATCCGGCCCACCGAACCGACGATCGCGTCCAGTTCCAAGGGCCTCCCGGCCTCCAAGTCGGCTTGCATCGAACCGCGGGCTCCCATCGGCCGGGCAGCGATAA
This sequence comes from uncultured bacterium, assembly GCA_963997925.1. Taxonomy (GTDB): domain Bacteria; phylum Chloroflexota; class Dehalococcoidia; order Lucifugimonadales; family UBA3495; genus UBA11650. The sequence goes on from CAXEOX010000268.1 coordinate 652, forward strand.
GGTCCATCGCTTCCTGGACATCGTCTTCTCCAAATTGGACTCCGGAAGCTGTTCCCACGTCGGCCACTTCTTGGATGGCCAACTTGAACATCGAGGCCCCTTCAGGAAATTCGATGAGGTTTCTGGGACTTAGTCGGGCGGCGCTGGCCATCCCATTTGCCGGCGAGTTGTACAGAAGTTTCGACCAGAGAACCCTGGAAATATCGTGGGAAAGTTCTGCCATAATGTTCGCCTTTAAGAAGGCGTCTCGGACAGCTATGGCACGTTGGCTCTGTTCACCGTTCGACTCGCCGAAGACAACCCGCGGAATCGGACTTTGCTGCTTGACCACCCCAGGTGAGACGACATTGCTTATCACATAGGCGGAGCCGGGCAGCACACGCTCAGCGCCGTATTCTTGCCCTATCTCGTCGGCGCTTTCCACGCCGTTCTGTATCGTCAGGACCGTGGTGTCGCCCCCGACCAGTGGCTTGATGAGCGGGACCGCTATCAAATTCTGGTGGGCTTTCACGGAGAATATGACCAGGTCCACAGGGCCCACCAGAGATGGATCTCTGGTGGCGGCAACATCCACCGTGAAGTCACCTTCCGGCTGAACCAACTGGAGTCCTTTTTCGGTTATAGCCTCGAGATGAGCGCCCCGGGTAATCAGAGTGACGTCAAATCCGGCCTGGGCCAACAGCCCCCCGTAACATCCTCCAATGCCACCCGCGCCCATGATTGCTATTCGCATAACTCCCCCACCATTAGAGCCTGCCTTTGTACGAGAGCGACTGCGCATTGTAGGTGTGCTCCCCCGGCGTTGAGCGGGGCGTCGTACCCCGCCCGTTCTGTTTCAACTCCGCTGGCCGCTCCAGAAATCAATGCTACTTTGACTTCCAATCGCATATCATGTCTCCCAATTCGGGGCTGGTTAACCGCTGGCGATTGTAACACCGGCCCCTACATCAAACCCAGGGTCCCCGACCTCAAGTTCGTAGCCTCCACGCTATTCTTTGACATATAGTGTTAGCATCATCAGTTCGGCTTTTTTAGGACGCTACATCACTTTCGAGGAGGGCCTGGAGCATGTGAATTTAGCACGGACCGCCACGTCGCAGGCAGTGACCCGGGTCAAAGGAAGATAGCACAAATGGAGAAGGAAAACGGAAATGATTTCACAATTGCGGATCTATACCATCAATCGCGGAAAACTGGATGACTTTGTAGAGGGCTGGAAGAAGTTTGTATACCCGCTGCACTACCAGTTCGGTTTCACCATCCCCAAGGCCTGGGTTATCAGAGAACGGAACGAATTCGTGTGGATAGTGTCCTATGATGGACCCGAAGACTGGGAGGACAAGCAAACGGCTTACTACGGGTCACCAGAACGGGCTGCGGTAGACCCT
>CAXEOX010000269.1:0-1994 GCA_963997925.1 uncultured bacterium
TACAGAAGGGGGGCCATAGGTCATTCATATCGAAATGGCGGCCATCGGCCTAACGGATAGCCAGATCATAGAGCGGATGTAGCGAAGGGTCCGGTGGGGCCCTTGGACCGCCCAGCACCGGCTTAGGCACCCTCTTCTTCACCATGACCGGGATCCACGCCTTTCACGTTATCAGTGGGCTGATTGCCCTGGCCGTCATCTACGGAATGGTCAGGAATGGGCGCTTCGGGAAGGGGAACTACTTGGGGGGTGAAGGGTCGGTCAAATACTGGCACTTCGTGGACGTGGCCTGGGTGTTCATCTACCCGGTTCTTTACCTGGTCAACTAGGTGGAGGCAAGCGCCGCCGTGCTCTACGCGCGGCGGAGTTTGGGGGAAAGAAGGGCCAGGATCGCAGTCAGCCCGATGCCCACGGCCCCGTTGAAGTTCGCCGCCAAGGAAGCACTCCAGTTGCTTGCGATGAACCCGGAGTTCATGCTGCCGAAGGTGAACGAGTAGATCGCCAGCTGACGAAGCCCCATGATGCGGCCTCGGAACTCGGGCATCGTGGTCCTCAAAATTACCGTCAGCATGGACACCTGGCTCGAAGAGAATGCTGCGCCGATAAATAAAAGGATGCCCATCGACATGTAGAACGAATGGGACGCAGCGAAGATAAACATCAGGCCGTGCCACACAAATACGGATAGAATCAACAGCTTGCCGGCGTGCTGTAGATTGCGGACCGAGGCCAAGCCGGTGGATCCTATCAGCGATCCGATCCCGAAGGCCGCCATCAACATTCCCAGTCCCGCAGAGTCTCTCCCCAAAACGTCTCTGGCGAAGACGGGCATCAGAGACGTGTGTAACGGCCATCCGGTGAAATTAAGTATCACGGCCAGCACTAGAACCGACCACAACACCTGTTGCCCCTTGACGTATTTAAGCCCGTCCAACATCGATCGGAGAACGGATTCCTCCCGGGATTTAGACGTTGTCTGGATGGTCTGGATCGACAGGGCGAATATCCCTGCGAAAAGGTACAGGGAGGCGATAACGACATAGACTCCTTTTGGTCCGGCTGCTTGGAAAAGGAATCCTCCTATCAGAGGGCCGACGATGGTATTAAGGTTCATCCCCATGGTGGTTAAAGCCGCGCCGGTGGAAAGGCGGTCTTCGGGTAGGATGTCGGCAACAAGGGCTTGGGCCGATGGCATCTGGAACAATCGAATCATTCCTCCGGCCAACACCAATGCGAAGAGGTGCCAGGTTTCCAGTCGCCCACTGAGGAGCAAAGTCAGCATCCCCAATCCCAGAAGGCTCATGCCAAACATGACGGCAGCCAACAACCGTTGACGGGGCATCCGGTCGGCGATGGCTCCGGAGAACAAGGCTAGGAAGTTGAGGGCCATGCGAGCTGACGCAATCAGTCCGACGAGGAATGGGTCATCGGTCCGGATGAGGACCAGCCACCCCAGGGCCAAGGACTCCATCTGCATCCCTGTCCCGGCCAGCGCCATAGAAGTCCAGAGCAGCCCGAAGTTGCGCTGGCGCAGGATGCCGAAGGGATAGGTCGCTTGTTTCAGTGTGCTAGCTAGTTTCAACTAAAAGAAAATACGTCCAATCTGCGGTCAGAGTGGCCTGGTTGGGTATTCTAACCGCAATCGATTACCAGAGAGACAGAAGCGTTATCCGGCTCGCCAAATCTTGGTGAACTCCGGCCGGGAGGGGCATCACGAGAGATGGGGCTAGGAGGGCGGGCTAGGCGTTTCCCTGATCTGATTCCATTACCTAGGGTACGCTTATTCCCTGGGGCATGTATATTGTTCTATATTACCAGATACCTTTTTAGAACACCCAGTCCGGCCCATCTTCGGCCATTTGTGTCTGTGGTGTTGCCCGGTGCTAACATGTTTGTTAGCAAAAAGGGAGGCCAGAACAGTGAAGCCAGAAGACCTGGGGCCGGAAGTGTGCAACCGTGGGCCCAGGAACGAAGACCAAGATCCCGAGGGTCAC
>CAXEOX010000270.1:0-1952 GCA_963997925.1 uncultured bacterium
ACCAGAGACCCGGACCAAATGTTGCCCGACATGGAGATGCTGGCCCGTGAGGTGCTGCCCCAACTATGAAAGTCCTCTTCGTATGTAACGCCAATGTGGGCAGAAGCCAGGTAGCCGAGGCTTTGTTCAACCAACTTTCCCGTGAACCTGCCATAAGCGCCGGAACCGTGGCCGATGCGATAGTCGAAAGGACAAAGCCGGCAAGCAGGCGCTTGAAAGACGGGGGCAGCTCGGCAATCACCTATATGAATGAGCAAGGGGTAGACATTTCCGAGAGCTTGCGAGACCAGTTAACCCCGGAAATGGTCCAAGAAGCTGATAAAGTCGTCGTGATGGCCGATGACGATAATTGGCCGAACTATCTCCGAAACAGCGACAAAGTTGTCGTGTGGACCATCGAAGACACCCGCGGCATGGACCCAGATTCGGCCCGCCCCCTATATGACGAGATTAAACGGCGAATTCAGGATTTGATTAAAGAATCGGGGTAACCCGTCGAATTAAACTGCTGATTGCTGAAAGCTGATAGCTAAGAAAAGGAGAAACCATGGCAACCCATTCTGGACCGGAAGTAGACGCGCTGACAGAGTCGGCCCTAGAGCACCTATGGGTGTACCTGAGGGAACCCAGCGACATGGCGGAGAAGGGCGAACCCCAGATATTCGTCGAAGGTAAAGGGGTTCACGTCACCGACGCACGGGGCAACAGCTACATCGACGCTATGTCCGGCTTGTGGCTGAAGAACGTTGGGTATGGGCGTCACGAGATTGCCGATGCCGCCTACGCCCAGATGCTCAAGCTGACTTACATGCCCTTGGGCACCACCAACGAGCCTGCGGTACGCCTAGCGGAAAAGATTGCCAGCATCATGCCGGGCGATCTGTCGCGGTGTTTCTTCACCAGCGGTGGCTCAGAGTCGGTGGAGACTGCCATAAAGTTGACCAGAGCCTACTTCAAGCGAATCGGTGAGCCGACCCGGTACAAGTTCATCAGCAGGAAAGGCTCCTATCATGGGGCGACTATGGCCGCTCTGTCCTTGGGAGGCACGCCGGGTTTCCCCAAGCAGGATTTTGAACCTATGATGCCCGGTTTCTTCCATGGGCCCCAGCCCCATCCCTATCGCTGTGAATACGGGGGAACAACCCCTGAGGAGTGCGCCGAGCGTTGCGCCAACGCCATTGAGGAAATCATCAAGTTCCAGGGTCCGGACACGGTGGCTGCAGTGGTCGCCGAGCCAGTTTCCAGCCCCTATGGAGCGGTGGTGCCCGGACCTAACTACTGGCCGATGCTGCGGGAGATATGCGACCGCTACGGTTGCTTGCTCATCGCCGATGAAGTCATCACCGGCTTCGGGCGCACCGGCAAGATGTTCGCCTGCGAGCACTGGGGCGTTACCCCGGACATCATGACGGTGGCCAAGGGCATCACCAGCGGCTATATCCCCATGGGTGGCACAATCCTGCGCAAGCCCATCGCCGACGTTTTCGTGGGTAGCCCACAGGCTGCGTTCAAGCATGTCATCACATTTGGTGGACACCCGGTGGCGGCGGCGGCTTCGCTCAAGAATATCGAGATTATGGAAAACGAGGGGATGGTGGAGAACTCGGCTCGCATGGGCCGGTATCTCTTGGACGGTCTGGAAGAACTGAAGGAGAAGCACCAAATAATCGGCGACGTTCGTGGACTGGGGTTGCTCTGTGGGCTCGACATCGTCAAAGACCGCCAGACCAAGGAGCCCTTCCCCGCCGAGGCAGGCCTGTCAGCGAGGCTCACCCAAGGCTTTTCCGACAACGGAATCCTCCTGCGGGGCGGAGACGGCATGAACATCGCCCCACCCCTCTGCGTCACCTCTGGAGAGATCGACGAGATCGTTTCCGTCTTCGACAAGGTGATAGCGCAGACTGCTCGAGACTTGGGAGCGGAGTAAGTATTTTAGCCACAGAGACACAGAG
>CAXEOX010000271.1:0-1933 GCA_963997925.1 uncultured bacterium
GTACTCAGAACGTCTCCTATCTATGGAAGGTTCATGTCGACGAGACGGAAGAGAAGGCCGAGGAAGTGGGCAGGAAATATCTCTCGGGTGTGAGCAATCCCTTCTTGGCTGGCAATGAGGGACAAATCAACCCGGCAATCATGAACCTTCCGGGCCATACGTCGCGCACCTCGCGGCGATTGGCAGCGGCGTCATTCGGTCCCAGAGGAAGGTTCGGAACCAACCGGCGCCCCTTCGAAGAACAGGTAGCCGACCACACTATAATCACTGGTACGCCAAAGACTGTCCTGCCCAAGATTCGCCACGTCCTGGAGTACCTACGGCCGGGAAGCATCTTCTTTTGGGACGGCGACGGAGCCATGAGCCATGAAGACTCGATGCGCAGTCTTCGACTGATGGGTGAGGAAGTTATCCCGGCGGTGCGGGAGATGGGCAAAGAACTGGAACTTAACAGTCCCTTCGAGGTTGACCCCGCCACCGGGAAGCGCTTCCAGGATACGGAAGTGGCGGCGGTCAGCGCTGACGATTAACGAAACCCTTAGACCATCCCAACCATGAGCTTAGTTTCTAACGGGGGATTGTGCCAATGGCCGAAACGGCTGATGTAGTAGTGGTAGGCGCCGGGGTCGTCGGATGCTCGGTCGCCTACTATCTTTCACGCCAGGGCGTAAAAGTTAAGCTGGTGGAGCGTGATGGTATCGGCAGCGGCGCGTCCACCCACGCCACAGGATTCCTAAGCCTTCTGGGGGCGGAGTTCTCCCAGGGTCCGTCCTTTGAAACCGCCCTGGCCGCCTACAGGGAATTCCCCGACGTAGTGAAAGACCTGGAAGAAACGACAGGCATCGATCTCTTATATCAGAGACGCCCGTCATTGAGGCTGGCTCTGGAAGAGGAAGAAGAGACCCTCATAAAAGATCTCATGTCGTGGCAGCAGGACCTGGTTCGGGTTAAATGGATAGGCCCAGATGAAGTCCACGAGGTGGAGCCACGTCTTACACGGCAGATACGGGGCGCTGCCTACGAGGACGAGTCGGCCCAGTTGGACAGCTATCGCTTGACTCTTGCGCTGGCGCAGGCGGCTGAGAAACGGGGAGCGGAGTTGCAACTCCGGCCAGTCACCGGATTTTTAGGCGACAGTTCCCGGGTAACGGGGGTGCGCACCGCCACCGGCGACATCGAGTGCGGTACGGTAGTGATGGCGGCAGGCACCTGGAGTTCGTCCTTCGGAGATGCCCTTAATTTCCCCATTCCTGTCCGGCCTTTAAAGGGAGAGCGCTTGATTCTGCGCTTCGATGGCCCCCCATTGCCGGTGTTGATAAGCTCTCCCAAGCGCGGCCACATGATTAGCAGGCTTGACGGAGTACTCAGTGTGGGCAGTACCGGAGGCCGGGACTACGACCAGAATAACCTGTTCTTGGGTGAAGAGTACGACAGCGTCCCCACTGAAACCGCCAAACTCGAACTGTTACAAAGGGCCATAGACGTTCTGCCGGGGTTAGAGTCGGCGGAGTTGGTTGAACAACTTGCTGGCTCCCGGCCCCTCAGCCCGGATCGTATGCCTATCATCGGGCCCGTGCCGGGAGTAGAAGGAATCGTGTTGGCCACCGGTCATTCCACCAAAGGTATCCACTTAGGTCCCATCACCGGACGCATCGTCACGGAGTATATTCGGGCCGGCTGTGGCCCAATATCACCAGAGATGGAGATCTATCTTCCGTCGCGGTTCGCGACGGCGTCCGCGATTGACTTCCATGCCAGCGGGAGGCTGGTGGACGAGTAACCGGGAGAGTATCATACACAACTAGTAACGTAAGGAGGAATCCGCCATGGGAATCCAAGTAAAACGCGTTGGCCACATCGGGATCTTAGTATCCGACTTCGAAAGGTCTTTCAAGTTCTACACCGAAACCATGGGTTGCAAGGTAACCAACCG
>CAXEOX010000272.1:0-1920 GCA_963997925.1 uncultured bacterium
GTTGCTGGCGTGATGCAAATCACCGAGGAGATGGGACCGGTACCGCCCCACTGGGGGGTGTACTTCGGCGTCGCCAACGTCGACGACACTACCAGCAAGGCCGATTCCCTAGGCGCTACCATATTGGTCCCTGGGACAGAGATTCCAGGCATCGGGAGATTCGCGGTGATTCAGGACCCTCAAGGAGCGGTATTCGGAATCTTCACTGACGCCTAAAGTCCCTGGGCGAGTCAAAGGAGTAGCCTCAACACCATCGGTCATCGGGTTATTAAGCAGTCTCATCGGTGGCGAGGCCGGAAATCTCTGATTGGTGTAGAATCGGTATCCGTAGAGTTCACGGAGTGCCCAAATATTAAGGAGGCCATCTGATGGAAAGACCGCGGATTCGTCACGTTGCTATGAACGTTCAGGACCGGGACGCGGAAGCTGAGTACTATAAGACCGTGTTTGGTATGGAAGAAAAGGAACGCGGCCCCAACGGGACCGTTTATCTTTCCGACGGCTTTGTCGGCGTTGCCCTGATTCACAATCCGGACATCCCCTGGGGCATCAACCATTTTGGGTTCGTGGTGGAAAGCGTCTCAGGTATCGAAGAGACAGCGAATACTACCGCCCAAACCAATACCTACGGGGCCATCGCCGAGAGCTGGATCCGTGACGGAGAGGGCTACCGGGTAGATATTTCCGAGGGTGGCTGGCCTATCTAGTTCCGGATTAGGCAGATAACCGTTAGGAACTTACGTTCACCCCGAGCTTGTCGAAGGGTCTTCCCCCGAAAGAGTGGTTCGATAGGACTGTCCTGAGCGAAGCCGAAGGGCTCACCACGAACGGGACTAGTCCATCTGAGTTTCGGGGCGAAGACCTAGTAATAGGTGGGGCATATCCCTACGCTGAGTGATTGGCTTCGTTCACGCCAAAGAGGGTCCACCCTGGACGCTGGCGGGTGAGGTCGCTTTCGTGGAGCATCAGCCCTGCGCCTTCGGGCGTGTCCAAGGCCCGGCGGATGGACCATAGGGAGAATCCCTGGACGCCCTCCATGTTCTCTATCTCTTCCCAACTGAAGTAACCGGCGCCGATGGTTTCGTCGCCGTCGAACTTGGGCTCGCCTGATAGCGGCTCAAGGCGGAAGACCACGTACACGTTGGAGTTGGGCGCTGAGGTGGCGTGGCGTATGCCCACCACATCCTTGACCCGGGCCACGATGCCGGATTCCTCCAGCACTTCCCTCTCCACCGCCGGGAGAATCTCTTCGTCGGCCTCCACGTAGCCACCTGGGATCTGCCAGGCCCCTCTGTTAGGGTTGATACCCCGCTGGATCAGGAGCGCCTTGTTGTCGCGGATGACCACGCCGCCGCAACCGATGGAGTGATTCCCGTAGTAGGTGAACCCGCATCCATCAACGAGACAGGCGGGACGTTCCCGGCCCCCGTCCATCTTTGTACCAAGCTTGGCCCCGCATGTCGGACAAAAAGTCATCGGTGGCTCCCTCGCTAACTAATAACTGATCGGAAGCCCGATTATAGCAGCTACTCCGAACAGGCTGGCCTGGAACGAAGACTCTGGGACTAGGGATACGCAGTCTGCAAATTTACGCCTATCCGGAAGATGGCTGGCTCATAGGAGCCGGTCGATGCGGTGAGGCAGAGTGCGGTTGACGCACTTTGGGCGCAATATTATAGTCAGCGCCATCCAATAACCTATGTGTTCAAGAAACCGGTTCGACTTGGGAACCACCTGATGGCCTTTATGCGAAGAGGTGTCCTGGCTGATAAAGATTGACCAAGACAAGATGCTTTGGTGGTTGATACCGGGTCTGTTGACGGTGGAGATTGCCATCTTGATGTTGGATGCGCTTGTCACCGAATTAGGATGGATCCCCATCGGAGCGGCGCGAAGGTTCTTCAACATCACTCGCGAAGA
>CAXEOX010000273.1:0-1913 GCA_963997925.1 uncultured bacterium
ACAGTGGTTGCCCTATGAAAGCCGGGGATTTGAGCGAATCAGGCCGCATTTGACGTCCTTGAGATTGGTGATTATAGTTCAGGGCAACCCAGAGGGAGCTATATCTGGGAAAGTTGGTTTAATCTGGGAAATCCCGGTTAAGAGGATAACGATGCCGCACCGCAAAATTTCTGTGGGGAACGTAGACATAACGGTTTTACATGACGCCGAGTCGGCTTTACCTTTGGACCAGACATTCCCCGATGTCCCTGCCGACTCTTGGTCTCAATACCAACAGCGTTACCCCGAGGCATTTAACGGAATCGACCACCTGAGCCTCCCTTTCGAATGCTACTTGATTCGCTCTCAAGGCCAAACGATCTTGGTTGACACTGGCCTGGGGAGCAACGCTACTAATCCGGGAACCGTGGCGGCCTTTGGCGGTGGCAATGACGGGCACTTACTGGCCGAACTATCCGCCGCAGGGTTGAAACCCGACGACGTGAACACCGTGTTCCTAACCCACCTTCATCCGGATCATGTGGGCTGGAATACCAGCGGTGGGACCAATAACTCGCCCAGCTTTCCTAGAGCCCGGTACGTGGCCAACGAAGCCGACGTGGGCGCCTTCAAGACACCGCATGATGAGCAGATTTTCGGGTTCTCGTATTGGGAAGAAACCATCGGACCCTTGGAGAAAGCTGGGGTGCTGGACCTTTTGATCGGCGAGAGCACCCTGACCAGCGAAATCACCGCCATTCCCACGCCCGGTCACACGCCGGGATCTATGAGCTTGGTCATAGTGTCCGGCGGGGAGAGGGCGCTAATTATGGGAGATGTTTTCCATAACCCGGCTCAGGTTACAGAAACCGACTGGGCCTTTATCTTCGATTACGATCCCGTCTTGGCGATTCAGACCAGAGGACGGATGGTGGAGCGTGCCGAGGCGGAGAATGCCACCATGGCCATCTGCCATAGCAGCGGCTTTGGAAAGGTTGTGCGGGCCGAAGGGCGCCGTTACTGGCAGACTATATAGCTGCCCTCCGAATATTAATGGTATAAATCTGCGTTATCGACTCGGTTCATGGAGGTTAAACCTGCCCCCAGGATTACGCCGGGTCGAAAGGCTTCTATTTGTCGGCGCCGCCACTCACCGTTGCTTCGTAATCACACTGACTGCAGAAGTATTTGTACCATTGTCCCAAGGCTCAATCCCTTTTGTTGGCTAGATAGCCTATCTTGGGCATATCGTCCAAAATATAATGTATCGGTACGAACCGATGTGGATCAACCGATCAACTCTCTGATGGCGTCGTCGATAAATTCTCTATCTGCGGGGTCCATCCCCATTCCGGCGACGTGGCCCCAGATGCTGGTTATTTCCCTGAATTCAGCGTTGGGCATCCCGCCGACCTCGTCTTTGTTATCGTCCGACCAGAAATACTGGTCCGTAGATGCCGGCATAACGATAGCTCTAGCCGTTATGCCCGCAAGCGCGGCTTCTAAGTTGCCGTTGTACTTTGGATTGTCACTTATATCCGCGTTCTGCCAGGCCCTAGTTCTAACGAGCAGGTCGTTGGGGTCTTGTGGAACGAAGACCTGGGCGAGAAGTGATCCCATTTCTTTGTGGGATTCGAGCCCTAGATTCTTAAATCCTTCTTGCCTGAAAAACTCCTGTGAAAACGCCCAAGCAGCGTAGATTGCACAGAATGCGTTCATCCCGGCTTCAGGATATTCCGTGTATCGACCGGAATCGAATACATGATCGGCCTCCAACGCAACAGCAAGGCTTTCAAGAAACAGCCAGTTATGTCCCGAACACTTAGCGGAACAGCAAATCGGTACGACGTTTTCCACCATGTCCGGATACATCGCCGCCCAGTGGAATGACTGCAATCCACCCATTGAAAACCCGGTGACTAATTTTAGCTTCG
>CAXEOX010000274.1:0-1887 GCA_963997925.1 uncultured bacterium
GGTACCGCGTCGGGAAAGGATGATGATAGCACTGGGAGTGAGCATCCCGGTAGATCCGGCGTTGCCCGAGTCTCTGGACAAGCCCTTCCCCTGGGCCGGCCACCAAAGACGGAAAAAGAATTGCGGCGGCTCATAGACCATTTGGCAGAACCTGAAGCATTTGAACGTTGGCTAGATTGGGCGATGAACCGTACAGATCCGGCGGACGACTCACATAGCGCCTGACTTTCTTTCGCAGGTGGAGTTTATGGGCAGAGCGACGCCCCCCCTGGCTGAAAGATTGTGGTGTTCTTGGTGCGGCGCTCCCAACGCCTCCCGAAAAACCACAAAACGACTGCGGCCGCTACCGCCGCGACAGTATTCACCAACACGTCTTCAACGGTCCCGTGCCGACCAGCAACAAACGACTGATGATACTCGTCAGAGACGCCGTACGAAGCTGCGGTTGCAGCGGCAGTTAGTGCCCAACGAAGCCGGAATTCAGAAGCCCAAGCCCAGATACTGGCTTCGATCAAGGATGCGCATACCCCGTAGAGAGCTAGGTGCCCCACCAGGCTTTGCCAGTTGCCCAGCAACGGGACCTTGGGAGTTTCAGCTTGAGTCAGCGAAGACAGGTAGAAGATCAGGCCCATCCACACCAGTGTTGCTCCAGCGAAAGCCATCCGCTGACGGTTGCGCCTGGAACAAGGCGCAATGACGGCGGCAGCTATGCCAATCAATAGGCACAGAATCCCAGCTCCTGACTGTCCACCGGAGAGGAAGATAGCACTAATGACGAAAGGCACGGCGCCTGCAATGACGGATGTGAAAACTCGTTTGTGCATGTGTGGTCAAGTGTAGATAACGACTACTCTTGAACGCATAGGTTTATACGCACGCGTTTCGACCAAAGATAAAGACCTGACCTCCCAAACCCTGGTTCTGCGCGCCCCTTGGACGCGGCCCATACTAGGGCTAGTAGGCGCTTGAAGAGGACTAAACAAACGAAGTACTTCCACTAGATACGGACGGTCGTGACTGAACGTCCGGGTAAGTAAAGGACCCTTTATCGGGAAATATGAGCCCCCGGCGATTGAAAGTCAGTTTACGGAGACCGACCTCCATCCAACGGTGGACCCATCCTAACCCGAGAGCAAATAGAAGGAACGGGAATGAAACGAACGCTAGAACAACCAAGCCGGCGGCAAGCCAACGATGCGTTTCCATCAGAAGCGCCCTCATTCACAGTATCGAATTAAAGCATGAAGTTATGTTAACGACTCGGATTTTTGAGGGCTTAGGTACCGCCGGACGGATTTTGATGAGTTTGGAGAGATAACGATTCTAATGTCTTCCTTAATTCGATAGGCGGTTTAATCGGCCGCATCTGGTCATCTGTCGAGCCACCGGAAATAAACATAAACAGAGCCTGCAGCTACAAGAATCCCAAGTATGCCCATTATTAAGACATCCATGTAATTGATACTATGATTTTCAAGGAGTGCGATCTATAGTTTCAGCACCGCCTAGGCCGAAAGACCCAACCGGAGACCAATATGGCCCAAATATACCCCCCAAAGAGGGTATATCCAACGTGGAGGACGCCCCGGACTAAACGTGGACTTTAGGGCGGTTTGTGACGCCATTCGAGGGGCTTGGGCCGGGAGTGGTGGGACCGTCACGTCGGTAGCTGCCAGGTTCGGGGTTAGCCGGGGTTGGATACACAAGTGGGTTTACCCAGAGTTGGGGGACAAAAGACCCATTCCCGGCGGAAAGGCGAATACGTTTGGCACATGACGGTGCGGGATAGGTTAGGGCAACGGCGGGTTACGTGATATAGGGCTGTTTGTTATATTAGGGCAGGTATCTAATACGGAGGAAAGAAAGATGGATGAAATCATCGCATTG
>CAXEOX010000275.1:0-1838 GCA_963997925.1 uncultured bacterium
TTCGATGGAGGTTAAGTCAAGATGTATCAGTGGTTGAGGAACAAGAAAGCGGTTTTTTACGCTCCTCTTTTGTTAGTCATGCTATTCACCGTCGCTTGCGGTTCATCGGCCGAACCGGTGGTGGTAGAAAAGGAGGTTGTGAAAGAGGTAATTAAAGAAGTCCCGGTAATTAAAGAAATCATCAAAGAGGTACCCAAAGAGGTAATCGTAGAGAAAGAAGTGGTGAAAGAGGTTGAGAAGCAGGTTGTAGTAGCAAGGCCAACCGCGGCGCCAGCGCCCACAGGTACGGAAGGTAAAATGGGTGGCACGCTGAATATTGGTTCAACTTACACCGTCGAGAACCTTGACCCACATAAGGGCGGAGGTTGGAACTACTGTGAGATATGCTACGGGAGCGTCACCGAGAGCTTAGTCAGGCTATTTGAAGAAGAGGGGGCTGAATACGGATCTTTGATCCCTCACCCTTATTTACTCGAGTCTTGGACAATGTTGGACCCGGTTACCTATGATCTGAAGTTGCATGAGGGCGTGAAATTCCACAACGTTCCGCCAGTCAATGGCCGGGAAATGGTCGCAGACGACGTTGTCTGGAGCTTTGAGCACATGCGGCAGCCAGACCCACTGTATGTTTACCGAACGTTACACGGCCCCCTGGAAAGCCTGGAGGCAACGGATAAGTACACCGTGCGGATGGCGTTAAACTCCCCCGCCTTCGCAATCATGAGGTTCATGGGTCTGTCCGATGGGAGCCAGATAATTCCTAGGGAAGTAGAAGAGGCTCCCAACTTTGACGCTGACAGCACCGTTATCGGAACAGGTCCCTTCATCATGAAAAAATGGGTCCCGGGCACATCCATTCATGCCGAGCGGAATCCTGACTATCGGCGGGAAGGACGCCCCTATTTAGACGAGGTTAATAACCTGATCATCCCAGATGCCGCTGCGCGCATGGCCGCATTCCGGTCCGACAGAATCCAACTCCTAGACATGGAGTGGGGGCAGGCTCAGACGATATATGACGATCCCAAGTGGATCACCAACCGTTATCCCGGCAGCCGGCAGCGAGGCATCGGCTTTCAGCATCGGCGTCCGCCATTTAACGACATTCGTATGCGCCAAGCAGTGCAGGCTGCCTTGAACCTACAGGACTTCGTCGACATCTTGGATGATGGTGAAGGCAAGATCAACACCGGATATTGGTGGTCGATGGAAAACATCGCTCTGGATCAGAGTTATGTGCCCAAGCAGGACCTGACTAAGGCGAGGCGACTGATAAAAGAGGCTGGGTACGACCCCGAGGTGGGGGTAGAGGCAGTCACCGTCTGCCGGTCCGGCGATCCGTACCAGTGTCGCATCCAGGAAATTGTCCAAGACCAACTAGCTGAAGTAGGAATCAAGACCAGTATCGTGGCCATGGAATCCGGCAGTTGGCGCACTCGAACGTTTACTCAATACGACTTCGATATCTATTCCTACAGCGCCCCCGCCCATGAGATTCCGGAGCGGTTCCATAACTTATACGTTTATGGACCCTCTTCAAGCAACTCCATAGGATCGGCAAACGCTGAATTAGACGCGGCCATGGAACTGGCAGGGGCAAGCGCGACCCAGGAAGAGTATGAAGAACGGTGGAAGGCCTACCAAAAGATCTTCATGGAGCAGGTCCCTTACGTGTTCCTGGACACACCTTTCCAATATACCGCCCAGCAGCCTTACCTAAGAGGGTACAGGAACAGCGTAGCAGGTTATAACCGATTCCAGTGGATCGCGGATTTCTGGTTCGAAAAATAGACGTACCTTTAAGGTGAGGCGAGGTCATCAGTCGGCCTGCAACCGGG
>CAXEOX010000276.1:0-1716 GCA_963997925.1 uncultured bacterium
GGAGGGTGTTCCAGTTGGTAGCTTGTTCGTAGGTATTGCCAATCCGGCAAAGTAACGGCTCCGCCAGATGCTTGCCAACAAACTGAAGACTGAGGGGCAGTCCGTCACTACTCAAACCACAAGGAAGGGACAGGGTCGGAGCGCCGTTGAAATCGTAGGGGACGGTGAAGCGCTGGAAAGCCATTCCACGATTCTCGTCCCTTGGGCCATATAGGCTCTCCAGCGTCACGGGATGCGGCGGAGCGATTGTAGAGGGGCAGGCTAGCACGTCAATGTCCTGAAAAACCAGCCGGACCAGCCCGTTGCACTCATTTCGCAGGACGTTCGCCTCGGCGTAGTCAGCGCCGGTCAACTTTGCACCCATGTCCAGCCAGCCGCCGAAATACGGGCCGTAGTCATCGCGCCTAGATGGATAAAATTCCCTGTGGGCCGCTAGCGCTTCTGCCGTGCAGAGTACGGGCCAACCCGGCAAATACTTATCCACGTCCGGCATCTTGACGTTCACGATTTGGGCACCCAGGGCTTCCAGGGCCTTCACACCGTCAAGGACCGCTTGGGATAGCTGCGGATCAACCCCATCTCCAACGTACCCCTCATCCAAGCCGATTCGAATGCCCTTCACCCCATCGCCGATCTGGGCCAATATGTCCGGTACGGCATCAGGAAGTGAAGTTGGGTCGTTGTCGTCCTGCCCGGCGATAGCTTGAAGCACGATGCCCGCATCAGCGGAGCTGCGGGTGAGGGGTCCCACATGGTCAAGGGATTCGGCAAGCGCCAGGACGCCGTAGCGGCTAACACGACCCCACGTAGGTTTTAGCCCGACAACTCCACAGGCGGCGGCTGGGAACCTGATCGAGCCCCCGGTATCGCTGCCCAAGGAGCCAAAACAGAGCCCAAGAGCCGTCGCCACACCTGATCCACTAGACGACGCGCCGGCCCATCGTTCCGGGTTCCATGGATTGACCGGAATGTCGAAATCAGGGTTGTAGCCACCCATTGCGCCCTCGGTAAGGTTCAGCTTCCCTAGAAGCACCGCACCCGCTGCCTCTAACCTGGCCACCACAGTCGAGTCGAAACTGGGGATGTGGTTGGCAAGAACCTTGCAGCCGCCCATGGTGCGAACGCCGTTGGTGAAGCATAGGTCTTTCACAGCGACGGGCACCCCATGCAGGAGACTCCTGTAGTGACCGCCGGCGATTTCCTGTTCAGCTTTTTTCGCTGCGAGTTCTGCGTGCTCCGTCATTACAGTCGCATAGCTCTTAAAACGACCATCTAATTGGCCGATCCGTTGGAGAATCTCGGCGGTAACTTCGACGGGCGAGATGCTCTTGGACCGAATTAGGCCGGCTAGCTCTGTTATCGGTTTGTAGTGTATTGGAACATCAGCCATTAGTTGGACTCCTTTCCGTTGAGGTTATCGACGTTGAATATACTAGGCGGTCTGTTCACACCAAGACCAGTTGGCCGATAGAATAGGGGTGATTTACAGACCGGTTTCTCTCCTGGCAGTCGTTGCCATCATGTTGACCGCCATATCCTGGCGGGATCTGAGTTTAGAGGTATTCCTGGAGCCACCACCAGGCGGTGTATATTGTCGGTCTGTACCAACCCTTCAACTCCTGAACTCTAACTCGATTTCAATGGTTGCCAACATGGAGAACTGCTTTCCCCGGAAAGCTACGGTCCAGAAGCTGACCCGCCACATCTGCGATTTGC
>CAXEOX010000277.1:0-1692 GCA_963997925.1 uncultured bacterium
ATCTTGGTGCCGTTTCGCTCGATTATGGCTGGCTTGCTGGCTTCCGCCAGATTTGGTCCGGCTCCCGAATGTATGATTCCCGCTGCGTCTAGGACCTCGAAACTGCGCATGATTGGTTCATGCCCGTGGTAGGTATTCGGGTTGTTCGCCTGGTTCATCACGTCGAATCCGGCCCGAACGTAGGATTCGAACATCCACTCCTCAGTTCTGGGAAGACGGCTTCGGTCGTATGGATGGAGGTGCTGGGCGTCGGCGACGATGGTCTCCAGGTTGCAGAATCGGATATCCGCGTCCTTGAGGAGATCCATGGCCGGTGTGAAGGTCGAGGCCGGATCCGGACTCGACACATTGGTATCTCCCAAAAACCATATTGACATCGCCCATAGAAACCTCCATCCGTATAATAGTCTAAAACTGCATTTCCCGTACCCAGCGGGGTCAATTAGCTGTTTTGGGATTCCACCGGTATGTGTTCCCTTAAGTCAATTGAAGCTAGGGCAAGTATCGGCGCTTCGACCCGAGATGGTTCTTGAGGCATACTCCCGGGCGGGCTTCCAGCCAGGGTGTCATCGTTGACTGATGGCCGTGTTCTCAGTTAACGTTCCACGGGGGAAGGATGCAGAAATGAGATTGTTTATCTTAGCAGCCTCGCTATCCCTGTTCCTCCTGGCCGCATGCGACTCGACCTCCTTTGAAGCACCCCGGCTTGACCTCGGGCCCACGGCTCCCAAAGAGTACCGGCTGGACCTGGATTCCGGAATTGTGGTCACCTTCGATAAAGGACCGTCTCCGGAAGCCCAGGGCAAAGTTGCCTATGTCACTCACGTGCCGTCCGGGTCCCAGATGATGATTGGGCGTGCCGGGCAAGTAATAAGCCGGCACGATGGGAGGGGTGGAGATCCGGAGCGGCTGGATGAGATTCTTGCCGACAAAGCCATCATGGTCCGTATCATCGCTGGGGCAAACGCTGATGACCTGCCATTTCCGCAGCACGCCGACTGGATCAACTTCGTCAAGTTTGAAGGAATCACCTACATCGCGAATAGGGGCCGGGGAAAGCTTGGCTTAGACTGGCTGGGCAAAGAACGGTATCGGATCGCCTTTGAGCTTCGAGATTTCGCGGGTGGCGGCTACCGTTCCCGAGATGGCGACGCGGCCTACCTGGACCCTGGGACCGCCATCTACGAAGTAACCGGGTATTCCCCTCGGTTCCGCCTCGCCGCAGTCTCGGACGGCACGGTCACCGTGTTCGAAGCCGATACCAGCCCCGCAGCCCGGACCGGCGCGGACCTGTTGGACATTCGCGGCAAGGTTCGTTCCATCGGCATCAACAGTCCTGAAAATGGTATAACTGAGTTGGCGTCCATCGAGGATCCGGGGATGGTAGAAAGCCTGGTGAAGATAGTGCTCTCGGCTCCCGTTGATCAAGGCCGAAGAGACCACGATGGTCAGCGCTACTTCATCGCATTCCATATGGAGGACGGCACTGAAGTCAGACGTGCGTGCTGGCTGGAATCGGGAGAGCTACACAGAGGCATCATGACGGACCCACTGTTTCGGGACTCCGTATCCCAGGCCCTGAACGAGATGCCGACGCCGACTCCCCCGCCAAACAAGACGTCAACCCCGTTATGCACGGAGCGGGAACTGACGCCGCCATGTGGGTCCGGTGTTGAGATAGGGAAGCCTTAT
>CAXEOX010000278.1:0-1683 GCA_963997925.1 uncultured bacterium
AAGTGGTGCAACTTGACGGCTTCATTGAAATCGGGTTGGCAACTGGTTCCTGATAAGATGGCCTGACCAAACTGATAATACATCTGCCCCACGTTGTAAGGCTCCCCCTGGGGCATCCCTTCTAGTACGTAGATATACTTCTCTGGAATCTCCATGTCCTCCAGAGTGTTCCCTTCCCTGACACCTTGAAGACGAACGGCGTTGGTGTTTGCCGAGCCTTCGGAAGAGGCGATGAGGGTCCCTTCGCGTCCGTAGATCTCCATTCGGTAGCCGCTACCCACCCAAGGGTTGCTAGCGATGTGCACCGAAGCAACGCCTCCGTTGGCCAACTTGCCGCTGACCAAGATATTATCCGGCGAAGTGACGTCTACCGTCTGTTTGGTGTCAACCTCATACCATTCCTTTGCCTGGGTGCTCACCACTGAAGAAACGTGACTGAAATCGCCGATGACAAAGCGCAGGGCGTCGATAGTGTGGCCGCAGGAAATCGTAAGGGTGTTAGCCCCTAGATCAATGTCTCGTTGCCAAGTCCGGTCAGAGGTCCGCTGTAGCACACCTCCGTTGATCCGGCTAACATGGCAGGACATCACGTCGCCCACATACCCCGACTCCACCAAATCCTTGGCGTACAAGATGGCTGGATTAGCTCGGGACTGCAGTCCTACCATGTTCCGAACTCCTTTAGCCTGGGCCAGGTCGGCCATTTCCTGAGCCTCGGAGGTAGTTCGCCCCAAGGGCCACTCGGTGTAGACGTGCTTGCCTGCATTGATAGCCGCCATAGTCGGCTCATAATGGGCTGGCACCCTTAGGCTCACGGCAACGGCGTCGATGTCGGGATGCGCGAGCATTTTACGGTAGTCGTCGAAAGCCAGTCTTGCTCCGAACATTTGCCGGGACTCCTCGGCGCTCTCCTGCCGGGTGGTGCAAACCGCGGTCAACTCGAACTCCGGGCTGGCCACCACCGCCGGCAAATGAGCTCGGGGAGCCCATCCCCGGTGAACGTTAGCTCCGATGATGCCCAATCGTATCTTATCTGCCATTAGTTCCCTCCCTCAATACGGCGAATCGATCCTATCCTACCATGAAGGTGAACTAAAGCCTCCGCTCGTTAGACTCAGTCCGCCCTTATGATAAGATCGCCTAAAACAGCAAGGGAGGCCTCATCATGCCATACGGAGGCAATGACTGGTTGGCGCTAGCCCCGGAAGCTACGCTGGAGCCGGAGATGCCCATCTGCGACCCACATCATCACTTTTGGGACTTCCGCACCGAGCGGATCCCTTACCACCGGTACCTTCTCCACGAGTTAGCAGCCGATATAAATAGCGGCCACAATGTGCACTCCACCGTGTTCGTTGAGGCCAGGTCAATGTATCGGCCCGACGGACCGGAGGAGTTGCGGACCGTTGGCGAAGTAGAGTTCGTCCAAGGACTTGCCGCGGCCAGCGCCAATGGCTTGTACGGTCCGGGCCGTGCGGCAGCAGCTATCATCGGCCACGCAAATCTGAACCTGGGTGACCGTGTTGAACCTGTGCTGGAAGCCCTACGGGCGGCCAGCCCCAATCGGTTTCGCGGCGTCCGCCATTCCTGTGGTTGGGACCCCCATCCGGAGGTTGAAAACCGGGCACCGGAAGATCAACTGGCCAGCGACGAATTTCGGGCAGGAGCGCGGGTGCTGGCGCG
>CAXEOX010000279.1:0-1566 GCA_963997925.1 uncultured bacterium
CCACTTTCATTCCACCGCAATCAATGGGGTTGCTAACCCGCGGTTTCGGAGTGCGCCCACTTGTTCAACGCTGCTATCGTCGGCTTCTCTCCGGTAGACTGGTAATGGATCAGGAACTCTAGACCTGCGGCCGTAGCCCGGGGTTCCTCCACGCCCGCGTCGGTCCACAAGTAGACATAGTCGGCCACCGTCTCCGGGTCCGGGCCTAGGTTGGCCGGGTGATCCCACGTTAAGCGTTAGGGACCCCGAAAAATTCTCCGCCTACCAACAGACCGCCGGTGCGACGTTGGCGCAGTACGGAGGCAAGATTCTTGGTGGCGGTACCAACGTCGAAGTCGCCGACGGAACTTGGTCTCCGATAGGCTTGGTGGTTATCGAGTTCGAGAGCATGGCTAAGGCCAAGGAGTGGTACAACTCCCCGGAATATACCGCAATCAAGTCCCAGCGATTCGACAACGCCGACAGCGGTCTGGTATTCCTAGACGCCGGTTAATCCCCGCACATGGGATTCTCCGGCGCCTACTTCCCTGAAGCAGCTTGCTTTTCAGGTAGGCAAAAAGTCTTCACAGAAGGAGTCCCGTGTACGCAGGATTTAATCATCGCCAGATTCCGCCTGGGCGGATGGACGAAGCGCTCCAGACGTATAGGGACTCGACAATACCTGCGAATCAGACCCAAAGCGGGTTCAAAAGTGGGCTTATTCTGGCGGACCGGAGCGCCGGTAAAATCATCACGATCGGCTTGTGGGAAACCGAAGCCGACCTGAGGGGAAGGACGCTCACCAACTTTGTAGACCACATCTCCGGAGGGCCGCCGGTCCGGGAAGTTTACGAGGTCAGCGTCTATGATCGACTCCAACTGGAACTAGGCAAAGCTACCCATGCAAGGGTGACCACGCGGCAGGTTCAATCAGGCAAAATGGACGATGTGATTCACACTTATCTGAACTCCGCCGTTCCCCTCCGGCGGCAGCAGGGTTCCATCGGTGCGATTTTACTGACCGACCGGGACACCGGTAACGCCGTGAACGTCACCTTGTGGAAGTCGGAAAGCCAGATGGATGCGGCTGCCCCTTCCGGCGATGTGGATAGCATTTCAGTCGGGCAGCATGCCCGCGAAACTTACGAGGTCAGCGCTGATATTTAGTCCTCTAATCTCCCATATATGCTGCGATAACGATTGGGCGTCGGTTTGATATGAATGAGTTCGTCTTCACCAGGGTTATCCATGTTCTGGCCGTGGTCCTGTGGATCGGCGGTGTGGCCATGGTCACCACCGTGTTATTGCCCGCGATCAGAGCCCTGGCCTCGGACGAAGAGAAGCTTCCTCTCTTTGAAAGGATAGAGTCCCGGTTCTCCCTGCAGGCAAAAGTCACCACACTGCTAACCGGTTTGTCTGGTTTCTACATGCTGCATGTTCTGGATGCATGGAGCCGGTATGCCGAACCCAGATTCTGGTGGATCCATGCCATGACCCTTGTATGGGTCATATTCACGCTGATTCTATTTGTGATAGAACCCCTGTTTATGCACCGATGGGTGAGAAATAACGCCTCCCAAAACCCCG